>CAZDWB010000006.1:0-75307 GCA_964509225.1 uncultured Sangeribacter sp.
ATCTTCTTTTTGAAAATAATAGTGATAAATGTATCTCCTACTCAGCAAGTTTTGGAATATCTGAAGTCCCTAAAAAATATAAAACTTTTGTAGCAAATTCTTTAGAACATTTTCGTGCTATTTCTGTTAGAGAACAAACTGGTAAAAAAATTCTTGAAGAATTCAATATAAAATCTACTGTCACGTTAGATCCAGTTTTCCTCATAAATAAATATGAGTGGGAAGCACTTTGTTCCCCCCAAAAAATTAATAAAAAATATTTATTAGTTTATGATTTTAAATTAAATGATCCTGAAATTGAAAAGTTAGTTAAATTTATTGCTAATAAAAATAATCTCAAAATTTTTGCAATTTATTCAGACCCCCATTATGCGGATCGTATTCTTAAAAAAGTAGGACCGATTGAATTTTTGAGTCTGATTAAAGATGCTGAATTTATTATAACTACTTCTTTTCACGCTACAATATTTAGTATAATATTCCAAAAAGAATTTTACACTTTTGGACAAAAGGGGGAAGGGAATAGTTCACGTATGATTGACTTTTTAAGTAATATCGGTCTTGAAAATCGATTTTTATCTCTTGCTTATGACGGGATGTCGGATTCATCAATTAATTATGATGAGGTAAATAGGAAAATTAATATTTTAAAACGAGATTCTATAAATTGGTTAAGACAAAATATCAATTTTAAGTGTGTGGATTAACTTATTTTCAAAGATAGTATAATGAAAGACATTTATTATTGCAAATCCAGAGTAATTATTGTACTGCTTTAAAGAATAACTTTTAAACAGAATAATAACTATTTTGAAGAATAATTAAGAGTAAAGTGAATATTGATCCATTTTTAATAAATAGCCTCTTATGTTACATCCGTAACAATACATCTTCTAAAATACTTAAAATGCTCATTATATGACAATCTTAAAAAAAATAAAAAGAAGGATTTATTTGTTCTCTTATTTTAATATTTCCATAAACTTACCGGAATCTTATAATGGATATTTGGGTAAAATTTCAAGATATATTAGAGTTTTTTTTGCGAGAAAAATTTTATTGTCCATAGGAACTAATGTTAATATTGAAAAAGGTGCAATGATAACATCCCTATGTTCGGTTGGGAATAACTCTGGAATTGGTATAAATGCTCAGCTACACGGAAAAGTAGTAATAGGTGATAATGTGATGATGGGTCCTGAATGTATAATTTATACCCAAAATCATGAATTTTCCAATCCAAAGATTCCCATGAATCGTCAAGGCTTTAAAAAAGATGAACCTGTTTTAATTGGGAATGATGTCTGGATTGGGGGAAGAGTAATCATTCTGCCAGGAATCAAAGTAGGGGATGGTTCTGTAATTGGAGCCGGTTCCGTCGTAACAAAAGATATACCTCCATTTTCCATAGTTGGGGGAAATCCAGCCAAAATAATTAGGAGTCGACTTTAAGATGACTAACAATCGACTTATTGTTAAGAATTCAGTTGCGTTGTATTTAAGAATGCTTCTATCCATGGGAGTATCTTTATATACTTCTCGAGTCGTCTTAGAAGCATTGGGGGTTGAAGACTTTGGTGTTTATAATGTGGTGGGTGGTATTATCGGTTTTATGGGTTTCTTAAATTCCTCATTAAGTGGTGCAATTTCACGTTTCATCACTTTTGAATTGGGAAATAATAATCTAAAAAAACTAAAAGAAACATTCTCCTCCTCATTTTTAATAAATTCAATTTTAGCAATATTAATAATTATTTTGGGGGAATCAATTGGATTATGGTTTTTAAATAATAAATTATCAATACCGGAAAATAGTATTTATGCTGCTAACTGGGTATATCAATTTACTATTTTAGGAATGATAGTTTCGGTAACTCAAATTCCATATACTGCCGATGTAATAGCACATGAAAAAATGTCAATATATGCATATATCGAACTTCTAGTAGCTGGTTTAAGATTAGTAATGGCATATATTCTCTTAATTATTAATTCTAATCATCTCATTTGGTATTCAGCTGCAGTTACCGGAATTAATATTTTAATAGCAATTATATATAGGATATATTGCGTCAAAAATTTTGAAGAAAGTAAATTACAATTCATATGGAAAACTGAATTAATAAAACCAATTCTTTATTTTTCAGGTTGGAATGTATTAGGCAACTTATGTTTAACATTAAGGGTACAAGGTTTGACAATCTTAATAAATTTATTTTTTGGTGTCTTTATAAACGCAGCTAATGGTATTGCCAATCAAGTCAATAATAATATTTTATCTTTTTCCTCGAATATAGTTACAGCCTACAGACCTCAAATTATAAAAAGTTTTGCTTCACACTCATTCAATAATTTTTCATCACTTATAGCCGATGGTGCAAAATTTTCACTTGTTGCAATGTTATGTATTGTAATTCCTTTAAATACTGAAATTAATTATGTTTTAGAATTATGGTTGAAGAATACACCTAAGATGACCAATATTTTATGCCAATTAGCGTTAATAGCATCAATTTTTGGAACTGCTAATTATACACTTAATATTGGTATTCAAGCAACGGGAAAAATAAAATCTCTAAGTATTACAAATAGTTTTTTACATCTTATTATTCTCGGGGGCTCTTACATAGCTTTAAAATTAGGGGGACGCCCTCAATGGATATATTATGTTACTATCATAGTTAACTTTGTTCTAATTATTTCTAGCATGATTATATTAAAGAACTTAGTTAAGGAATTCAATTACTTCACATTTATAAAGGCTTTATTAAAAGTCACTCTAATCGGAACCATTGGCTATTTTATTTCACTTATTCCAAAAATCTTTTTAGAATCCAATTTTCAAAGGTTACTTACAATAATATTTACTTCATGCTTTACCATTCTATTTCTTTCTTATCATTTCTTACTTTCTAAGTCTCAACGCCTATATGTACGCAATTATATAAAATATAAAATATTCAAATAATTAAAACACTCCCGTTTTCCTCAGCATGAAACTAAATAACTCTATAAATTCTCAAATACGAATTTCAGTCATTATGGGGATTTATAATTGTGAAAATACTTTAAAAGAAGCTTTAGATTCTCTATTAGCTCAAACGTATAAAAATTTCAGAGTCATTCTTTGTGATGATGGATCTAGAGATGGATCACTTAAACTAGCTTTAAAATATCAAGAATTATATCCTGATAAATTCCTAGTTATTAAGAATCCTTCTAACATGGGATTAAATTATACATTAAATCATTGCTTAGAATATGCGAATACAGAATATGTTGCAAGAATGGATGGGGATGATATATCTTTACCTGATAGATTTGCTACACAAATAAAATTTCTTGATGAAAATCCTGAATATGATTTTGTCACAACTTCAATGATTTGTTTTGATGAAAAAGGTGATTTTATGACATTGAAACTAACTGAAGGAAGTCCCGATAAAATAGAATTTATTAAAAACTCACCTTTTTTTCATGCTCCTGTTCTAATTCGAACCAAGGCATACCTTGATGTAGGAGGCTATTCTGTAGATAAGAAATTATTAAGAGTTGAAGATTATCATTTATGGTTCAAATTATATGCTAATGGATTCAAAGGGTACAGATTGAGTAAACCTTTATATAAAATGAGAGATGACAGAAATGCAACACTGAGAAGAACCTTTCAAAACAGGTTAAATGAGATGCACATAAAACTCATTATATATAAAATATTCGATTTACCTTATTATTATAAAATTTATGCATATGTCCCTCTTTTTAAGGGATTAATTCCTAAAATATTATACAAATATCTTCATCGTCGTAAACAAAATGGGTAATAAAAAAGTACTATTAGTTGCTACAGTTCTGAGTCATATAGCTCAATTTCATAGACCATTAGCAATTATGCTCCATTCAAAAGGATACAAAATTCACATTGCAGCAAAAAATAATTTAGCTGAGAAAAATGGATTAAAAATTGATTGGGCTGAGAAAATTTATGATTTACCATTTTCAAGATCTCCCAAAAGCTTAGATAATATTAAAGCATATAAAAAACTTAGAAAAATCACAATAAGTGAGAAATACGAATTTGTACATTGTAATACGCCTATGGGGGGAATCGTTACTCGCTTAGCTACGAGAAAATCAAGAACAAATGGAACTAATGTAATATATACTGCCCACGGTTTCCATTTTTACAAAGGAGCATCAATAATTAATTGGCTGATTTTTTATCCAATAGAAAAAATATTCTGCCGCTGGACTGATAAACTTATTACTATTAATCATGAGGATTTTAAGCTTTCTTCTTCTAAATTCAATGTATCGACATATTATATTCATGGAGTAGGGGTAGATGAAAAACGCTATAAACCATGTATTGACGAAAGTGAAAGAATTTTAATAAAAAAAGAATTAAATATTCCTGGAAGTACAAAAGTAATACTTTCTGTAGGAGAATTATTACCTAATAAGAATCAAAAAATGGTCATTTACGCCATGAAAGAGATCATTCATAAGTTTCCAAATACATTATTAATTATTGCTGGAAATGGACCAGAAAAAAATAATCTTGAAAATATTATAACAGATTTAAATCTTAATGACAATGTTAGGCTGATTGGATATTGTACTTTCCTTGAAAAATACCAAAAAATTGCGGATGTACTTGCAGCATGCAGCTATAGAGAAGGACTTCCTCTTAATCTTGTTGAGGCAATGTTATCCAAAAATCCAATTGTAGCAACAAAAAATAGAGGTCATAATGAATTAATAAAAGATGGGGAAACAGGTTATATTGTTCCAATTGATAATTCATCAGAAATGGCTAAAAAAATTATTTTAATTCTTTCAAATAAACATTTAAAAGAAAAACTTGTAAACACAGCACGCCAATACGCTTTACAATATAGTTTTTCCCATGTAAAAGAAGAACTTAAAAAAATTTATTTCCCGAAATAACTATGCAAAAGATTCAAAATTATCTTGAAAATAGATCTGACCTTTTATACCTTCTTTTCCGTCGAGGATGGATGATTAGTAATAGAAAACTAAACTCCGAAAAGTTGTCCAAGTTTCCCTTTTTTGGCAAATGGAAAATTTTTGAGGAATGTAATATTCAATTCATTTTACATCAAGACTCGAATATCTTTTTCTACACATCTAGTAAAAATAATTTAACATTTTTTCTAATTGGGCATGCTTATAACCCTTTTACGATGGAGGAAAATGAAATAAATATTTTACAGTATATTTCAGATGTTTTTTTCGAACCGATAAAATTTCAAGAGAGGATAAATGAACTTACTGGAATATTTATATTAGGTTGGATAAGAGAAAATAGATATATTTCATACATTCTAGACCCATCTGGGATACAAACAGCTTGTTATGGAAATGTCAATTCAAATTTTATTTTAGTATCACATCCTCAAATTGCAGCTGATGTATATAATCTAAAGTTTGATATAGAAGTAAGTGAGATTGTAAAATACAAATGGTATCCAAGAGTATTAGGATCCTATTTACCGGGTGATTTAACACAGTATAAAGAACTCAAACGAATCATTCCAAATTTCCTTTATCATACTGATTTACAATATTATCATACCACCTATAGAAGAATTTACCCACTCAATCCACTTCCCGAAGTAAAAAGTGAAGAAGATTATAAAAAAATTATCTACAAAGGAGCGAATATTTTAAAATGTAGTATGGATTTAGTTGTAAAAAAATGGAAAAATCCTGCTATTTCCTTAACCGGAGGTATAGATTCACAAACTACATTTGCGGCGGCAGTAGGTAATTATAATAGAATTAATGCCTTTAGTTACTTGTCAAACCATGAGGAATCAATAGATATCATAGCAGCAAGAAAAACAGCGAATGCCTTTAATGTACCATATCGGCTCTATGAAATTCCAATAGATTCAAATAAAATCAATGATTATAATTTAAAAGCTGCAATTTTTGAACATAACAGCGGATATATTTCCTTCCTTAGACCTAATGAAATGCGCAAACGAATTGTCTTGGAACAGGATTTTGAATTTGATGTCGAAGTAAAATCTTGGGTTAGTGAAACAATTCGTGCATGTCAGTATAAGAGGTATCGAAAGAAAAAACTTCCTAGACTCTCACCTCAACTCTTTAGAAATCTATATAAAATATTTATTACTAATAGAAGTCTGGCTCATAAGCTAGATAAAATTTTTGCCGATTATATCGAAGATTACGAATATAATAAGTTACCCAAAGGTTATGATATTACTGATATGTACTTTTGGGAAGTTGGCTGGGGAAGTTGGGGCTCCCTCAATATCTCGGAAATGATGGTATATTCTGATATTACTATCATCTATAATAATCGTAAATTTCTTGATCTGTTGTTGCGAACTCCTCTTGAAAAACGTATTTCCGATGACAACCACAGAGATATGAAAAAATATCTTAATGAAAAATTATATGATATGAATATAGAAGTGGTGAATATGAGTGAAGATTGGAGACGAGCTGCTTTTTTAAGAGCTATTTTTGATATTAACATGTTATTTAAAAAATAACAATTTTATTGTAAAAGGCTATTTTTTAATACATTATATTAAAAAAACCATGTATTCAAAGTTTAAGCGGTGCTTTGATTGCTTAGTGGCAATCATGGCACTAATTCTTTTATCTCCAATTTTACTTCTTACAGCTTTAGCAATAAAAATTGAGAGTCGAGGTCCGGTTATTTTTAAACAAGAAAGATTGGGAAAAAATGGAAAGGTCTTTAAAATATTAAAATTTCGTTCAATGGTGGTTGGTGCGGAAAAGACAGGGACCGGAGTTTACTCCTTTAAAGGTGACAATAGAATAACAAAAGTGGGAAAATTAATTCGTTCAACGAGTATTGACGAATTACCGCAACTTATAAATATTATAAAGGGAGAAATGGCTTTAATTGGACCTCGTCCTGCTCTTACATATCATCCTTGGACATTTGATAAGTATTCCCATCACCAAAAAAAGATGTTTGACGTCTTACCCGGAGTTACCGGTTGGGCTCAGATAAATGGAAGAAAAGAAGTCCCCTGGCCAGAACGAATTGAGCTAAACGCATGGTATGCTGAAAATTTTTCTTTCTCTTTAGATCTGAAAATTTTCTTTCTTACAATTTTTAAGGTTGTAACCAATGTCAATAACGAAAACACCTCTAAAACCGGCAACAAATAACATCCTGTTTAATAATTTCTTTTTATGCTTAACTTAATATATATCACCAATCAACCCAAAATTGCAAAAATAGCTGAAAGGGCAGGTGTTGATTGGATATTTGTTGATATGGAATGGATTGGCAAAAACAAACGCCAAGGAGGACTTGATACGGTTCAAAACCATCATACTTTTGAAGATATTAAGAAGATTAAGTCAGCAATATCAAGCGCTAAAGTTTTAGTTCGTGTAAACCCAATTCATGAGGAATTAAACGATTATCCCTCATCTGAAAAAGAGATTAAAAAAACTATTAAAGCCGGTGCCGATATAATAATGTTGCCTTTCTTCAAAACGCCTGAAGAAGTAAGCAGATTTATAAAATACGTTGACGGTAAGGCACGCACATTATTACTTGTAGAAACAAAGGAGGCAGTCGAAAATATTGATGAAATTTTATCATTTACCGGCATAGACGAAATTTATATCGGTTTAAATGACTTACATCTATCCTATAACCTTGATTTCATGTTCCAGTTACTCGAAAATGGAACAGTTGATATGTTGGCAAAAAAATTTAAAGCCAAGGGGATACCTTTTGGTTTTGGTGGTATTGCCAAAATCGGAGGAGGTTTACTGCCGGCAGAACATATAATTGCAGAGCATTTTCGTTTAGGATCAACGCGGGGAATTTTATCTCGTTCCTTTTGTGATTGTAATAAATTGAATGACCTTAATAATATTGCAACAATATTTGAAAATGGAGTTTCTGATATAAGAGTTCTGGAAGAAAATCTCTCCACGCAAAATGATAATTTTTTTGAGAAGAACCGCTGGTTTGTAAAAAAATCCGTCCAAAATATAGTAAATACTATTCGTTCAAAAAAATGAATATTCTCATTACAGGTGCTTTCAAATATACTCCATGTCAATTAAATCAAATTAAGGATCTTGGGGTCAAGGTGATAAATATGCCTATAGAAAGTGAAAATTTACCCGTTAACCCTTTAGACGTTGAAGGAATTATTTGCAATGGTCTCTTTCTATATCATGATATATCTCAATTTTCGAACTTGAAATTTATTCAACTTACAAGTGCTGGTCTTGATAGAATTCCTCTTCAATATATATTAGACAATGAAATTAAACTCTATAACGCGAGGGGAGTTTATAGTAAACCTATGGCAGAATGGGTATTAATGAGAATTCTTGAAAGGAATAAACATTCCGAACACTTTAATTCTGCACAAAAAGCTAATAGGTGGGAAAAGGATAGAGAACTAATCGAGCTCTCCGGCAAAAAGGCTGCCATCATAGGAGCTGGAAATGTTGGGCAAGAAATAGCCAAAAGATTATCTTCTTTTGATGTGAATATTACCGGTTATGATATTCACAAAAATAACATTCAGTTTTTTGATACTATTAAGCTAATCAAGGATTTCTTAAAAGAGGTAGAAATTTTTGATTATATCATTATCACAGCACCTTTAACTCCAGATACAAAAAACCTCATGAATATTTCTGTTTTAGAACGCATGAAAAAAGGCAGTATGCTTATAAATGTATCAAGAGGAGGAATACTAAATGAAGAGGATCTAATTAATCTCTTTTCTAAACGAAATGATCTTTATGCAGCTTTAGATGTCTTTGAAAAAGAACCTCTTCCGGAAGATTCCATATTGTGGCAAATGAATAATATAAAGGTATCTCCTCATAATTCTTTTGTTGGGGAAGGTAATCAGCAGAGATTGTTTGAAGTTGTTCTATCAAACTTAAAGAAATCTATTTAAATAATAAAAACAAGCTGTATTGAAAACGACTCTTTGGTCTTCAATAAATAAAAAATGACGAACAATTTTATAAAAAATATAATTCCAAATTATAATTAATACTATAACATACAAAATAATATAGAATCTTAAAAGAAGTAATGGTCAGAATTTCAAAAACATTCCAGATTAATGATTATTTGTCGAATTATAGAAGAATTTTTATAACAATTAAAAAAATTCAAAATATTAAATTCAAATATTCTAAGCATTCTTCGATGAAACAAATGTTTGGGAAAGATTTTATAAAGTATTCGTGGATTACAGTAGTAATTCTTATTTTTTTATGCTTTCTCCCTTTCCTTCTTACTCACCACGGACCAAAATTATTGGATTTTTCTCACACAGGAGAAATTGGTGATACTATTGGGGGGACGATGAGTCCCTTTGTAGCAATTTTTGCAGCAATACTTACTTTCCTTGCTTTTTGGGTTCAATACAACGCTAACGAACAACAGCGACATGACATTGCCTTAGAAAGATTTGAAAGCAATCTTTTTCAATTAATATCGGTTCAAGAGGAAATCACCAATAATCTTACCTATTATTTATCTCAAAACAGCACCACTAATGATATTCTGAAGGGAAGAAGGATTTTCGAATTTCTTTATCTGGAAAGAAGACTTGATTGGCAAAAAGGAATTCGAGGAAGTATCGAACATGAGGGAATCAAAGTAATAGAAAATGATAAATCATTAGGTTGTCTGGATCATTATTTCCGACATCTTTACAGGATATTTAAATATATTGATGATGAAAAAAAATTGGAACTTACAAAGAAAGAAAAATATGAGGATACATCTATAGTACGTTCGATGCTGTCTGAATATGAACTGCTCATCCTATTTTATAACTGTCTGGCTATTAATAGTAACCATTCTTTCAAAGAATTAATTGAGGATTATGCAATTCTTAATAACATCCGGTGTGATCATTTAGCTCTTATAGAAGAACAAAACTATTATAAAGAGCTTTTGAAATCAGACTCATATATAGTTAAAAATTTACCTCCACAGAATCTTTACACAAAATCAGCATTTGTTTTTTCAGATAAATAATTCTTTTAATTATGGACTCAAAAATATTAAAAATTGAACCTAAAGAAGCAACAGAAAATATTCCTTCAAAAGATAGAGAATCATATCAGACAATAGACTCTGATGAAAAAGTTGATGCTTATAGTGTAGTGGAGAATATTTATGCTCTTCGTTCAAATTTCTTGATTATTGGGCTTACTGGTAGAACCGGTAGTGGTTGCTCTACTGTGGCAGAAATTCTTTCTGAAAAAGAATTTTCAAAATACAAGTCTAACTATAAATCCTTTAATTCCGGGCAGATTACAAATCAAGTCCGTAAAGACAGAATTGTTCATAATTTTTTAGAAAAAAATTGGGTCCCATTTACAGTAATCAAGGTACGTGATCTTATTTACTATTTTGCATTTCAACTCTCTTTTGATGATTTCGTAGACGCAGTAATTAAAGGTTATCAAAAAGATAAAGACCTCGGCAATGGAGAAGGAGATAATGAAGAAAATACTGATTACTCTGACAGAATTAAAGAATGCCTTACCCAGTTTAACTATGACGATATTCACAAAAAAATAACTGAACTAAAAGAATTTTTTGATAAAAGAGGATATCGTGATACAGAAGAACCTGATGAACTTATTAAATATACAGATATGATTTTTATGGACTTATCTGATTCCAAAAAAGATATTGAAGAAAAACTAAATAAAATTTCTAAATCAATACTTCCAAGAATTCTACAAACCTGGGGAGATAATATTAGAACATATAAAAGTGTTGTAGTAGGTGAACGAGTCAAAGATGCACCCGAAGCGCTTGCCAGAGTTGTTAATCAAACCATTAAACTTATTAGAACTATAAATGACCTTAAAAGAAAAAAATCGTCAGGAGATGAACAATTTCAAACCTGTATCGTAATTGATAGTCTTAGAAATCCTTTTGAAATTCTCTTTTTTAGAGAAAGATGGTCTTCTTTCTATTGTATGTCAATAAATACTACACGTGAAATAAGATATAGTAAACTTATGACATTCAAGAAATTATCATTAGACGATATTTATAATATCGATGAAAGAGAGAAAGAAAAAAAGAATGTAGGCAACTCTTTCAGTCAAATAGACATTGATAGATGTATTCAGCTGTCGGACATATTTGTTAATCACGATGGAACACCACATACCCGAAATTTCAATCTTATAAATCAATTACATACCTACATAGCACTAATGTTGCATCCTGGGTTAATCCCCCCATCTTCTCAGGAACGTCTAATGCAAGTTGCGTATACTGCTAAACTTAATTCCGGCTGTCTGTCTCGACAAGTTGGGGCAGCCATTACTGATGAGGAATATTCTTTGAAAGGGATAGGGTGGAATTCTTCACCGTCCGGCACTGTTCCCTGTTCTTTAAGAAATATGGATGATCTTTATAATCAAGAGGATTTGAATGCTTTTAGTGAACATGAGATAAAAAATAAAGAATTCCAGGAAAGAATTTCATTAATCAGTAATAAAGCCTCGGAAGGATGGAAGAACTTTAAAAATCTGAATGGAATTGGATTATCATATTGTTTTAAAGATATTCATGGTGGTATTAATCCAAAGCAAAAGTATAATCAAGTCCATACTCGTAGTCTGCATGCTGAAGAGAATGCGTTTCTCCAAATTGCTAAATATGGTGGAATGGGAATAAAAGGTGGGAAGCTATTTACAACTGCAAGTTGTTGTGAGTTATGCGCAAAAAAAGCTTATCATTTAGGAATAAAGGAAATCTATTATATAGATTCATATCCTGGAATTTCCATGCCACACGTCTTAAGTGTTGGCTCTTTAAGTCAACGACCCAAAATGATACTATTCAGTGGTGCTGTAGGTAGAGCATACGTTAATCTCTTTAATCCATTTATGCCATTGAAGGATGAATTTGAAGCGAGAACAGGAATAAATATGAAAGACGTGGAAGATAGTAAACATAAAGATTCAAAGACCTATTTAACAAAATAGTAAACAAAGAAAAGATGGCTATTATAATAGAAACTGATTACATTGATAGTATATATAATGGACTTATCGAAAAAATACATTCCGGTCAAATCAAGACATGGATTATTGATAATGATAAAGACATTACGATAGCTAATATGAGATGGAGAAATAAAGCTTGGTTTAAAATTAAAAAAAAACCGGAAAACAACCAGCTCTTATTCGGAATCATTCCTTCAAGAAGGAATGAAATGTCTAAAGCTCTGTATGGAATATTTCATGGAAGATTAATTTCTACACTTCTCGCCCATTTTGATGAAGAAATAGAAGATATCAGAGTCACACCGGGATTTTATGTTGATATCGATTATATCCCCTCTGAACTATTAGAGGAAATTAATTCAAGTACTTAAATTTATAAAATAGTATAGATGAGGGGGATGGTTTGGTAGTTTGAGACAGATTTGGTAATTTTGATGATGTAAATGTTTTACTGATGAGTTTTATCCCCGTATCATGAATTTGGGTTTGCAACATAGTTTTAAGGTGTTTCTTTCGTGGGAGTCCGATGTGCCGGGCATGAAGGATTTCCTCGATAGGATTCTTACTGAGAGTGCCGCTAAAGTTGCTGACAACAAAAATATACAGATTTCTGTAGATGAGGCTACCCGCAATCTTCCGGGTTCCCCTAATATCATTAACTCCTTGATTTCTAAAATTGAGAAGTGTGATATATTTGTGGCTGATATTACTCCGATTGAATGGCGCTCCAAAGGTGAGGGTGATAAAGAATCAATCAAGCTTAACCCTAATCCAAACGTGATGTTTGAATTAGGTTACGCTGTTGCCCTTAAAGGTTGGGATAGGGTGATTTTAGTGCGCAAGGAGGATGGTTCTGATTACAAGGATATTCCTTCTGATATTTTATTTAATCTTTCGGAAATTATCTCAGCTGATAAAGATGTAGATTTATCATTTAAAATTGAAAAAATTATCGATACCATTCTTTCTGCTCAAAAGGAACAGTATCCTTATTTCTTTAATGAAGAGAGGTTAAAACTCAATCTGAAATCGGAGAAATATATCCCCGAAGTTTATCTGGACGATTATCTTACCAGACAGAAAATCCGATTTTTTATAGACCCTTATTCTTTATATCGCAAGGAGCTGGATGAATTAAAAATTCTGAATTTCGATCTCCTTAATTCCAAATACAGAGTTCAGGGAATAAAGGAGTTTAATCTTGATCTCTCTTTATTTCCGGAGAATATTACTCACAATTCCTTTTCCGAATCATTAGATATTTTAAAGGTTTGCCGGGACCAACTCAATAGTACTTATGAATTTCTATATCACTCGGGCAATGATGGATGGAAAAGTTCATATAAGTTAAGAGACCGCCAGGAGCGTTTTGATTTTGCTGCAAAGCGCGTTTTACTAATTAAGGAGGTTGCCGGTCAAGGGAAAACCAACCTGATATGCAATATTGTGGATAAGTTCCTCTTAAGACGGGGAATCCCTTTTCTTTGGCTTAATGGTTATGAAATAGATGGTAATGATTTTGAAGGGAGTTTTCTTAAAAATGCCCTTCATAATCATTTTAAGTCATTGGAAGAAGGGATACGTGTAGCGGAAGGTTTATGTCAATACACTCACAAACCGCTGATTATTATTATTGATGGATTGAATGAAATAAAATATGAGGGTCGGCTGGTAAGTCGCCTAAATGCTTTCATTAATCTTTTGCTGAGTTATGAGCATATCAGGGTCATCCTTACTTGCCGGAAAGAATATTTCGAAGAGAAGTTCAAGGATAATTATGGTCTGTCCTCCGAAACGGTGATAATTCAGCGTCTGAATCATATCACTCATAATCCCGCTAAGAGACGTCTGTTGCTTGAAGGATACTGTAAACATTTTAATATAACATTAGATGTCAGCGACCTTGAGGAAGAATATCTTACAAATAATATGCTGTTTCTTAGGATATTCTGCGATGTAAACCGGGGAAAGAAAATAAACAGGATTGACCGGAGGAAATACCATCTGTTTGCTGAGTATTATGAGAACTCAATTTATTCTCTTTCTCAACAAATCAATGTTGTGACCGGAGAGAATTTTACGAAGAGTGATATCCGGTCGTTCTATCTTAATATAATCTCGTTGATGATCGGAAGAGACTCCTTATACAATATCCCTTTAGAGGAAGTCAGAGGGAATCTCGACTCTCGATTCCGTGGATTTCTGGAAAATATATTGGACGAGAATATTCTGATTAAGAGGGAGCTCGACAAGGAGGGGGAAGTGATATCTTTCACTTACGATGAATTTCGCGACTTTATGATTGCCAAATATCTTGTTGATATTATCTTGATTCAGAAAGGGGATGAACAGATGTTCAGGAAATTCCTGGATAATCTTCAGGAGGCGAATCCTAAAGAGGGTATTTTACCTTTCCTGTTTGTACATATTTGGGAAAATCATAAAAAACAAGCTAAGGATATCATAAAGAGCTATAATTGGTGTGATGCTTTATTCGCTCTGAATATCTGGAAAGTTGAGGATAAAATAATCTCGCATGAGGATATGGAAAAGGTCAAAAGATTGTTTAAAAAATTCCCTTACCGTATCACCTTTGACCTTTTATACAGATGGGATCTTAAAACTTATAAGAATCTGAACATCAATACCCTCATTGACATAGTCGGGAGTTTTGACGATGGTGATTTGATGAAATATATCGAATTTGTTTTCAGTCCTAAGAAGCAACGGAATAATTACTATATGCGAAAAGAAGATGATAGTTTAGGTGCCCAATTCATCAACCAAATAAAGATTCTTATTAACGATAAACTATATGTTGACCGTAAGGCTCTGAAACATCTTATAAAATTTTCATTATTCCTGACCCCTAAATATCCTAAATTGCGACTTTTGATTGAACAATACCTCAACGATTCAAACGATAGGGAAATCATTGACGGTATTCTTACTGTTACCAAGAGCCAGGAGGTATCTGAAATTTTACAGCAATGGAGATGAGATACGACTTTGACTCTTATAACTCCTTATTGTTGGTAGATAGGAATCTGAATAAGGATTTATTCCTGAAGCGTGTAGGAGCGGTCTCCGGTTACGCTGTAAAGCTTTTCTCGGATATTTATGATGCCATGTTTTCAGAGAGTATTGATTTGGAAAGGGTATACTATGAATACTATAAGGATGAATTCAGTTCCTTTGGGGATTATTTGAAAGAGGAATTTTCTCTACCTGATTCTATCCACAACAACATTATGAAAGACCTTAAAGAAAATGAACATCTGAAAGTTATCCTTTGGGAACAACTTTCCTATGGATTTAATGATATTGAATCTTTCATATTCGGTGAAAAAATGAGGGAGACATTTGAAAAAGTTTTAACAGGCAGGGAATCATGAAGATTAAAACGGATTTTGTTACTAATAGTTCCTCTACATGTTATGTCGTCATGACCAAGGGGGAGTTTACACTTGAATCTTTCCTTAAGGCTTCAGGAATAGAGGAAACATCTCCGTTCCGTACTATGTTCGAAACGCTCTTCAATTCTCTCTCATCTTTTATTTCACCTTTGGAAACAGGTGTTAAAAAACATCGTTGGTATAAGGATAGATGTACTTCAACTGAAGAATTTATAAAAGTTTATTTCTCAAATGAAACATGGGAAAGAATTCAAAAAGCCAGAAAAGAGGGGTTTGAAGTGTATATTGGAGAACTCTCCAGTGAAGAGAACGAAATAGAAACTTTTTTCTGCACTTCATCCTTTGTGATTGAATCGGATTCATTGATTATAGATGCTTCTTGTGATGGATGGTAGGACTATTTTATTCAATCATACTTCTGAACACTACAGCACTATCTTCAATCAACGTAACGGTTTCTTTGCAAGAGTTGAAGATTATAACCATCCCGAACCATCTTGGGCTGCAGACGGTCCTGAACTTTTAGATATTTCCATAACCAATTATTGCACACAAGGTTGCTCTTTCTGCTACCGCAATTCGAATCCGGATGGAGGGAATATGCCCCTCCATGATATGGAATTTATTTTGGAGCAGTGCATGGGTGACAGCAAAGTATATCAAATAGCATTGGGGGGAGGTAATCCCAATCAGCATCCTGAATTCATAAAAATCCTGAAACTGATCCGTGAAGCGGATATAATTCCCACCTTCACATCAAACGGGTTCGGTCTCACTCAAGATATAATAAATGCCACAGCAGAATATTGTGGGGCGATTGGAATAAGTGCATATCCTCCCTACGAGATTCTGAGTAAAAGAATCAATTTATTATTTGCGGCAGGAATCAGGGTCAATCTCCACATAATTCTTTCAAGGGAAAATTTCAATCAGATAATTTCATGGCTTGAAAATCCACCAGGGTGGTTTAACTCTTTAAATGCAATTATTTTTCTCAATTATAAACCTATTCGTAAAGAAGAGGGGTATAACAATTTGACTGAAGATGAACTTAAAAAGTTTTTCTCTTTAATTGCAGAATCCGATGTAAAAATCGGTTTTGACAGTTGCTCAATATCGGGAGTACTAAAATGGCTCGCTACACCTTCATATTTCATTGAATCTTGTGAAGCCGCCAAATTTTCAGCATTTATCTCGGAGGACTTAAAGATGTATCCCTGTTCGTTCATGATAAACTCGGATTGGTATGGAAATCTACGGGAGATGAGTTTAATGGATATCTGGCATAATTCTCCCTATTTCCGGGAATTTAGAGATAACAGCCTTCCGGACAATTGCAAAGGGTGTGAAGTAAGGAATGAATGTAAGGGTGGATGTCATTTCATGCCGGAGATTAATCTTTGTAAAAAGGGGGAGTCCCGAATTTGAATTAATTCATAAATACCTATGATTATTGATAATAGTTTACTTGATAAGGTTGAGGAGGAAGCGCGACGTTCTCCGCGGCTTCGAATGAACCGGAATATACATGAGTCGTTCGATGATAGGGTACAACAGATGATCAATGTCCTTATACCGGGAACTCTGATGCCGGTGCATCGTCATCTCCATTCATCCGAAACATTTATTCTTCTACGGGGAAAGATGTTTGTAATGTATTATGATGAACTTGGAAGGGAAGTGGAGAGGATTCTACTTGATCCTCTGGCAGGGAACTATGGAGTAAATATTCCCAAGGGTCAGTGGCATGGAGTGGAAGTGATTGAAACGTCGGCTATTTTAGAGGTTAAAGAGGGTCCCTATACACCTCTTACTCCGGAAAATATACTTTATTGATATGGAAAGAATTCTTCTTTGCAAACCCAAAATGAGTGGAAAGGAGCTTGATTTTATTATTCCTGCTCTTGCTGAAGATTGGGCTGTCCCCTTGGGTCCGGATGTTACTGCGTTTGAAAGGGAACTGGGAAAAGTGGTTGGGTCTGATCACGTGGTTGCTCTCGAATCGGGAACTTCTGCAATTCATCTTGCGCTGATTTTATGTGGTGTTAAACCGGGCGATGAGGTGATAGTTCAGTCCATGACTTTTTGCGCTTCCACAAATCCTGTGGCTTATCTTGGAGCGACACCGGTATTTGTAGATTCTGAAGGGGAGTCCTGGAATATGGATCCTCAACTTCTTGAAACTGCCATTAAGGATCGTATCAGGAAAACGGGTAAAAAGCCGAAGGCTATCATCCCTGTGGCTCTATACGGGATGCCATATCAGATTGAACGCATACTGGAAATTGCCAATCGCTATGATATCCCTGTGATTGAGGATGCTGCTGAGGGATTCTGTTCAAAATATAACGGTAAGATTTTGGGGACATTCGGTCGATTCGGTGTGCTGTCTTTTAATGGTAACAAGATGATCACTACTTCGGGAGGTGGCGCACTGATATGTCCGGATAAAGAGACTGCCGAAAAGGCAAAGTGGTATGCTACGCAAGCTCGTGAAGGGTATCCTTATTATCAACATGAGGAAGTGGGATATAATTATCGCCTGTCTAATATTTCCGCGTGTATAGGGAGGGCACAACTTTTAGTGCTTGAGGATTATCTTGCACATCATAAACGGGTTCAGACCCTTTATTGTGAACTGCTTAAGGATGTAGACGGGCTAAAAATGCACAAAAATCCCTCGACTCTCTTTGATTCCAATTTCTGGCTTTGCACTGCCACACTTGACCCAAACCTTAAAATACGTGGTGAGGAAGATGTTTACAAAAGCGTTATTAAAGGTGCGGTTGGAGGTGCTACAGGAGTAGTCCATGCCGCGACTTCTGCCAGGACCACATGCCAGCCAAATGATAATGTAGAGGCATTAAGAGTATTTCTCGATAAGGCTAACATTGAGGCAAGACCTTTATGGAAACCTATGCATCGTCAGCCGGTGTTTGCCGATTGTCCGGCATACGTGAACGGAGTGAGCGAGCAGCTGTTTGAACAGGGGATATGCTTGCCTGCCGGTCCGTATGTGACAGACGACCATGTTCACTATATCGTAGCGAACATAAAGAAGGCATTAGCTGAATAAGCCTAACCTCCAAAAACTTGAAAATTTTTAAAATTAACTTTTTATAAGGTCCAGAAATTCCTCCTCGGTCAGAATGGGAATTCCAAGAGACTCGCATTTTTCGCGCTTCGCGGGTCCCATATTCTCACCCGCCAGAACGAAGTCGGTCTTTTTGGAAATACTACCCGAATTCTTACCCCCTTCTCTCTCAATAATCTCTTTATATTCATCTCGCGAGTGATGACTGAAAGTGCCGGAAATGACTATGGTTTTTCCGGCTAATTTATTTCCTTTAGGCATCATCTTATCTGCCGACAGCTGCATCTGGACACCGGCAGCTGTAAGGCGCTCGATATTTTCTACGTTTATAGGCTCACGAAGGAAGTCGAAGATGCATCTGGCGATTATAGGACCTAAATCGGGAATGGCTGTAAGCTCCTCAACACTCATTTCGCGCATTCGATCCATACTTTGCACTGCATTTGCCAATCTTTTGGCTGTAGTTTCACCTACATTGGGTATGGAAAGCGCATAAACCACCCTTTCAAAGGGTATTTTTTTTGATTCCTCTATCCCTTTTAAAATTCTTTTGGCTGTTTTTTCTCCTATTCTATCAAGTCCTGAAAGTTTTTCCTCTGTTAAATCGTAAAGGTCTCCGATACGGCTCACCATTCCACAGGCGAATAGCAATTCTGCGGTTTCCTCTCCGATACCATCTATATTCATCATCCTGCGGGCGCAAAAATGCTCAATCTTGCCGGTGATTTGTGGACGACAACCGTAATGGTTCGGGCAACACCAGGCTGCTTCTCCAAAGATTCTTTCAAGGGGTGTTCCACATTCCGGACATGCAGTGACAAACTGAATCGCACTTGCTTCCGGTTGGCGACGCGAGGTGTCAACTCCGGTAATCTTGGGAATAATTTCCCCTCCTTTTTCCACATACAGCCAGTCACCCTCATGAATATCAAGTTCTTTGATGATATCATCATTATGTAGTGATGCCCTTTTAACTATTGTCCCTGAAAGCTGGACCGGTTCGAGATTTGCTACCGGAGTTACAATCCCCATACGACCGGTTTCAAAAGACACGAAACGCAGACGGGTACATGCATTTTCGGGATTAAATTTAAAAGCGACAGCCCAACGGGGAGATTTTGCAGTGTATCCCAAATTTAATTGTTGTCGCAGGGAATTTACCTTAAACACCAACCCATCAGTTGCAACAGGCAGATTCTTCCTTTCTGACTCCCAATACTTTATAAATTCATTAATCTCGGCAAGAGTACTTATCAGCCTCATCTCTTTCGACACCTTGAAACCCCACTGACGCGCTTTCTGCATATTCTCATAGTGAGAATCTGAGGGTAGTTCATCAGCGAGAAGATAATAAAAACGTGCATCAAGGCGTCGACGGGCCACTTCCCGAGGGTCCTGGGTTTTCAATGTTCCCGAAGCAGCGTTACGCGGATTGGCGAAGAGGGGTTCTTCATTAAAGGCTCGCTCTGCGTTAAGTTTTTCGAACACTTCCCAGGGCATCAGGATTTCTCCCCTTATTTCAAACTTATCAGGCCAATCTCCGGGTTGAAGCACCAGTGGGATGCTGCGGATAGTCTTGACATTGGCTGTCACATCATCTCCCTGTGTTCCATCGCCTCGTGTCACTGCTCTGATTAATCTTCCTTGCTCGTAAGTCAGAGAGATGGAGGTGCCGTCAAATTTCATCTCTCCGCAAACTTCAAATTTCTCCCCGCTCAATGCCTTATTTACTCTTTCAAACCACTCATCAACTTCTTCGATAGAGTAGGTATTGGAAAGAGACATCATGGGACGGGCATGAACAACATGCTCAAAACCCTTACTTAGATCGGAGCCTACCCGTTGAGTCGGTGACAAGGGATCAAACATTTCCGGATGCTCCTTCTCAAGCTCCTCAAGGCGTTTGAGCATCATATCGAATTCCTTATCCGGTATTTCCGGTGAATTCAACACATAATAATTATGATTATGACGATTCAATTCATCGCGTAAATGTCTGATCTCTTCTATGTGATTCATGATACCTCTTTCTTAATATTTTACACTCCAAAGATATAACGCCTGTGGGGGTACGGATTGTCCGGCGGAACACCGATTTTTATCATCTATGATTCTCCGGAACTCTTCAATTGTGAGTTTTCCACGTCCTACATCGATTAATGTTCCAACTACAGCTCTTACCATATTACGCAGAAAACGGTCGGCAGTAATGGTGAAGACCAGGAAACGACCTCCCTCTTCTCCCGGGACGGATAGGTTCATATCCTGATATTCCCATACGGCATCTGTTACATTGCAGATATTGGTTTTAGTATCTGCATGTAATTTAGCAAAAGATGTGAAGTCTTCAACATTGAGAAGAATCCCGGCTGCCTTATTCATAGCCCCCACATCGAGTCTGGTATATAATTGCCAGGAGAGGGGATAAAGGAACGGATTCTTTGAAAAGGAAATGAAATATTTGTATGTACGGCTTTTTGCGGAGAAACGCGCATGCCATTCCGGGTCAACCTCCTCAATAGCATGAACAGCGATATCCTTTCCTACTAAACGGTTAAGGGAAACCAAAATTGATTCAGGGAGAGGTATAGGAGAATCGAAATGAGCGTACATCTCCCGTGCGTTCACACCGGTATCTGTGCGTCCGGCACCGGTAATCGGGATGTGTCTGCGTAATATTGTTTGCAACGCATCCTCTATATTGCCTTGCACGCTTACTGCATTCGGCTGAATCTGCCATCCATGAAACGGCGCACCATTATATGAAAGATGCATCCTATATCTCCGCAATTCATCCATAATTCAATCCCGCTCAAGATAAGTAATTCCGTACAAGCCTGAACGATAGTTATTTAGGAATTGACGTCCCTCTTCTGCAGTGATTACTCCGCTTTTAAGTGAGCGTGAAACCCATGCTTCAAGATTACGCACCAGCTTTTTAGGATTATATTCCACATAATCGAGAACATCAGCTACAGGCTCACCATCAATAATCTGCTCTATCTCATAACTTTTCTTATCCTTGGAAAGGACAATATGCACAGCATTGGTATCACCAAAGAGATTATGAAGGTCTCCAAGAATCTCCTGATAGGCACCTACCAGAAATACTGCGAGGTAATAATGTTCGCCATTCTTCAGTGCATGCACCGGGAGGGAGTTGCTCGTTCCTAAAGGGGATACAAACCTATTGATTTTTCCGTCAGAGTCGCAAGTCACATCCTGGATGGTGCAATGTCTGGTTGGCTTCTCATCAAGTCGGGAGATTGGTGTAATGGGAAACATCTGGTCAATGGCCCAGGAATCCGGCAGAGACTGAAACAAGGAGAAGTTACAGAAATATTTCTCCGGCAACATTTTTGAAACCTTGCGAAGTTCTTCCGGTGGATGCTTCATGCTCTGTGTCAGGGAATGGACATCACGTGCCACAGACCAGAAAAGTTTTTCTATCTGAGCACGGGTTGTAAGGTCGAGCATACCAAGGCTGAAAAGTTCAAGGGCCTCTTCCCGAATTTGAAGTGCATCGTGCCAATCCTCGAAAACAGTAGCCGGATTTATACGATCCCAAATCTTATATAGCTCTCTTGCGAGTTCATGAGCATCATCCCCCAATTCTTCGTTATCACGCCAGATTGGAAGACCGGTTGTCTCCAACACTTCTATCACCAATACTGAATGATGCGCTGTTAGTGAGCGACCGCTTTCAGTAATAATGTTCGGTTGTGTCAGATTCTTTTTCTGGCATACATCCACCAATGCATATACGGCATCATTTACATATTCCTGTATTGAATAGTTCATGGAATTTTCACCGTATGCGGAACGTGTACCGTCATAGTCGACACCTAATCCTCCACCTACATCTACAAAATCTATTGCAAAGCCCATTTGCGAGAGTTGAGCGTAAAATTGCATGGCCTCTCTCAATGCATTCTTGATTCTGCGGATTTTTGTCACCTGGCTCCCTATGTGGAAATGTATAAGACGTAGAGATTCAGTCATGTTATGATCCCTCAAGAAATCAAGCGCTGTCAGCAATTCACTTGAATTTAATCCGAATTTGCTGACATCTCCTCCCGATTCCTCCCATTTACCGCTACCTGAAGATGACAACTTTATCCGAATTCCGATGTTGGGAACGATTTTAAGTCGACGTGACACTTCGGCAATGAGTTTCAACTCATTCAATTTTTCAACAACGAGGAATATCCTTCGTCCCATCTTATGAGCCAACAGAGCTAACTCTATATAATCTTCATCCTTGTATCCGTTGCAAATGATGAGTGAATTCTCGTATGTATTGACCGCCAACACTGCGTGCAGCTCAGGTTTTGAGCCGGCTTCCAATCCGATGTTATATTTATTCCCATGACTTACAATTTCCTCAACGACCTGACGCATCTGGTTTACCTTAATAGGGTAGACCACAAAACTTTGACCAGAATAGTTATACTCTTCCGCTGCCCGTTTGAAACAATTTGACATTTCGCGGATACGGTCGTCAAGAATATCGGGGAAGCGTAACAAAAGCGGTGCACAGACATCGCGAACCTTAAGTTCATCCATCAACTCTTTAAGGTCGACAGCACAAGCATCCTCACCCGGGGTCACCTGCATGTGACCCTTATCATTAATTGAAAAATATTTCAGACCCCATCCGGGAACATTATAAAGTTCGGAGGAATCCTCAATACGCCATTTTCTCATTTCCTTATAATTTCTGTTCTATTCCTTTCTTCCAAGAATCTCAAATCGCTCTACAAATATTTCTGCAATACGCCGGTTTATATGAAACTTGTCTTCATATTCCCGGTATTTCAGTTTCCCCTCTGCATACAGTCGGGTTCCCTTTCTAATGTAACGCTCTGCCATAGATGCATTCCTATCGAAACAGATTAGTCGATGCCACTCTGTAGTCTCAACTCCGGCTGAGCCTTGACGTTCGCTTGTAGCAAGTGAAAATCTTGCTATAGCTCTATCCTTTTCCGGATATGACAGTTCAGGATCTTGTCCGACATATCCCAATAATATGACTTTATTAACTGACATTTTTTCTTTTTAATTAAATGGCAGGCAGATATAGACCGGTTTTCTCATGAAGACCGTTGAGCAGATTCATTACGTGTATGGCATCTCCAACTCCTCCACGCATTGTTGCATCTGCCACAATTTCCACACTTATCTTCCCTTCGGAAGGGGAACTGACATAAAGGATACAGCGGTTAGTACCCTCAACTTCTCGTGTATCGACCGGATTATCCGTCAGGAATGTGAAATTATGATCGTCATAAATCCCCTCAAAGATATCCTTGATATCACCAACGGTCATTGATGTAGGAAAGGTCATTGTAATCCTCATTCCACGTGCAGATTCACCCTTTATAGCTGCATTCACACGAATCTCACCTTCAAAGCTTGTCTGGATGTTGCCCAGTACACGCTTTATCTGGCGCACTGAATCGTCAAGCTCCTGTGTTTCCACTGCGAATCCCGGAGAAGTTACCGACATATCTATATAATCTGAAAGCAACAGGTGCAGTGCAAGCGGACCCAAAGCTACAAGAGCTGCAGAGGCTACCGGCAGGGGGATATATGCTCTTGTTGCCCCTCGCACTAAGGATTTACGATTAACTTCAGACAATCCAAATTCGTACAGACTTTTACCCTCAACATCCACCTCGCCTTGTTCTGCCGGATGACGCATTGTCAAATCGATGACTTTAATATCCTCAGGCAACTCCGGAAGGGGGAGAGGGCTTAAAACAAACAGAACATTTATCTTCTCGAAGTCAATGTGATCGGTGAACATCAGATCAGTTTCACCTATCATTCCATAATGAACGGCTGAGATACGTTTTCCCCGCTCGTCCGGTGCCATAAGGCTGACAATATCAACTTCCGGATGTGTCAGAAGCAAGCGGATGAGATGTCCACCTTGTGGCTCGTCTGCACCTATTATTCCAACTCTTAACATTACTTAAAATATATTTCGTTCACTCCAAGGAGATGCTTGAATAATTCACAAGCCTCTTTGCGTGTTACATCTTCACGCAAAACGGCAAACACAGTATTGGCACCGGGAATGGTACCCAAAATTTCAGAACATTTACTAAAATCTATATCGTGAGCAAGTCCGGGAGCATACCCGTTTCGAGTCTTTATGACAACCATGTTTCGTGAAAAGGATATGGAGATGATACCGTTTCTCTGTGCCGGTGTCATTTTCTTTTCTACAGTCTGAAGACTACTTTCTTGAAGTTCATCACTATCCGGGAGGACAAACATGTAGGTGCCTCTCTCTGTCGGCGTCTTGGTAACACGCAACATTTTAAGATCGCGTGAAAGAGTTGCCTGGGTCACAAAATAACCTCTTTCGGCAAGTAACCGAAGCAATTCCTCCTGACTTCCTATCGGTTGATTCTGAATAAGGTCGATAACCTCACTTATACGCCTTTTGCGGTTTTTCATTTCTAATTTTATATTGATTTCCATTCTCTTTAAACTGATGCGATAAAGGTGAGAATGAAATTAGAGATTATCAATAATTTTCTTAATTTCAGCAGCTTTTTCATAATCCTCCTGACTGACTGCTTCTTCCATTAGTGTAATCAGCTCTTCGCGCGACATGGAGGTGTAGTCGGGAACTAAAGGTGAATCCTCGCTATCTCCCGCAGAGTCCGGGACCAAAGATGAGGATTGGTCATTAAGACGATTTCTACGGGTATTGAGAGATTCATTCGGATAAAAACCTGCTTCGTCGAGGACTCTTGCAGAAGTAAAAATTGGGGAACCGGTGCGAATTGCAACTGCAATGGCATCGGAAGAGCGTGAATCGAGTTTTAAACGGCTTCCGTCTTTACAAATTATGTGTAGATATGCCGCAAACACTCCTGAAGGGAGTCTTCTGATCACTACCTTTTCCAACATCCCCCCCATCTCTGAAATCAGAGAAACAATAAGGTCGTGGGTCAACGGGCGTGGAGAGACTACCTCCTGAAGTTTACACTCGATTGCCTGAGCCTCGGGAAACCCTATGACTATGGGGATTCTGCGCTGACCTCCAACTTCTTCGAGAACCAATGCATAAACGCCTGATTCTATCTGATTATATGTTATGCCGATGAGACGCAAAAGACGTTCATCAGAATTAGAGTTGTAATTCATAATTCTTCAATCGTTTTTGATTGTGATTTATGTGAATATGTTATCATACCGGAACCGAGACAGAAACGCCTGTCCTCCGAATATACTATAACAAATTGCCCGGGTGCAATTCCTTGAACATCTTTCGCTGCTTCCACAATGAAACCTCCATCGGGGTTAGACCGCATTTTTGCTTCTATAAATTCCGGTGTATGTCGGTTCTTGAAAGAAATGGATATATATTCACCATGCTCATCCGTTTTTGCGGGAGCAAGAGATGCAAGTTCAATATTCAAATTTTCAAAATCAAATGGGTCGTAAGATATCCAGTTCATCTCTTCTACAGGGAGAAGACGACCATATTGTTTTGATGTATTCGCGCCATTGGATACATATATCACATTGTCACGGACATTCTTTTTTACCACAAACCAGGGACCTCCGCTCAATCCAAGCCCTTTACGCTGACCTATGGTGTAAAACCATATTCCGTGATGTTCCCCGATTTTCTTACCGGTTTCAATTTCTATCACCGGTCCCTTCTTTTCACCAAGATGTCGCTTTATAAAATCATTATAATTTATCTTTCCGAGGAAACATATTCCTTGGGAGTCCTTACGGGTGGCGTTGGGTAACTCAGCCTCGATTGCCATACGGCGCACTTCTCCCTTTGGGTATTCCCCAAGAGGAAACATAAGATGATTAAGCTGAGTATAGGAAATCTGTGCCAGAAAATCGGTCTGATCCTTTACCGGATCTGCAGCAGTGGCAAGAAATAAACGTCCACCGAATTCCTTAACAGAGGCATAATGACCTGTTGCAGTTATGTCAAACTCCTTTCCTTTCCTTTCTTCAAAGAATCCGAACTTGATAATCTTGTTACACATCATGTCCGGGTGGGGTGTCAATCCTTTCTTTACTGTGGCGAGGGTATAGGACATCACATAATCCCAATATTCCTGATGAAGGGAGATGATTTCGAGAGGTAGATTATACTTACGGGCTATCAATCTGCAAATATCTATATCCTCCTCTGCAGAACAATCCCCTTCACCATTATCCATTCCGATACGGATGTAAAAAAGATGCACATCATGTCCCTCTTTTACGAGTTTATCAACAACGACCGCGCTGTCTACACCTCCGGATATCAATGCTGCAACTCTCATACCTCTTCAAGTTCATCTTCGTTCTTATCCGCTGAATGAAGCAGATAGAGTGAAAGAAAATAATCTACTGAAATTTTTCCCGGTCCGACAAGCAGAATAAAGAAATATATTCCCAAAAAAAGAATGGGTATATAAACCGGTGAACTCCATGCGAATGTTTCCGGGATAATTGTGTTTGACAATAGATTGTATTCAGCCATCATCATCGATATGAAAAGCGGGAGCACCATCAGTCGCGTCAGAAAACCACACATCACAAAAAGGGAACACCCGAGTTCTATACATATCATCAATGTTAAGGAGCCTGTAGAGGACAATCCCAAAACTGAAGGATAAAGGGGGGCAACCATATCGAAATTAATAATCTGTCGAACCCCGAACTGCATCATCATCACTCCTACAAACAACCGGATAAACAATCTACCGAGATTTGTGTATGAATACCCCGTTATTTTGAAATATAATTGTTTGAAAATTTCTATCAGACTCATGTTGATGTTATTTCCTTTCTTGGTTTAAAAAATTAAGCATTGAGTTAACATCCAGATTCTTGGCAAGAATCTTTCCTTCCGCGTCAAGAATATAGAATGATGGTGTTGACCGTAGGTCAAAAATTTCGACCGCTGTATCGTTACCTCCTACTTTCCATCCGGCAGGATAATTCTTGGTCATCCCCATTAACATTCCGTCAGGATCTTCTTCTATAATTACAAAGGTCATTGAAACACTCCCGTCTTCAAGTTTGTCAAGAAATGGAAGATTTACATCCATCAGAATTCTTGCCCGTCGGCAATCATCGCAATCAGGTGAGCCGAACTCTATAACATTTAGAGGAGCCGTAGGTTTCCATTCCTCAATTTTCCCCTCTGAGTCATTGAGTTGCAGAGGTGCCATTGTCTCTCCCGAACGGGTGTTGGTCAGGCGAAGAAGCTGGTCGGCAAATCTCGCCTTCCTTCCTTGGGATATCTTTTTATTTTTAACTGTTTCTTCAAGAAACTTCATGTAGACCTCATCTATCCACACGCCTGCGCGTGGACCATACAGATTATCTTCGGCTGCTTTGGTGAATTGATAAAGCAGGGTCGGATTCTTTGACAGTGACTTCAGTAATTTATTTACTGATATGACCACTTTGCTTCGGTCTGCATAAGGGATTGCGGAAGCATATACTCCGAAGGCATCATTCAGTGCATTCTGGTCAACTGCCTGCTTTGTCTTAAAATTCATTTTATCCCAAAAATGTTCCATCAGGTAATTTGTTCGCTCTGTGAGATCTTCAAGTTCTTCCGGAGCTACTGGATACTCAAAGAGGGGTGCGATTATTATCTGTGCCGAATCTGATTTTTTTTCTGACAGAGAATCGTTATTTGAAACTTTTCCTCCATATATTTTTACTGTCATTACCAGACAACAGAACAAAAATATTGTAATTCTCAATCCTTGAGACAGATATCTTTTTATCTTTCTTCTTTCATCCATAGGAATAAAATTCTTCTTTAAGTGAAGGATTATCAATCTAAGTAAGGTTCAATAATCTTCATCCATACTTTATATCCGTTTCCATTCAGGTGCAATCCATCACCCGTAAGTTTCCGGTCAAGATTCCCTTTATAATCCTTCATGGCATCAGTCAAATCTATATAAACCGCCCCATTCTCCTCAGCAATCTTTTTTAACTGCTGGTTGAGCTGGGGAATCATACCCTCTCTTCCTTTAAGAGCCTTGTAGCGGTTAAAAGAGTTATTAACAGGCATTACTGACTGAATATAAAGTTTGGTATCAGGTGATTGGCGCCGGATATCAGCTACCAAAGCAGCATAACGTTCGGTGAGAGTCTTTAAGGAATGTCCGTGAGAAATATCGTTGATACCTATGAGAAGAAATATCTTCCGGGGGTGCCAGCGTGTCACCTGGTCGAGACGTTCCCTCACTCCGTCAATGACATCACTGCTGATTCCTCTGTTTTTAACATCACTACGATTAAGGAGTTCATGAAATTCACCACCATCTGTGATAGAATTCCCAAGGAAGACGATATCATCATTGTCTATAGGGAGAACCTCAAAAAGAGATGTACGCTGATTCCAATAATCATAACGGGCCTGACAAATGTCAGTAGATAGGGACAGAGCGCAAACAGCAGAAATTAAACCTATTGCCATTGAGCCCCTGAAATTCAACTTTTTATACAGTTTCATAATTATGATAGGCTACCAATCCTTCCATGGGAGTTTTAACAACTTTATCGACACTATAACCCAGGTCGTTAGCGGCTTCCCTTAATATGTCTTCAAAGATAACTGCTATAGACCCGATAAAGCCCATTGGCAATGAGTGTGCGCCGGGATACATCGCGACATTTCTCTTGATGAAGGAAGTGAGTTCCTGACGGACAAGAGAATAAATATAAGGATTCCAGATATTCTTTTTAATGAAGGGCACCAGTGAAGCCAAAAATTTGTTAGGGGCACTGGTGCGATATACCTTGTCGAGGATATCAGCAAGAGTCATGTTATATTCTTCCATAAACGCTTCGCGCACTATGCGTGGCAGATGTCCCTTAAAGGCGTCACTTACCAGTCTTTTCCCAAGAGCTGCGCCACTCCCTTCATCTCCCAGAATATACCCTAAAGATGGAACATTGACTTCAATATTCTCACCATCGTAGAGACAGGAATTACTACCGGTGCCAAGAATACAGGCGATTCCCCGTTTATTCCCAAATAAAGCGTGAGCCGCTCCGAGAAGGTCGGAATAAACTTTTACATTGTTGGAATCCCAGGCCTTGGATATTATTTCAGTCATGCGCGTGTTTACACGGTCGGTTGCGCAGCCGGCACCATAATAATGAATTTCAGAATATTCGATTTCGGAGTCAAAGTTTTTACGAACTTCTGCCATAAGATCAGCTATGTCCTCTGCCTCTGACAAGAGTGCATTAATCCCTTCCGAAGTATATTTACCTATAATTTTTCCATTTTCAGCGAGCAATATCCAATCCACTTTCGTAGAACCGGCATCTGCTATTAATTTTGCTTTAATCATTTTAGGATATTCTTTGTGAATTCATCCAACCATCCCTAACATGGTTATTATCTTACAAAATTAGTAATAATTATCCAATTATTATTTAATTCACCTTAAAAAATACGTAAGAAAATCTAACTGTACCTGAAGCTCTCTGAACAGATTAATAAAAAGCGGGAGGACAGAAAGATTTTCCCAAACTAAAAAGTACTTAAAGAGAGTGCATGTTGTGTAGTTCGTAATTTTTATATACTTTTGCACAAATTGAATCCTACAATGAATCTTCGACCGACACTTTTTTCAAAAATAAACGTGTCTTTTTCTCATGATTTGAGGAAAAACGGAGATTTTTCCCCTTTCTCCACCGTATATTTTCATAGTTTATTTACAAAACAGGCAGCTCCGGCGAGTTGCCTGTTTTCATATTACTTAAATAATCATGAATTATTTGATTAAAAACGTTGTTATACGTAATTTGCCATTGAATGGAATTCCGAGATATGATGTCTTTATCTCTGATGGCAAAATTGTATCTATCACCAACGTAATCAATAATAAAGTTAATCATGACACTCTAAATAATACCGTCATTATTGATGGAACTGGACTCTCACTTTTACCGGGGTTAGTAGATATGCATGTTCATTTCCGTCAACCCGGTTTTGAAGCAAAAGAAACAATTGCCACCGGAAGCAAAGCAGCGGCACACGGTGGATTTACAACCGTCTGCACAATGCCGAATCTCAACCCGGCTCCGGATTCACCTGAAAATCTGGAAATTCAATCTGAAATAATCCGGAAAGAGAGTGTGATTAAAATCCTTCCTTACGCAACCATTACCCTCCAGCGGAAAGGTAAGAAATGTGTGGAATTTTCAACCTTTTCAAAAGGGAGCATTGCAGGTTTTTCCGATGATGGGAGCGGCATTCAAAGCGAAGACGTGATGAAGGAAGCTCTCAGCAGGTGTGCGGAAAATAATTTTCTCCTTGCAGCCCATTGTGAAGTCAACGACCTTCTTAAAGGAGGATATATCCATGATGGTATCTATGCTGAAAAGCACCAACATCGCGGTATATGCTCAGAAAGTGAATGGAGAGAAATAGAGCGCAATATCCGTCTGGCTGAAGAAACCGGAGCTCGATTACATATATGCCATATTTCTACTGCTGAAAGTGTGGAACTCATTAGAGATGCAAAAAAGCGTGGAGTTAAGATAACATGTGAGACTGCGCCCCACTATCTGGTGTTTTGTGATGAAGATTTAAAAGAGGAAGGAAAATTTAAGATGAATCCCCCGATAAGATCCTTCAAAGATAAAGAAGCTTTGATAAAAGGGATTCAGGATGGTACAATTGATGTAATTGCCACAGATCACGCCCCCCACACAAAGGATGAGAAATCACGCGGACTTGAAAAAAGCGCAATGGGTGTTGCGGGGATTGAAGCTTCCCTCCCGGTGATTTATACACATCTTGTAAAACCGGGAATCATTTCTTTCGGCAGGATGCTGGAATTGATGGCTGATAAAGGTCGGGAAATTCTGGGTATTGAAAACGATCTCATCGGTGAACTTCACGAAGGCATCGATGCTTCTTTAACTCTCGTTGATTTCAATAAGGATTTTTCCATCCAACCGGAGGAATGGCTGAGCTTGGGGAAAAGCACTCCCTTTGAGGGGATGAGGATGCAGGGTAAAGTATTGGCTACCTTCTATAAAGGCACTCCGGTATTTTATGAAATTCCGGAAACTATATTATCTTCAAAACAGGGGAATCATAAATCATGGAAATGAATCGAGATATATTATTGAAAATAAAGGAAAATACAAGGATAGCTCCCAAAACGATGAAAATGGTTTTGGAGGGAGATACTTGTCTTATCACCAATCCCGGACAATTTGTAAATTTACAACTGAAAGGAAAATATCTGCGACGCCCGATTTCGGTGGGAGAATTTGAAAGTGCCGAAAAAGGGATGCTCACACTCTTCTATGACATAGTAGGGGAGGGAACAGCTCAAATGGCAGAAATGAAAGAGGGGGAACAAATTCAAACCCTTATGGGGTTGGGAAATGGTTTTGATCTTGATGTTGAGAGCCGGTTCCCGGCTCTTATGGGTGGCGGAATTGGAGTAGCCCCACTTCTTGGATTGGGAAAAGAGTTGATAGCACATGGGAAGAAACCTATAGCCTTTATTGGATTTAATACAAAGGAAGATGTGGTATTGGAAAGGGAACTGATTGAGGCCGGAATAGAAACAGTTGTGTGTACCGTGGACGGAAGTTATGGGTTCAAGGGGTTCGTTACGGACGGATTTAAAAATTTTGAGATTTCCAACCCGGACAAAATTGATTATTTTTATGCATGTGGTCCAATGCCTATGCTCAAGGCTCTCTCTTTGGGTATGAAAATACCGGGAGAATTGAGCCTGGACGAAAGAATGGCATGTGGATTCGGGGTCTGCATGTGTTGCAGCGTGATGACAAACGATGGTGCCAAAAGAATATGTAAAGATGGTCCTGTATTTAAAAAAGAGGAACTGACATGGAAATAAAAGAAAGCGGAAGAGTAGACCTTTCTGTAAAATTAGGAGATTTATTACTCACCAATCCTGTTATACCGGCAAGTGGTTGTTTCGGTTTCGGATATGGGATGAGTGATTATTATGATGTAAATATTTTAGGCTCCATTTCACTTAAAGGTACAACACTACAGCCGAGATTCGGTAATCCCTTGCCACGTGTCGCAGAATGTGAGGGGGGACTTATTAATTCCGTTGGGCTCCAAAACCCGGGAATCCACAAAGTAATCGAAGAAGAACTCCCGAAGGCAGCTATGGCTTTTAAGAAACCATTGATTGCCAATATAAGTGGTTTCTCAATTGACGAATATCGTGAATGTTGCAGATTAATTGACACGCAGGAGTGTATCGGATTGATAGAATTGAATGTAAGCTGTCCGAATGTTCATGGCGGAGGAATGAGTTTCGGAACTTCCATCGAAGATGTCACAAAAGTGGTAAAAGCTGTCAAAGGAGTTACTTCCAAACCATTATATGTTAAATTAACACCGAATGTTACAGATATAGTAAGTATAGGGAAAGCTGCTGAAGATGCCGGAGCAGATGGATTGGTTGCTATCAATACCATGCTTGGAATGAGAATTGATTTAAAATCCAGACGTCCCGTAATTGCCAATATAATGGGAGGTTTCTCAGGTCCTGCAATTTTCCCGGTGGCATTGAGAATCGTATATCAACTTGCCCATGCATGTAATATTCCGGTGATAGGATGCGGAGGAATCTCCACCGCCAAAGATGTACTTGAAATGATGATGGCTGGAGCATGTGCGATAGAAGTAGGAGCAGCCAATCTTCGGGATCCCTACGCTTGTAAGAAGATTATCGAGTCTCTTCCCGAAGAAATGGAGAAATTGGGTATCAACTCTCTTAGAAATCTTAAAATATAACAATCTGTTAAATTATGGAAGCAAATGCCAAAGATGTGATAATAGCTTGTGACTTCCCCACAGCTGAAGAAACATTGAAATTCTTAGATAAATTCACCGTCAGGAAACCGTTCGTCAAAATTGGAATGGAACTCTATTATGGTGCAGGGAATGAAATAGTAAAGGAGATTAAGAGAAGAGGACATAAGATATTTCTGGACTTAAAACTCCATGATATTCCCAACACAGTGAAAAAGGCGATGAGGGTTCTTTCGGCATTGGATGTGGATATGGTCAATGTTCATGCTGCCGGCACAATTGAGATGATGCGCGCTGCTCTGGATGGTCTCACAAGGGCAGATGGCTCCAGACCATTATTAATTGCTGTCACTCAACTTACTTCTACCTCCCAAGAAGCGATGCAAAATCAACTCATGATTTCCACAGATATAAATTCTACCATAATAAAATATGCGCAAAATGCAAAGGCAGCCGGTCTTGATGGTGTTGTCTGTTCTCCATTGGAGGCTGGATTGGTGAAAGAGTCATGTGGAAATGAATTTATGACTGTCACTCCCGGAATCAGATTTGCTGACTCGGGTAAGGATGACCAGGTAAGAATCACAACTCCCCTTAAAGCCAGGGAGATTGGATCAGATTACATTGTAGTTGGTCGACCTATTACTCAAGCTGAGGATCCGGTTGCGGCATACGAAAAGTGTTGTCGTCAATTTTTAAATGAGGAATAAGTTTTAAATTAAAATCCTAACAATAATGAACTCAAATATATATACCCCTGAGAAAATAGCTGAGGAATTACTTAAGATAAAGGCCGTGTTTCTAAGTCCGGACAAACCCTTCACATGGGCAAGTGGGATTAAAAGTCCCATTTATTGCGACAATCGTCTTATTCTCACGTCTCCTGAGACGAGAGAAATAGTCGAGAAGGGTATATGCGAAACTATTAGAAAATTTTATCCGGAAGCAGAAGTTCTGATGGGGACCTCTACCGCCGGGATTGCCCATGCAGCCATAGCAGGTTATCTGTTGAACCTTCCTATGGGTTATGTAAGAGGATCTGCGAAAGATCATGGTCGCAACAATCGTATTGAGGGACGACTTGAGAAAGGTCAAAAGGTAGTTGTAGTAGAAGATCTTATCTCAACCGGTGGAAGCTGTATCGATGTTGTTGAAGCTCTAAGGGAAGCTGGAGCGGAAGTGCTCGGTGTAGTAAGCATTTTTACTTATGGCATGAAGAAAGGGCTTGAAAAACTGGAAAATGCAAACGTCGAAAATCATTCCCTTTCCAATTTCGACACCCTTGTAGAGGTTGCTGCCAAAGAGGGATATATCTTACCGGATGACGTAGAAAAACTCAGAAGATTTATGAGCAATCCTTCTGACGAATCTTGGATGAAATAAAAATGAGAAAAATGAGACATCTTATTGAGCCATACGATTTGACAAAAGAGGAAATAGAATCTATCGTAGACCTGGCATTAGACATCATAGATAATCGAGAGAAATATTCGGAAGTATGCAAGGGAAAAAAACTTGCAACTCTGTTCTATGAACCGAGCACCCGGACTCGTCTCAGCTTTACCGCAGCAATGATGGAATTGGGTGGTAATGTTCTTGGCTTTTATGATGCTAAGAATTCATCAGTAAGTAAAGGAGAGACTGTTGCAGACACATCAAAAGTGATAAGTTGCTTCTCTGATATCATTGCAATGCGACATTATGAGGAAGGTGCAGCCCTCGTGGCAGCTATGAATGCAACAGTACCGGTTATAAATGCTGGTGATGGCAGTCATGCACATCCCACACAGACACTTACAGATCTGCTCACAATCAAAAGAGAAATCGGCAGATTCAATAACATCACCATAGGTTTTTGCGGAGACCTAAAATTTGGTCGCACAGTCCACTCTCTTATTAAAGCCTTATCTCGCTATGAAGGTGTAAATGTCGTGTTGATTGCTCCGGAACAGCTCCGGCTCCCTGACTATATGAAGGAGGAAGTATGTGACGCAAATGGTGTTAAATATAAAGAAGTTACCTCCCTCGAAGAGGTGATTGGAGATCTGGATATCCTTTACATGACGCGGGTACAGAAAGAGCGTTTCCTTGACGAAGATGAATTTGACAGGTTAAAAGACAGTTTTATTTTGGACTCCGAGAAAATGAAACGTGCCCGAAAGGATATGCGTATTCTTCATCCATTACCCAGAGTGAACGAGATAACGGTTGAAGTGGATGATGATCCCAGGGCTGCATATTTCCGTCAGGTAGAAAACGGTAAATTTGTAAGAATGTCACTTATTCTCACCCTTTTAAATTGGGCAAAAGAAGATAAATACAACACCAAGCTATTAGGGGAAGGAATTGTGTATAATAAATATCATTGTCACAATAAGCGGTGCATATCCAATATGGAAAATGTTCCTACAATGTTCCGGAAATCCACAGATGGCTCAGACAAAATGCGTTGTGTTTATTGCGAATCTCGCCCTGAGTAAAGATTCCGTTTCAAGGTCGGGAGTGACCCAGGATTAGAATCACAAAAGGGAACTCATAAAAATTATGTTAAAAAACATATTTTGGGGCAGAATTATTTGTGAGTGACAATAAAAATCGGTAAATTTGCAGTGGATATTGATAGCCGAAAGGAAGCATAATTATGAGGCAACCCCGAAACATATCCCGCAATAACAGTTTTGCCGGTCCGAAGCCGGGAGAAAAAAAGTTGTGTGTGCGTGTGCGCAGCAAAAAATTAAGACATCAAATAAAAATAAATCAAATCGACAACCGCCTGTAAGAGGGAATCCTCGGGCGGTTGTCGGTTTTTTTAACCATAAGTTTTTTAGATATGAAAATAGGTGTTGTGATGGGTTCTACAAGCGACTGGCATGTAATGGCTGGCGCAATTGAGATTCTCGAAAAGTTTGGTATAGAATACGAAAAACGAGTGTTTAGCGCACATCGTACTCCTCAGGCCTTGGTAGAATGGGCTTCAAACGCGCGCGAAAACGGTTTTGCCGCTATTATTGCCGGTGCCGGTGGCGCTGCGCATCTGCCAGGTGTAGTAGCTGCTTTCACCTCTCTTCCGGTAATCGGCGTACCTGTTCTTTCCAAACAACTTATGGGTCTTGATTCTCTGCTTTCAATCGTGCAAATGCCAAGCGGAATTCCTGTTGCCACAGTCGGTATTGACGGAGCCAAAAACGCTGCCCTACTCGCAGCTGAAATCCTTGCCGTTACTGATATTGATGTTAAAGCAAAAGTTGATCAATTCCGTAAAGAGCAGAGCGAACGAGTTCTCGCTTCACATCTTCCTGAATAATATTTGAACCATCCCTAAAGATGAATAAAAACTATCGTCTGTTTGTAGAGAAAAGAGAGCCTTACCGCGTTGAAGCAGAAAGCCTTCGCAATGAATTAAACTCTAATCTCAATCTCGATATAAAGTCTCTCAGGCTTATTTGCGTTTATGACCTGTTCGGTTTTACAGAAGAATTGAAAAACGATTCTCGATTTAGAGTTTTCGGCGAATATGCTACAGATAATGTAACTGAAAATTCGGATTACTCATCTTTTCCATATTTAGCAATGGAGTTCCTGCCTGGACAATTTGACCAACGCGCAGCATCCGCAGAAGAATGTGTAAAATTAATTTGTCCCGATGCAGATGTAAGAATTCGTAGTGGAAAACTGATGATTTTTGATAAGGGTGTTACATCCGAAGACATCAGGAAAATCGAAAAATATTGTATCAACTCTGTTGAGTCTCGAAAAAAAGATCTTGACACACTCGCCTTACCGGAAGCTGCAGATGCATCCCCCGTAAGAGTTCTGGAAGGATTGCGTGAACTTACGCCTGAAAAAGCTGTGGGATATTGCAAAGAAATGGGGTTAGCGATGAATGCCGATGACCTCATGACTGTTGTTGCATATTTTAATAAGGAAGGTCGCGACCCCAACGAAACAGAGCTGAGAATTCTTGATACTTATTGGAGCGACCATTGCCGGCACACCACCTTCACCACAAACCTCACAACAATTGAAATTGATGACTCATCTATTTCGGAAGATCTCCGTCAATCTCTTGAGGATTGGAAAAATATCCGAAAAGAACTCGGACGGGCGGAGAAGAGTCTGTGCCTTATGGATTTAGCCACCATCGGCGCCAGATACCTTAAGAAAAAAGGTCTTCTTGATGATCTTGAAGTGAGTGACGAGAACAATGCATGCAGTATATATGTCGAAGTAGATGTGGATGGAACACCTGAAACATGGCTTTTGCAATTCAAAAACGAAACACATAACCATCCAACTGAAATTGAACCGTTTGGAGGAGCTTCTACCTGTCTCGGAGGAGCAATCCGCGATCCGTTGAGTGGAAGAAGTTATGTATACCAGGCAATGCGTGTCACCGGAGCCGGCGACATATATAAAAGTGTTGCCGAAACTATGGAAGGGAAACTACCACAACGTGTCATTTCACTTCGTGCAGCCTCGGGTTATTCATCTTATGGAAATCAAATTGGACTTGCAACTACTCATGTACGCGAAATCTATCATCCGGATTATGTAGCCAAACGTCTTGAAGTGGGTGCTGTGGTCGGAGCGGTAAAAGCATCCGATGTCAGAAGAGAACGTCCTGCTGAAGGTGATGTGGTTCTAATGTTCGGTGGTCGCACCGGTCGTGATGGTATCGGAGGAGCTACAGGTTCTTCCAAAGAGCATACCACATCCTCTTTGGAAGAATGTGGAAGCGAAGTGCAGAAGGGGAATGCTCCGGAAGAGCGTAAGATCCAACGTCTCTTCCGACGTCCGGAAGTGGCTCGGTTAATAAAGAAATCCAATGATTTCGGTGCCGGAGGTGTAAGTGTGGCAATTGGTGAACTGACCGACGGTCTCGACATATATCTTGACCGAGTGCCGGTTAAATATTCCGGTCTTAATCCAACGGAACTCGCTATCAGTGAATCTCAAGAGAGAATGTCGGTAGTGGTGGAAGCTAAAGATATGGAACAGTTTATGAATTACTGTCATGAAGAAAATCTTGAAGTTACTCATGTAGCCGATGTCACTTCCACCAACCGAATGAGGATGTTCTATAAAGGTGAAAAAATTGCTGACCTCAGCCGGGAGTTTATTGATTCAGCCGGTGCTCCGCATTATGCAGACGTAAAAATCGGGGGTATTGCGAATGAAAACCCGTTTAGACGTACTCCCAATGGTGTTAATCTTAAAGAGAGAGTGAAGTCCGTACTTTCCGAGCCTAATGTTACTTCTCAAAAAGGGTTGATAGAGATGTTCGATTCGAGTATCGGAGCCTCTACCGTAATGATGCCTTTCGGAGGTAAATATCAATTGACAGAAAGTCAAGTATCCGTACAGACACTCCCTGTAGGGAATCATACAACAGACACTGCCTCTATTATGACTTTCGGATTTAATCCGGTCATCAGCAGTTGGAGTCCTTATCACGGGTCTGCATACGCAGTAATCGAGTCAGTTGCCAAAGCTGTAGCAGCCGGTGCGGACTTTACTAAGATGAGGTTCTCATATCAAGAATATTTTGAGAAGATGAACTCTCCTTATTCTTGGGGTAAACCTTTAGCCGCTCTACTTGGAACCCTCCGAATGCAGACTGAATTGGGTTTGCCTTCAATCGGTGGAAAAGATTCTATGAGTGGTACATTCGCAAATATATCTGTTCCTCCAACTCTAATAGCATTCGGAATCACGACAATTTTAAAACAGGATGTTATTACACCCGAATTCAAGAAAGGTGGAGAGAATATTTATTACTTGCGTCATACACCCCTCCCTTCCTTGATGCCGGATACAACCGCTCTGGTAAAGAGCTATAATGCTTATCATGAAGCTGTGAAAAAAGAGTTGATAACGGCTGCCTTTGCTCCTACGAACGGGGGTATTGCGGAAGCTGTTGCCAAGATGTCGTTCGGCAATAAGGTAGGAGCTGATATCCAAGTGGATGAGAAGGAACTGTTTGATTTGAATTATGGTTCAATCCTCTTTACATCCGATGCAAATATCGAATTACTGAATATACCGGGGATTGAGAAAATAGGAGTTACTACTGAATCAGATTCAGTTACAATAAATGGCGTGGAAATTTCCATAGATGAGTTAATCGAATCTAATAGGCTACCTTTTATCTCCATCTATCCCGATAAGAGTGGAGTGACAGGTGAGGTTAAAATCCCTGCAATGAAAGAGGGATTCACACCTTACCCGGGAGAAAAAGTTGAACATCCTATAGTCTATCTTCCCTCTTTCCCGGGCACCAATTGTGACTATGATATGGAAAAAGCTTTCCGCAGAGAGGGAGCAGAAATCATTGCGAGTGTATTCCGCAATCTTTCAGCAGAAGATGTAAATGAATCCACAAAAGAAATGGCCGAAAAGATAGACAAATGTCATATTTTAGCAATAAGCGGTGGGTTCTCAGCCGGTGATGAACCGGATGGAAGTGGTAAGTTCATAGCGAGTGTTCTCCAAAACATGGATGTTAAAGAATCTATCGAAAGACTCTTGAAACGTGGTGGACTTATCATCGGTATTTGCAACGGATTCCAGGCATTGGTAAAATCCGGCTTGCTCCCTTATGGTAAAATTGGAGAACTCTCTTCTGAATCTCCTACTTTATTCCGTAACGACATTAACCGGCATATCTCACAGATTGTTTCAACTCGGGTGGCAACCCTTGCTTCTCCATGGCTCAGCGGGTTTACTCCTGGTGAAATTCATCAAATAGCAGCTTCACACGGTGAAGGTAAGTTTACCTGTAGCACCTCCCTGGCAAATAAGCTTGCTAATAATGGACAAATCGCATTCCAATATACAAATCCTGAAGGTGAGCCAACAATGGAATCACCCTTTAATCCAAATGGTTCAACTATGGCCATCGAGGGAATCATCTCTCCGGACGGTCAAATTTTAGGTAAAATGGGTCATTCTGAACGTTACTCGGAAGGGTTAATGAAAAATATCCCTGGAAACAAAAATCAGAATATCTTTGCTAATGCAATTAAATATTTTAGAAAATAAATTAAATATATACCAACATTATGGAACAGAAAGAAATGCTCTATGAGGGCAAGGCAAAACAAGTATTCGCAACTGACGAACCGGATAAAGTTATCATACATTATAAAGATGCTGCTACAGCCTTCAATAATATAAAGAAAGCCACCATCGATAATAAGGGAGTATTAAACAACGAGATCTCCACAATTATCTTTAAACGTCTTAAAGAAGCAGGAATCCCGACTCACCATATCGAAACCCTTAACGATCGCGACCAACTGTGTCTCAAGGTAGATATCGTACCTTTGGAAGTTATCGTTCGTAATGTGATAGCAGGTTCCATGGCAAAACGTCTCGGAATTGAAGAGGGTACAGAAGCTCCCAATACTATTTTTGAGATCTGCTACAAAGATGATGCACTTGGCGATCCGCTAATCAATGACCACCATGCAGTTGCACTTGGAGCAGCCACCTATGACGAACTCAAGGAGATTTATGACATGACTGCAAAAATCAATGAAACTCTCAAGAAACTTTTTGCTGAAATCAACATTCGTCTCATTGATTTCAAGATTGAGTTCGGAAAAACATCAGATGGAAAAATTGTTCTTGCCGATGAAATTTCACCGGATACTTGTCGCCTTTGGGATGCTTCAACCAATGAAAAGCTTGACAAAGACCGGTTCCGTCGCGACATGGGAAAAGTGATTGAAGCTTACGAAGAAATTGACAGCCGTCTGCACTCATTAAAGTAATGAGAAGAGAAAGATAATTAAAAGCATACTGGCAATTTACGATTATGGCAAAGAGTTATGAAGCGTCGGGAGTAAATCTCGAAGCCGGATATGAAGTAGTAAGCCGCATAAAAAAACATGTTTCTTCTACAACACGTAACGGGAGCATGGGTAATATCGGCGCCTTCGGAGGAATGTTTGATCTCGGTTCTTTAGGTTATGAACACCCCATACTTGTTAGTGGAACTGATGGCGTAGGCACTAAATTAAAAATCGCTTTTGCCACAGGACGCCACAATACTATTGGTATCGATGCCGTGGCAATGTGCGTTAATGACGTTTTGGCACAAGGTGCCGAACCTCTGATATTTCTGGATTACGTTGCTGTAGGTAAAAATGAACCGGAGATAGTAGAACAAATTGTAGCCGGAGTGGCTGAAGGTTGCCGTCAAGCAGGGTGTGCTTTGGTTGGTGGGGAAACAGCTGAAATGCCGGGAATGTATGCTCCGGAAGACTACGATATTGCCGGTTTTACTGTTGGGGCTGTTGAGAAGAGTAAACTTATTGACTGCTCTAAAGTGAAGGTAGGTGATAAACTTATCGGCATCCCCTCTACCGGAATTCATTCCAATGGTTTCAGTCTTGTTCGCAAGATAGTCTCTGATAATAATCTGGATTATAACAAAGAATATCCTTTCACAGAAGGTAAAACCTTGGGTGAATTGCTTCTTACCCCTACCAGAATATATGTAAAACCGGTGTTAAAACTCATTAAAGAAGTTGAAGTACATGGTATTGCACATATCACCGGAGGCGGCTTTGATGAAAATATCCCTCGAATTCTTAAGGAAGGTCAAGGGGTTGAAATCAAAGAAGGGAGCTGGGAAATCCTCCCTGTTTTCCAAATGTTAGAACAATTTGGTAATATTCCTCATCGTGAGATGTATAATATCTTCAACATGGGTATTGGTATGGTAATAGCAATTGATGAAGAAGATGTAGCTACAACCTTGTCTGTTCTCGAAGGAGAAGGACTCAAACCCTCCTTGATAGGTGAAATAATTGAAGGTTCAGGAGTAACCGTCAAAAAATAAAGATGAAAAAAATAGCAGTCTTTGCCAGTGGCAACGGTGGGAATTTTGAAGCAATTACTGTTGCTTCACAAAAGAGTGAGTTGGGAAATTGCAAAGTAGTACTCTGTGTATGTGACAATCCAGGTGCTAAAGTGTGCGAGAGAGCAGCCCGTCTGGGAGTCGAAACCTTCTCATTCAAACCGAGCAAATATAATTCCAAGACGGAATATGAGACACAGATAGCAGATCTCCTTGACAAAAAGGGTGTGGACCTCGTTTGTCTCGCGGGATATATGAGAATCGTCGGTAAAACACTCCTGGAAAGATATGATGGAAGAATTATTAATATTCATCCGGCATTGCTACCCTCCTTTCCTGGAGCCCATGGCATAAAAGATGCTTTTGATTACGGAGTAAAAGTGTATGGTGTCACAATCCATTATGTTGATGCAGGCGTTGACACCGGTAAAATCATTGCACAGGAAGCCTTTAATTATGAAGGGAATGATATTGAAGAGTTGGAAGATAAAATCCATGAGATTGAACATCCATTATATGTCAGAACCATAAGAAGTCTTCTTAAAAACAGCCAAGAAAAGGATAACAGAAATGAGAGCATTAATTAGTGTAAGCGATAAACGGGGAGTTATAGAGTTTGCCTCCTCATTGATAGCCAAAGGGTGGGAAGTTATAGCTACCGGGGGCACCATGACAGCCCTTCGCAACGCTGGTCTTAAAATAACTAATATCAGCGATGTCACCGGTTTTCCGGAGATTTGCGATGGCAGAGTTAAGACTCTTCATCCTAAAGTTCACGGTGCCTTGCTTGGGCGTAGGGACTTAGAAGATCATCTTAAACAAATGAAGGATAACGGTATAGAACCAATAGACCTCGTCTGTGTCAATCTTTACCCCTTTGAAGCTACAATAGCCAAAGAAGGAGTTACAATTGAGGATGCCATTGAAAATATTGACATAGGTGGTCCCTCAATGCTCAGGAGCGCAGCCAAGAACTATAAATCTGTAACAGTTGTCTGTGACCCGGATGATTACGCCGGAATCCTCTCGGAAATTGACAGAGATGGTGACACTACAGAGGAGACTCGTCTCCGACTAAGCGCTAAAGCCTATACACACACTGCTTTGTACGACTGCCATATAGCAACATTTATGAGAAAAATCGCCAATCTTCCGGAAAAGCTTTTTCTGGATTTTGACGAAGTTCAGAATCTCAGATATGGTGAGAATCCTCATCAGGCAGCAAAATTTTATCGGAATAAAGAAGAGGAATCCTACTCCGTAGCTTTCGCTCGTCAACTTGGAGGTAAAGAATTATCATACAATAATATCCAGGATGCAAATGCTGCTCTTTCCATAGTAAGGGAGTTCGAGGAGCCCTTTGCAGTAGGACTCAAACACATGAACCCATGTGGAGCCGGAATTGCTGATACCATTGAAGATGCATGGGATAAAGCATTCGAAGCTGATAAAGTGAGCATTTACGGTGGCATCGTAGCTTTCAATCGCGAAGTGAACAAGGAGGTTGCACTGAAACTCAAACCTATCTTTCTCGAAATTGTAATGGCTCCCTCATTTTCACAAGAGGCTCTGGAAATCTTATCTAAAAAGAAAAACCTCCGTCTTCTGGAGGTGAAGATGGATAAGACACTTACTTCTTCTCAGAAACAATATGTCGGTGTACGCGGTGGGATGTTGGTTCAAGATTTTGACAATACCTGCATCACGCTCAGCGAAGATATGACAAAGACAGAGAGACAACCTTCAAAGCAAGAGCTCATTGACATGGACTTCGGTTGGAAGATTGTAAAACATGTAAAGTCAAACGCAATTGTAGTAGTTAAAAACGGTATGACCTTGGGTATAGGAGCCGGACAAATGAACCGGGTGGGTTCGGCAAAAATAGCACTTGAACAGGCAAAAGAATCTGGTGTTACCGAAGGATTAGTATTGGCATCCGATGGCTTTTTACCATTTGATGATACCGTTGAGCTTGTTGCAAATTATGGGGTAACTGCTATTGTTCAACCCGGCGGAAGTATTCGGGATGAAGATTCTATCAAGAAAGCGAATGAGAAGGGTATTGCCATGCTATTTACAGGAATGCGTCATTTTAAGCATTAAAAATGAAATTAACAGATAATAAAGTTTTGGTTATAGGATCAGGTGGTCGTTGTCACGCCATAGTGGATTCTCTTAACCGCTCGTCAAGAGTAGGAAAAATATATTGTGCTCCCGGAAATGCAGGAATAGCCATGCAGGCTGAATGTGTGCCTATAGGAGTTGAGAATATATCCGAACTGGCTGATTTTGCGAAAAAAAATGAAATAGACCTGACGATAGTTGGACCTGAAGCGGCATTAGCAGCAGGTATAGCTGATGAGTTTGAACGAAGGGGTCTAATGATCTTTGGTCCGTCAAAATCCGCAACCCGCATAGAAAGCAGTAAGGAATTTGCTAAACGTCTGATGATGAAATATGATATACCGACAGGTAAATATCAATCATTTTCAGATTATGACGAAGCCTGGGAATATGTTCAGAGTCGTCCTTTACCGGCAGTAATCAAATATGATGGTTTGGCGGCAGGAAAGGGTGTTACCGTTGCAAGTACATATAAAGAGGCGGAAAAAGCCCTGCGTTCTATGCTGAAAGATGAAACTTTCGGTCATGATAAAGTGATTGTTGAAGAGTATCTGGAAGGTCCGGAGTTCTCTTTGATGTGTTTGGTTAACGGGGACAAGATTTATCCCCTCGCAACTGCTCAAGACCATAAACGTGCCTTCGATGGTGACCGTGGTCCCAATACAGGAGGAATGGGAGCCTATTCCCCTGTGGCGTTTGTCACCGAGGAAGTTCATAAAGATGCTATCGAACGGATAATGCAAAAGGCTGCTTCCGCCATGGTCCGTGAGGGTGTCCCTTTCAAGGGTATTTTGTATGGAGGTTTAATTCTCACAGAACAAGGTCCTAAAGTCATTGAATTTAATGCGCGTTTCGGTGACCCGGAAACAGAAGTTGTGCTTCCTCGGATGGAATCTGATATTTTAGACCTTTTGGAATCGGTAATAGAGAGCAAGGACTATGAGATAAAATGGTCTGACAAGGCTTGTCTCGGGATTGTTTTGGCTTCAGAGGGTTATCCTGGCAGCTATGAAAAAGGTATTGAAATAAGACTCCCTAATAATCACGACTCCCTAATCTATCACATGGGTACAGCCATAAAGGACGGAGAATTAGTGACTGCCGGAGGACGTGTGATGATGACTGTGGGACTTGCGCCAAATTTGGAAATGGCTCGTGATATAGCTTTGTCTGATGCCAAGGAAGTTAAATGCAGTTCTCTATTTTTCAGAACGGATATAGGAAAAGCGGTTCTGGGGAGCAGTCTGAATAAGGTAATTATCAGTGGAACCGAGATTGCCAGGAAAATTAAAGATAGTTTAAAGGAGGAGACAGCTTCATTGAAAGAAGCAACCGGGAAGGTCCCTCATCTGGCAGTTGTACTGGTCGGGAATGATCCTGCGAGTGCGAATTATGTCTCCACAAAAGGTAAAACAAGCCTTCAGTTGGGATATAAACACACTGCAGTGCATTTCCCGGAAAACGTCAGTGAAGAGGAATTGATCACAAAAATCACTGAGATGAATGCCGATGAAGATATTAATGGCATTTTGGTGCAACTGCCTTTACCGAGACATATCAATAAAAACAGAGTTCTAAGGACCATAAGTCCTGAAAAGGATGTTGATGCGTTTCATCCAACGAATATTTCCTCTCTTTGGCTAAAGACCGAAGGGATTCTACCTTGCACTCCCAAAGGGATAATTCGGATGCTCGATGAGGGGGGAATACCGATAGACGGAAGTCATGCAGTTGTGATAGGTAGGAGCAATATCGTGGGGTTCCCTGTGGCAAAAATGCTTCTGGATAGAAATGCAACGGTAACTGTAGCTCATAGTCACACACGAAATCTTGCATCTATTACCCGCGAAGCTGACATTTTAGTTGTAGCCATTGGTAAAGCCAAAATGATTACTGCTGATATGGTAAAACCTGGTGCTGCAGTTATTGATGTCGGTATTAATCAAGACACAGAAACCGGTAGAATGTGTGGGGATGTAGATTTCGAAGCTATGAAAGAGAAGGTTTCTATTATAACCCCGGTGCCCGGAGGTGTGGGACCGATGACAATAGCATGTCTTATGGAAAACACGATGGAATGTTTCCGTAAACAGAATGGATTATAAACAAAAAACTTACGAATTAAGAATATACCAATGATAGAACGATACGGCAGAGATATTATGAGAAAGGTTTGGACTGAAGAGAATAAGTTCAATGCCTATCTTAAAGTTGAATTATTGGCAGCTGAGGCCTGGAGTGAACTCGGAATAGTACCCAAAGAAGATATTGGAAAGCTCAATGAAAAGGCTACTTTCAATATCGATAGGATTAAAGAGATAGAACTTCAGACCCGTCATGATATTGTGGCTTTCACACGAGCGGTGAGTGAGAGTCTGGGAGAGGAACGAAAATGGGTTCACTACGGGCTAACCAGCACTGACGTAGTTGATACAGCCAATGGATATCTCTTCAGTCAGGCGAATGCAATCATTCGGGAAGACTTGAAAAAGTTCAGTGAAATGTTAAAGCGCCAGGCAATCCGCTTCAAATATCTGCCATGTATAGGAAGAACCCATGGAATCCATGCCGACATCACCAGTTTCGGACTGAAATGGGTGTTATGGTTCCAGGAGATGCAACGTAACATAAAGCGGTTTGATGAAGCTGCAAAAGGAGTTGAAGTTGGGAAAATCAGCGGTGCAGTAGGTAACTTTGCCAATATCCCACCGTTTGTCCAGGATTTCGTATGCAACAAGCTGGGAATCGATAGTGCTGACATTTCCACTCAAATTATTCAACGCGACCGCCATGCCTATTACATGGCAACAATTGCCCTTATCGGAGCCACTTTGGAACAAATGGCAATGGAAGTTAGAAATTTACAGCGTACAGAAGTTCACGAGGTAGAAGAGGCATTCGGTAAAGGTCAGAAAGGTTCCAGTGCTATGCCACACAAACGTAATCCCATCAGTAGTGAAAATATCTGTGGATGCGCGCGTGTACTTAGAGGGTATATGATGACAACCTATGATAATGTGGCGCTATGGCATGAACGTGATATTTCACATTCTGCGACTGAACGAATCCTTATGCCGGATGCAACTATCCTTTTGGATTATATGCTCAACCGAATGATGGGAATCCTTGAAAACCTTGTGGTTTTCGAAGACCGCATGAAAAGTAATATTTACATCACAAATGGAGTAATATTCGCTCAACGCGTTATGAATGCCCTTATTTCCAAAGGGTTCACACGGGAAAAAGCCTACGATACGGTTCAACCTATTGCCATGAAGGCCATGAGTTCGGGAGAATCATATCAGACACTTCTCAAAAATGACCCATTTGTAATGGAACATCTTACAGAAGAAGAGCTTGACGATTGCTTCACATTGGATTATTATTTAAAGAATGTTGACTACATCTATAAACGGAACAAAATAGAACAATAATGTCGGAAAGATTAGTAGTTATCGGCTCCCAATGGGGGGATGAAGGGAAAGGGAAAATAACCGATTTCTTTGCCTGTAAAGCTGATATGGTAGTAAGATACCAGGGCGGTAACAATGCCGGTCATACAGTGGCGTTTAACGGTAAAAAATACTCTTTGCGGAGTATTCCATCGGGAATTTTCAATCCCTCTACAGTTAATGTAATGGCTAACGGAATGGTGGTGAATCCAGAATCTGTTGTGGCGGAATTAGAAAAGCTTCATGAAAGTGGGATTACTGATTATCAGCTATATATATCTGATCGTGCTGCCATGGTTATGCCTTACCATTCTGTATTGGACGGTGCCTATGAAGCAGGTTTGGGTGGTAATAAGATCGGTACTACAAAGAATGGTATCGGACCAGCATACGCAGACAAATATAGTCGGGTAGGCTTAAGAATCGGTGACCTTCTCCAGCCGGAATATTTCAGAACCCGTCTTGAAGCTGCCTTAAAAATCAAGAACCGGGAGCTTGATATGTTAGGACTTCCCACATTTGACATCGACAAGATTTTTACCCGTTATATGGAGCTTGCCGAAATCCTTGGTCCTCGTATTTGTGACACCTCCGCTCTTATTAATGACGCACTTCGCTCCGACAAGAAAATACTATTTGAAGGTGCACAGGGAATGATGCTTGATGTAGATCATGGCACTTATCCATTCGTAACATCTTCTTGTCCTTCAGCCGCCAGTGTTCCGGTAGGTGCGGGGATTGCTCCTAAATGGATTGAAAATGTGGTCGGAGTAGCTAAATCATACTGCACACGTGTTGGTGAAGGTCCTTTCCCCTCCGAACTTCATGATAATCGAGCGGATGAGATTCGGGAAAGAGGTCATGAATATGGCACAGTTACCGGACGTCCGCGTCGTATCGGATGGTTCGATGCTGTAGTGGCCCGTTACACAGCTCAACTTGCCGGCATTGACTTTTGGGCATTGATGCTTTTTGATGTTCTTTCCGGTCTTGATAAAGTAAAAATATGTACCGGATATAAACTCGGTGAAAGAATCCTTCAGACTCCACCTTCTACAATTGCCGAGTTAGCCCTTTGTGAACCTGTTTATATTGAACTCGATGGTTGGGAAGAAGACCTCACCGGGATGAAGGATTACAATCAACTTCCCAAGGCAGCCAAGGCTTACATTTCCAAAATTGAGGAATTGACAGGAGTACCTGTCGGGATAGTATCGGTTGGCCCGGATCGTACACAAACAATTATGATTTCGGAAAAATTGCGTAAATTTTAAATTCAAGCTAATTCGAATATGTCATTTAAAGATAAAAAAATAGCGTTTGAAGGATTTACCTTCGATGATGTGCTTTTGATACCAGCTTATTCAGAGGTTACTCCAAATATGGTAGACACCAAAAGTCGTTTTTCACGAAATATCACCTTAAACGTTCCTTTTGTGTCAGCGGCAATGGATACTGTCACTGAGGGTGCCATGGCTATAGCTATCGCTCGCGAAGGAGGTATTGGTGTTATTCATAAGAATATGAGTATTGAAGCTCAGGCTCGCCAGGTTCGCAGGGTAAAACGTGCAGAGAGCGGGATGATTTATGATCCTGTTACTATTAAAAGGGACCAGACAATAAGGGATGCCCTGCGTCTTATGAAAGAACACCACATCGGAGGTATTCCGGTTGTGGAAGAGGATGGAAAACTTGTTGGTATTGTCACTAATCGCGATCTCCGTTTCCAGACAGAGCTGGATATGAAAATCAGTGATGTGATGACCTGGAAGAACTTAGTGACGACAACAAACCCGGAATTATCAGCAGCCTCTGAAATCCTGTTACGTCATAAGATTGAGAAATTGCCGGTAGTAGATAATTGTGGAAAACTCGTTGGGTTGATAACTTATCGCGACATTACAAAAATTCAAGATTATCCTAAAGCTTGTAAAGACAGCAAAGGACGTCTGAGAGTAGCCGCCGGTGTGGGAGTTACATCTGATACTTTGGAAAGGGTAAGCGCTCTTGTTGATGCCGGCGTAGATGCAGTGGTAATAGATACTGCTCACGGACATTCTGCAAATGTGGTTAAGACTCTTAAGTTAATAAAAGAGACTTTCAAGAATATTGATGTTCTTGTTGGTAACATTGCTACTGCCGAAGCAGCTCAATTCCTTATCAATGCCGGTGCAGATGGCATTAAGGTAGGAATAGGACCGGGCTCAATATGTACTACACGTATAGTAGCCGGTGTTGGTGTACCACAACTTAGTGCAATTTATGATGTAGCGGAGGTGGCCCATGCTGCCGGGGTTCCCGTTATCGCGGATGGTGGACTTCGTTACTCTGGAGACATAGTAAAAGCTCTCGCTGCCGGCGGGGACTCAGTAATGATGGGTTCTATGCTTGCCGGAGTTGAGGAATCACCCGGTGAAACCATCATATACAACGGTCGTAAATTCAAAGCATACCGTGGCATGGGTTCAATCGAAGCAATGCAAGCGGGTTCCAAGGATCGATATTTCCAATCTGACACGTCAGATGCTACAAAATTCGTACCGGAAGGAATCGTGGCAAGAGTACCTTATAAGGGTACCCTCAGTGAGACTATATATCAATTGTTAGGCGGTTTACGTTCCGGTATGGGTTATTGTGGCGCAGAAGACATTAACGCTTTACATGAAGCTCGTTTCGTAAGAATCACTTCTGCCGGTGTAATTGAAAATCACCCTCATGATGTGACAATTACCAAAGAAGCCCCTAACTATACACGCGGAGAATAAAAATGGAAAAAATATTAATAATAGATTTCGGTTCTCAATATACCCAACTTATAGCACGAAGAGTGCGTGAGTTGAATGTTTATTGTGAAATTTATCCCTTTAACCATTTTCCTGAACCAGATGAAGATGTCAAGGGTGTGATTCTCTCCGGCAGTCCATACTCAGTAAATGACCCGGAAGCTCCTCGACCGGATTTATCAGGAATTAAGGGTAAACTTCCTTTGCTCGGAGTATGCTATGGCGCTCAATTTCTGGCTAAGGAATTTGGGGGGAAAGTTGAGAGTGCTCCCAGCCGTGAATACGGGAGGGCCATGTTAGTGGTCAAGGATCCGGAAGATGCGCTTATGCTCAATCTTCCTTCTCCCACCCAGGTCTGGATGTCACATGGGGATACCATCACTTATCTGCCGGAGAATTATAAGGTGATTGCCAGCACTGAGAATGTGAAGAATGCTGCTTTCAGGATTCTTAACGAGGAGAGCTGGGGAATCCAATTCCATCCCGAAGTTTATCATTCTACAGATGGAAAGCAATTACTCTCAAATTTCGTAATCGGTATCTGCGGATGCAAAGGGGACTGGAGCCCTGCTTCCTTCATCGAGTCAACTGTTCTTGCACTTAAAGAAAAAATTGGAGAAGATAAGGTTATTTTAGGTCTTTCCGGAGGTGTGGATTCTTCTGTAGCCGCAATGCTACTAAATAAGGCTATCGGTGCCAATCTTCACTGTATCTTTGTAAATAACGGTTTGTTGAGAGCAAATGAATTTGAAGAGGTTCTGGATTCCTATAAGAATATGGGGCTCAACGTGAGAGGTGTAGATGCCTCCGAGAGATTTTACGAAGATCTGAAAGGTGTCAAAGATCCTGAACAGAAGAGGAAGATTATTGGAAGGGACTTTGTAGAAGTTTTTAACTCTGAAGCGGAAAAAGTTGAGGGAGCCCGTTGGTTGGCGCAAGGCACCATATATCCTGATGTAATTGAAAGTGTTTCGGTAAATGGACCTTCTGCAACAATTAAATCTCACCATAATGTGGGGGGATTACCAGAGAAAATGAATCTCAAGGTTGTAGAGCCGTTGCGACTTCTGTTCAAAGATGAGGTTAGACGGGTAGGTATTGCAATGGGTATGGATAAAACTCTCATAGGACGTCATCCCTTCCCGGGACCAGGTCTGGGTATAAGAATTTTAGGTGATGTGACTCCTGAGAAGGTCAGAATCTTACAACAAGCCGATAAAATATTCATTGATAACCTGAGGAAAGAGGGTCTATACGACAAGGTGTGGCAGGCTGGAACTATTCTACTCCCGGTGCAAAGTGTGGGGGTAATGGGAGATGAACGCACTTACGAAAATTGTGTGGCATTAAGAGCTGTAATTTCTACTGATGGAATGACGGCTGACTGGGTACATCTCCCGTATGAGTTTTTGGCAAAGGTAAGTAACGAAATTATCAATAAAGTTCGCGGTGTGAACCGGGTAGTCTACGACATATCTTCAAAACCACCTTCGACAATCGAGTGGGAGTGATAAAATGATTCGTAAACAACCAATAAAAGAAAGAAGGTAATAAATTATGGAGCCACTTAAACACGAATGCGGTGTGGCAATGATAAGACTCCGCAAACCATTGGAATATTTTCAGAATAAATATGGAAGCTGGAGTTTCGGTCTTAGTAAAATGTATCTCCTCTTGGAGAAACAACATAACAGGGGGCAGGAAGGTGCCGGACTGGCATGCGTGAAACTGGAAGCAAACCCGGGTGAAGAGTATATGTTTCGCGAAAGAGCACTCGGCTCTAACGCCATAACTGAAATTTTTGACAATATTAATAAAGTATTGACAGAGACCCCGGCACATCTCCTCTCGGATGCTGAATATGCAAAAAAATGTATCCCTTTTGCCGGTGAACTTTACATGGGTCACCTTCGCTATTCCACTACCGGTAAAACCGGTATAAGCTTTGTTCACCCTTTTTTACGTCGTAATAATTGGCGTGCAAAGAATTTGGCGATGTGTGGAAATTTTAATATGACAAATGTAGATGAGGTTTTCTCACACATAACCTCTTTAGGTCAACACCCCCGTAAATATGCAGATACTTATATCATGCTTGAACAGATGGGGCATCGATTGGATAGAGAAGTTGAACGTCTGTTTGTTAAAGCTCAGAATAAAGGTCTGAAGGGGATGGATATCACCAATTATATAGAGGATAATATAGAATTGGTAAATGTCCTGACTTCTGCGGCTCCTTTCTGGGATGGTGGATATGTGTTGTGTGGAATCACCGGTAGTGGAGAATCATTTACACTGCGTGATCCGTGGGGCATTCGTACTGCCTTCTATTATGTGGATGATGAACTGATGTTAATCGCTTCCGAACGCCCGGTAATTCAAACTGCTCTCGGAGTTGATACGGACAATATTAAGGAACTTAAACCCGGTGAAGCTATTCTTTCCAATAAAAAGGGGGAGATAAGGGTTGTGCAGGTGCTTGAGCCTAAAGGTTGCAATGCTTGCTCTTTTGAGAGAATATATTTCAGCCGCGGTTCAGACATAGATATCTATCAGGAACGCAAGAAACTTGGCAGGACTTTGGTATCACCAATTCTAAAAGCTATTGATTATGACTTGGATAATACAGTAATTTCATTTATCCCCAACACTGCGGAAGTAGCATTTTATGGAATGCTGGAAGGGTTGGATAATTATCTCAATCGCCAAAAGATCAATAAGATTGAGAAATTAGGAAGTAATCCTTCTCATGATGAAATACTTAATATCTTGTCAAAAAGAATCAGAAGTGAAAAAGTTGCCATCAAGGATATCAAGCTCCGCACTTTCATTGCTGAGGGAAATACCCGTAATGACATGGCAGCCCATGTCTACGATATTACTTACGGGAGTCTTGTACCATATAAGGATAAACTTGTAGTTATAGACGACAGTATTGTTCGTGGCACAACATTAAGACAAAGTATCATCAAGATTCTCGACCGTCTTCACCCCACTGACATCGTTATAGTCTCATCCTCGCCACAAGTGCGATTCCCCGACTATTACGGGATAGATATGTCAAGCTTGGACCAGTTCATAGCCTTTAAGGCTGCCATAGAACTTCTTAAAGAGCGGAGAATGAATAAAATATTCCACGAAGTATATGAAAAATCAAAAGCTCAAATTGACCTTCCTAAAGAAAAGATGGTGAATTATGTCAAGGAGATTTATGCCCCGTTCACTGAGGAAGAAGTGGCACAAAAGATTACTGAACTCCTGACACCGGAAGGAATAAATGCTAAAATCAAAATCGTATATCAATCCCTCGAAGGCCTACATCAATGCTGTCCTGATAATAAGGGAGACTGGTATTTTAGCGGTGATTATCCCACTCCGGGAGGTGTTAAACTCGTAAATAAAGCTTTTATTGATTATTACGAAAAGCATCTCAAAGATAACTGAGGTTTATATCATAATTAGAAAGGTATCGTTAATTTATAAAGGGGATGTCTCTTCCCCGGAATCGAAAATATAGGAAACGTGAAAAAAGCGACACTAATACTCGATAATGGAGAGCAATTCGAAGGTTTCTCTTTCGGATACGAGGGTTCTGTGGCAGGTGAAGTGGTGTTCAACACTGCCATGACGGGTTATCCGGAAAGTCTTACAGACCCTTCCTATGCAGGCCAAATCATGATTCTTACATATCCTCTAATCGGGAACTATGGAGTACCTTCGCAAGATATAGAGGACACCGGAATCTCTCATAACCTGGAAAGCAATAAGATTCACCCAAAAGCCATGATTGTATCTGATTATAGTTATCACCATTCTCACTGGAATGCTTTGGATACTTTGTCTCAATGGCTTAAGAGAGAGAAAGTTCCTGCTATTACCGGAATAGATACCCGAGCATTGACAAAATTGCTTAGAGAACATGGTGTAATGCTTGGAAAAATTATAATCGAAGGAGTTCCTGAGAATCCGGATTCCGGTCAGTATGAGGGTATAAACTGGGTTGATAAGGTGAGTTGCAAAGAAGTTACCCGCTATAATGAAGGGAAAGGTTTAAAAAAGGTAGTTTTACTTGATTGTGGCGTTAAAGCAAATATCATCCGTTGTCTCACCCGGCGTGGGGTAGAGGTTATCAGAGTTCCCTGGGACTATGATTTCAATAATCTTGAATTTGATGGTCTTTTCTTGTCAAATGGTCCGGGTGACCCTGACATGTGCGAAGTCGCAGTCAAGAATATAAAGAAGGCTATGGAGAATCCAAACCTTCCGATTTTCGGAATCTGCATGGGAAATCAATTATTAGGAAAAGCTGCCGGTGGCTCCATCTTTAAATTGAAGTATGGTCATCGCTCTCACAACCAGCCGGTAAGGCTCGTCGGCACAAACCGTTGTTTCGTCACAAGTCAGAATCATGGGTATGCTGTAGACAATGAATCTCTGCCAGAAGATTGGGAACCTCTCTTCATTAACCTTAACGATGGGTCCAACGAGGGGATACGACATAAGGAAAATCCTTGGTTCTCGGCTCAATTCCATCCGGAAGCCGCTTCCGGTCCTACTGATACTGAGTTCTTATTCGATGACTTCATCAAACTTTTAAAACAATGAACAACGATATAAAAAAGGTATTGCTACTCGGTTCGGGTGCACTTAAAATAGGTGAGGCCGGTGAGTTTGATTACTCAGGTTCGCAAGCGCTGAAAGCTATGAAAGAAGAGGGTATATCCACTGTGTTGATAAACCCTAATATTGCTACGGTCCAGACCTCGGAGGGCGTTGCCGATCAAATTTATTTTCTCCCTGTAACTCCCTATTTTGTTGAGAAGGTTATTGAAAAGGAAAGACCGGATGGTATTCTGCTCGCTTTTGGTGGTCAAACAGCTCTAAACTGTGGAGTGGAGCTCTATAAATCAGGAGTCTTTGAAAAATATGGGGTCAGAGTGCTCGGAACACCCGTTCAATCAATCATAGATACTGAAGACAGGGAATTATTCGTCAGGAAACTTGATGAGATTGGTGTTAAAACCATTAAGAGTGAAGCTGTTGAAAGCATAGAAGACGCATGCAGAGCGGCTAAGAAGTTAGGATATCCCGTAATTCTCAGAGCTGCATACGCGTTAGGGGGGCTTGGCTCCGGCTTCTGCGACAATGAGGAGGAATTGGTTACCCTTGCAGAAAAGGCTTTTTCATTCTCCCCACAAGTTTTGGTTGAAAAGAGTCTCAAAGGATGGAAAGAAGTAGAATATGAAGTGGTGCGTGATAAATATGATAACTGCATCACGGTCTGCAATATGGAGAATTTTGACCCTCTCGGTATTCATACGGGTGAATCTATCGTTATCGCACCTTCCCAGACACTTTCCAATCGAGAATATCATAAATTAAGGGAACTTGCAATCAAAATTATAAGACATATCGGAATTGTCGGGGAATGTAACGTGCAGTATGCCCTTGATCCGGAATCTGAAGATTATAGGGTAATTGAAGTTAATGCCCGTCTTAGTCGCTCTTCAGCTCTCGCGTCTAAAGCTACCGGGTATCCTTTAGCTTTTGTGGCAGCCAAACTTGGTTTGGGTTATGGACTTTTTGAACTCAAAAACTCTGTTACCAAAACCACAAGCGCCTTCTTTGAACCGGCATTGGACTATGTTGTATGCAAAATTCCCCGTTGGGACCTGGGAAAATTCCATGGTGTCTCCCGTGAATTAGGTTCTTCCATGAAGTCGGTTGGTGAAGTCATGGCAATCGGAAGAACCTTTGAAGAGGCTATACAGAAAGGTCTTAGAATGATTGGACAAGGGATGCATGGGTTTGTTGAAAACAAAGAGCTGGTGATTGAAGATGTAGATAAGGCTCTGCATCAACCCACTGACAATCGAATATTCGTTATCAGCAAAGCCATGCGTGCGGGTTATACTGTAGATCAGATTCATGATCTGACAATGATTGACAAGTGGTTCCTTTATAAACTTGACAATATCATGAAGACTTCTTTCAAGCTTCATGACTTACAGGAGGAAGCTCAGAAACATTCAGATTCTGACCTTACATTTATGCCCCCTTATCTATTGCGCCTTGCCAAAAATCAAGGTTTTTCCGATTTTCAGATAGCTCGCGCTATTGGAAGAGATGAGAACCCTGAAATTTCTGCCCTTAATGTCCGTCGTTATCGAAAAGAGCTTGGTATTGTTCCCGTGGTAAAACAGATTGATACTTTAGCAGCGGAATATCCGGCAATGACTAATTATCTGTATCTTACATACGGTGGAACAAGAGATGATATAACATACGAGCATGACGGTAGATCCATCGTTGTACTTGGCTCGGGAGCTTATCGCATCGGCTCATCAGTGGAATTCGACTGGTGTGGTGTACAAGCGCTACAGACAATAAGAAAAGAGGGTTGGAGAAGTATCATGATTAATTATAATCCGGAAACTGTTTCTACGGATTATGACATGTGCGACCGTCTTTATTTTGATGAACTCACTTTCGAAAGGGTAATGGATATTCTTGACCTTGAACAACCCTTCGGTGTAATTGTGAGCACAGGAGGGCAGATACCGAATAATCTTGCCTTGAGATTGGATGACGAGGGTGTTAAAATACTTGGAACTTCTGCCAAAAGTATTGATAACGCTGAGGATCGTGATAAATTCTCAGCTATGCTTGACAGAATAGGTGTTGATCAACCTCAATGGAGTGCACTGACTTCAATGCAGGATATCAAGGCTTTTATTGACAAGGTAGGTTTCCCGGTCTTGGTCAGACCATCCTATGTTCTCAGTGGGGCAGCCATGAATGTATGTTCAAATGAAGAAGAGCTGGAACGCTTTCTGAAATTGGCAGCTAATGTTTCTAAAAAACATCCCGTTGTAGTAAGCCAATTTATTGAAAATGCCAAAGAGGTTGAAATGGATGCTGTGGCTAAGAATGGAGAGATTTTAGCTTACGCCATCAGTGAGCATATTGAATATGCCGGTGTCCACTCCGGCGATGCAACTATCCAATTCCCACCTCAGAAACTTTATGTGGAAACCGTCAGGAGAATCAAAAGAATCTCAAGACAGATAGCAAAAGAGCTTAATATTTCGGGTCCGTTTAATATTCAATACCTTGCACGTGAAAACGACATTAAAGTGATTGAATGTAATCTGCGTGCTTCAAGAAGCTTCCCCTTTGTGAGTAAGGTCCTGAAACTTAACTTTATTGAACTTGCCACGAAGGTTATGCTCGGTCTTCCCGTTGAGAAACCTAATAAATCGCTCTTTGATCTGGATTATGTTGGTATTAAAGCAAGTCAGTTCTCATTCAACCGTCTTCAGAAAGCCGACCCTGTATTGGGGGTTGACATGGCATCAACAGGTGAAGTGGGCTGTATAGGAGATGATACATCATGTGCTATCCTTCAGGCAATGCTCTCTGTAGGGCACCGCATTCCGGAAAAAGGGATATTACTATCCTTAGGTAGTGTAAAGAAAAAAGTAGCTCTTTTACCAGCTGCAAAGTTACTTTCAGATAAAGGATATAAGATATTTGCAACTGAAGGATCTTCCGAATTCCTTGAAGAGAATGGTATCCCGAATATTCGTGTCTATTGGCCAAGCGAAGAGGGAACCCCACAAGCTCTTGATTTGATGCATGCCAAGAAGATAGATCTGGTGGTCAATATCCCTAAGAACCTTTCTTCCGGCGAGTTGTCAAACGGATATAAGATTCGACGGGCAGCCATCGACCTGAATATCCCTCTTATCACCAATGTCCGACTCGCGTCAGCTTTCATTAATGCCTTCTGCAACATGACTTCTGAACAGATAGAAATCAAAAGTTGGAGCGAATTCAAATAAGACAAATATATCAATCATATTTGAAGAAGGGGAGGCAGTGACAGACTCTCCTTCTTTATTTAATTATTTTTTATGAAAAAACGGGAAAAAGAGATATTTAAAGTCACCTTGATAGGTTCAGTAGTAAATGCCTGTCTGATCTTACTGAAATTCATAGCCGGCTTCGTAGGTAGAAGCTCTGCAATGGTGGCTGATGCCGTGCACTCTTTAAGTGATTTTGTTTCGGATGTCATTGTCTTGGTATTTGTTAAGATTGCAGGAAAACCCAAAGATAAAAGTCATGATTACGGACATGGAAAGTTCGAAACTCTCGCAACTCTGATTATCGGAGTTCTGCTTATGGGTGCCGGAATCGGACTGATGATTCACGGTATTGAATCTATTGTCAGAACTCTTCATGGAGAAATACTTCCACGCCCTACATTGCTTGCTCTTATCATTGCCATAGTTTCAATAGTGTCTAAAGAATGGCTTTTCCGCTACACTATAAAGAGAGGGAGACGACTTAACTCACAAGCAGTTGAAGCAAATGCCTGGCACCATCGCAGTGACGGAATATCTTCAGTTGGAACTCTTTTCGGTATTGCAGGTGCAATGTTCTTAGGGAAACAATGGCGAATTCTTGATCCTTTGGCTGCAGTTTTGGTGAGTATTTTTATCGTAAAAAGTGGATATGATATTGTAAAACCCTGTATCAGTGAGTTGCTTGAGGCATCTCTTCCGGAGGATGAAGAAAAAAAGATTCTTGAGCTGGTTCTTGGGGTTCCCGGCATTGAATCCGCTCATAATCTTCGCACACGACGCATTGGTAATGGTATTGCTGTTGATTTACATGCTAAAATGAATGGAAATATGACCCTGACAGAAGCACACGACAAAGCCTCTGCAGCGGAAAAAGCTATACGAGATGAATTTGGGAACAATTCCATTATCAATATCCACATGGAACCTACAAAGAATAGCATCAAATTACAAAATTGAGCAAAATTTAACTATCAGATATCGACATTTAACTTAATTGAAATATTCAAATTTTTTTTAAATGTAGAAATTACCGATTTTTTCCTTATCTTTGCAAAATAGCCGGGAATAAGCTTAGATTTATGAACGGTTTGCCAAATAAAAAACTTACCAGTGAATCTATACATACTCTCATCAAGGTTTCTATAAGAATTTTTTACTTTTATTTATGAATAAAATATATCGAATAGTTCCATTATCTATATTCTTAATGCTCAACTCTTTGAGCATTAACGCCGAAGATTTCAAAGTGGAAAATTTATATTTTTCCATTATTTCTGAAGAGGAACAGACCGTTGGGGTTGTACCTGTAAACGAAGAAGATGTTGCAGTAGAAGAAGCACCGGAAGTGATTAACTACTCCGGTGAAATTTCAATCCCTTCTTCGGTTGTGATTAACAATACTGATTATACGGTAATTTCAATCCTCAACGGTGCTTTTGAAAACACCACAATTACATCCGTTTCAATTCCTGAAACCATCACGCAGATTGGGAATTATGCATTTTATGGCTGCGGACTTCTCGAAACTATCAATATCCCGGAGTCTGTTATATCTGTTGGAAACTCAGCCTTCAGAGAGTGTACCAGATTAGAGAGTATCTCCCTTTCAAATGCAATCAAAACTCTCGAATCTTATACTTTTTATAATTGTTCCTCACTCAATAATGTCTCTCTCCCTTCAAGCCTGAATTCCATCGGAGACTATTCCTTCGGGAATTGTGCCAGTCTTGAGAATATAACTCTTCCTGAATCTCTCAGGAGTCTGGGAAGTGGAATATTTGCAGGTTGTACTGCCTTGAGAAGTCTATATATGCCTCAGGGAATTGAAGATATTGGATTTGATATGTTTGAACAATGTTCATCTCTCACTTCTGTAACTTTACCGGGTTCCATAGTCCGTATACCGGCTTTTACATTCAGAGATTGTACGGCTCTTGAGAATATCGAGATTCCACAAGGTATCTCCTCAATCGGTCGAGGCGCCTTCTCTATGTGTTCCTCCCTCAATACAATAACCTTTCCGGATGCCTTGAACACTATTGAGATGGATGCTTTTTCCAACTGTTCATCTCTTAAATTTATAGTACTCAATTCTCCCGGTGTGACGATAGGAATTCGTTCTTTTACAAATTGCAGCGGACTGGAGGAAATATTGCTCAATACAGTCACTTCTATAGGTGAGGAAGCTTTCTCTCATTGTACAGCTTTAAAGCTGATAAGTACCAATGAAAACCTTCAGTCTATCGATCGAAGAGCTTTCATTGATTGCCCTCACATCCAAAATATTTTTGTTTGGAATGATTTTCCTCCACGTTTAGATCCTACTGCCTTTGATGAAAATACAAAGTTAATGGCTAATCTAAACGTAAAAAAAGGTCTTGAATCTCTCTATTTACAAAGTCCCGGATGGGAAAATTTCCTTAATGTTGTTGGGGTCAATGGAGCTCCCACCGTACCTGAAGTTGATACTAACTCTCTCATTGAAGCTTCTGATGATTTTCAATGGGAAATCAATGCAGATGAACTACATATCGATACCTCTACTGATATCTTCCTTATTCGGTTAGATGGAACAATAGTTGCTAATATCCCTGCCGGTACAATCTCAACCATTTCTCTTCCCGGAAAAGGTATATATATCATACGCTCCAATAATCAGTTTATCAAGATTATTAATTGAACCTTCCACAATTACTGATATGTGGACTTTAGACGAAAGTTTTAAATTATTTTTCAATATTTACTCTTCCGGGACAAATCACCCGGAAGAGTCTTCCATTATAGACGAGGCTCCACTCTATAACATTGAAGATGAGATAAGTGAAGGAAGGGATAATGATGATTCTGATGTTGACAATCATTACCCTCAGAAACCATCCCCATTCTCCGCTCTCATACGTCTTATGATTAACCCTACTGACGGATGGAAAAAACTTAGAAGATATCACTTTACACCGGAACAGATGGGTGCCCGATGCTTCTATCCTTTGTCTGCATTAGCAGCTCTCTCTGCATTTGCAGATTTGTTTTATAATTCTGATTCAACTGTGTCCGGTGTTATAGTAAATGCATTGGTTACATTCATCAGTTTCTTTTTCGGTTTCTTCCTACTGTCTCCATTAGGAAAGATTTTCCTCCCGAAGGAAGTTAAAGAATATTCTGAGACTGTTCAGGGGAAAGTATTCAACATGGCTATGCTTTCAACTCTTGCCATGTTCTGGATTCTCTTTAAGTGTCTACCTATGTTAGACACTATTTGGGTTTTCCTCCCTCTTTGGACAGTTTTCCTAATCTCCAAGGGTTCAAGATTTATCAAAGCATCTCAACAAAAACCCACAACAGTTACTTTTATTTTATGTGTTCTTATTGTTGGCACACCGTTAGCTGTAGGACGGATTTTTGCTATGATTCTACCATATTAAAATTTATGAAATGGCTGATAATAAAATAAATATAAAAAATAAACGTGCCCTGTTTGACTACGAAATTTCTGACACTTATTCTGCAGGAATCGTACTTACCGGTACTGAAATAAAATCGATTCGAGATGGTAAAGCTTCTCTTACCGATACTTACTGCATGGTAGAAAATGGAGAAGTATGGGTTAAGAACATGCATATCTCGGAATATTCTTTCGGAAGCTATAATAATCATTCAGTGCGGAGAGATCGAAAACTTCTACTCAATAAAAAAGAGATTGCAAAGCTTGCTAAAGCCTCTGAGAACCCGGGGTTTACAATCGTTCCAATTAAAATATTCATTAATGAAAGAGGATTTGCCAAACTTCTCATTGGTATTGGACGAGGTAAAAAGGAGTATGACAAACGTAATTCAATAAAAGAGAGGGAACAGAAAAGGGACCTTCACCGATTGATGCAGAAATAAGTCGTTCAATTTTCTTTCCACTAAGATATGTCACAACCGAGAAAAATAGAACTTCTTGCACCGGCTTCAAATTTTGAAACCGCCAAAGAGGCTATCCTACATGGAGCTGATGCTGTATATATTGGAGGGCCGAGTCACGGCGCCAGAAAAAATGTCGCTAATTCTTTATCAGATATCCAACGTCTCACGGAGTTTGCTCATATTTTCAGATCTCGGGTTTATGTCACAGTTAACACAATTATTTATGATAATGAGTTAAGAACGGTTGAAAAGATGATTGGTGAGCTTTACCGAATCGGGGTAGATGCATTAATCATTCAAGACATGGGAATTCTTAGAATGGATATCCCTCCAATTGCTTTGCACGCTTCTACACAATGTGATAACCGAACTCCTCAAAAGGCAAAATTTTTGGAAGAGGTTGGGTTTTCACAAATCGTCCTCGCACGCGAACTAACTCTTGATGAAATAAGAGATGTCTGCCGGTCTGTTTCCATTCCGGTCGAAACATTCATCCATGGAGCTTTGTGTGTAAGCTACTCCGGAAGATGTCATGCAAGCTACACTTGTTTGAAAAGAAGTGCAAACAGAGGAGAATGTGCTCAAATTTGCAGACTCCCTTTTGATCTCGTGGACAGAACCGGAAAGATTATATCCCGTAATAAACACCTTTTATCTTTAAAGGATTTTAATGCCTCCGGACAAGTTGAAGCTATTTTAAATGCAGGCGTTTCTTCTTTAAAAATTGAGGGGAGACTTAAAGAACCTGATTATGTAAAAAATGTTACAGCGGCATATCGGAAAATTATAGACGATATTATTTCTAATAATCCTGACAAATATCTTCGCTCTTCTGCTGGTCTTAGTAATCTGAAATTTACTCCTCAGTTAGAAAAAAGCTTTAACCGCGGCTTTACAACTTATTTCCTTGAGTCCCGGAAACCTAACCAAATATCCCAACCCTCAACACCTAAATCAATGGGGGAAATTATCAATGATGTATCTTTATTGAACAATGGGGATGGAATTAGTTTTTTTAATGAGAAAGGGGAGTATACCGGCGTAATGGTAAATGGTCTGAAGAATAATTCCATTATTGGAAACAGACCTTTCTTCCTTCCAAAAGGTTCAAAGATTCACCGAACTTTTGATAAAGAGTGGCAAAAAAAATTAGCTCAACCTACAGCAGAGCGTAAACTTAAAGTTGATTTCTTAATCGATGAAAAGGGGGTATATGCTAAAGATGAACGTGGTGCAGAGTGTAGAATAGCAGGTAATTTCATCATGGAAGAGGCTAAAAAACCTATGGATTACTTCCGAATTTTTTCTAAATTGGGAAATACTCATTTTGACCTGAATTCCCTTGAAGTCAGGATACCCGGGAATTTTTTTATTCCAGCTTCTCAAATCACTGATATTCGTCGCAAAACCCTTGAAAAACTTGATGTCGTTAATAAAATTTCATATCCTTTCGAATATAGAAGAAGGGAAAATGAAAATGCCCTGTATCCGATACATACTTTAACTTTTTCAGATAATGTAGCAAACTCGCTCGCAGAGAAATTTTATTCTGAACATGGCGCCACTGTAAAAGAAAAAGCTCTTGAGGTCCAAGAGCTTACCAATAATTCTGAAAATAATCGAAAAAGCCGGATTGTAATGACAACACGACATTGCATACTTCGTGAAATGGGGAAATGTAAGAAAGAGGGAAAGCATAATACACTTAATTTCCCTCTAAAATTAAAAGGGGATAAACTGGAGTTCCTCCTCGATTTTGACTGTTCTGATTGTGAAATGCATGTGATTAAACCTTTCTGAGATAGATAACAATACCCCTCCGGAAAGTATCTTACAGTTCTTCGGTTTTTCCCAATCTTTTCAACTTTTTATTTCGTACAGCTATAAGATTTGCTGACACCTTTATCAGTTCCTCATTTTGCCATTCCGATAACTTTTCATCAAGATCCGGTGGAAAAGAAAAATAAATTTTCTCTATTCTCTTCTCATAATCTCCCATTAACGATATTACTTGCAGGGAATCCTTGGCATTGCGGATACTATCGGTATAACTTTTCCCTAAAGCCAACGTCTGCCTAAAAAGCTCATCAGCTTCATCATGCTGGTTGTCTTTTTTCCCGTTTCCACATGCTCCCAACATTCCTAAACACAAAAACGGAAGACACGACAATATTATTTTATATTTATTCATAAATATTATAAATAATAAAGTAATATTAATTTAAATATTTTCACTATTTAAGTTTGTCCTTCAAGAATTTACCCGTATACGACTGATTGCATTCCGCGACCTTCTCCGGAACTCCGCTAACAACTATCTCTCCTCCATCATCTCCACCTTCGGGACCTATATCGATTATCCAGTCTGCCGACTTTATTATATCCAGGTTGTGCTCGATTATCAAAACCGTATGACCCGCATCTATCAGTCTGTTGAGTGATTTTAATAGTATCGAGATATCATGAAAATGTAATCCTGTTGTGGGTTCATCAAAGATAAACAAGGTATGGGGCATATTACCCTGGGCAAGATAATATGCTAATTTGACTCGTTGATTCTCACCGCCGGAAAGGGTAGAGGAAGACTGTCCTAATTTTACATATCCCAAACCCACCTCTTGAAGAGGTAAGAGACGCGATATTATCTTGCTTTCCTGGGGTCCTTCCTGTTCTCTTAGAAATGATATGGCTTCATCTATCGACATATTTAGAAAGTCATCTATATTCTTTCCTCTATATTCTACGTCCAGAATCTCCTTCTTGAATCTTTTGCCATGACACTCTTCACATTCTACCTTGATATCAGCTATGAACTGCATCGGTATCGTTATGGTACCCTCTCCCTTACATTCCTCACATCTACCACCATCGGTATTAAATGAGAAATATGAAGGAGTATAACCCATCTGGACTGATAACTGAGTGGAGGCAAAAAGTTTTCTGATCTCATCGTATGCCTTTAGATAGGTGGCCGGATTACTCCTTGAAGATGTTCCTATGGGATTCTGATCTATAAACTGTACATCCTTTACTTCTGAAATATCCCCTGCCAGACCTCGGAATGTTCCCGGGGCATCTCCAGGATTTCCCAATTTCCTGTTCAAGGCCTTGTAGAATATATCTCTGACCAAAGTAGATTTTCCGGAACCGCTAACTCCACTTACTACTGTCATTACTCCAAGTGGAATAGTTACATCGATATCTTTAAGGTTATTCTCTGATGCTCCCTTTATTAATATGGAGTTCTTCCATGGGCGTCGAAGTGAGGGAACTTTTATATTTCTCACTCCTTTAAGATAACTAAGTGTATATCCTTGGGTTTGGGAATTTGTTTTAAGGGCTTCCTTAAGATTACCTTCGTATACAATTTCTCCACCAAAAACTCCTGCATCCGGTCCTATATCTATGATATTTGAAGCCTCAAGCATTATCTCCTCATCATGTTCCACTACTATTACGGTATTTCCTACATCCCTTAGGCGCTTTAAAACTCCTATTAACTTCTGTGTGTCTCGTGAATGAAGTCCTATGGAGGGCTCATCAAGAATATAAAGAGACCCAACGAGGGCAGACCCAAGTGAGGTGGCAAGATTTATTCTCTGACTTTCACCTCCGGAGAGGGTATTGGACAGACGGTCCAAAGTAAGATATCCAAGTCCTACTTCCTGAAGGAATTGCAAACGATTCTTTATTTCAATTAAAAGTCTCTCTGCAGTGACTCTTTCTACTTCATTGAGTTCAAGATTATTAAAAAAAGGTATAAGTGAGTCTACAGAACATCTTACAAGCTCCGTGATACTTCTACCTGCTATTTTTACATACTCAACATCTTTATGTAAACGGGAACCTCCACAGGTAGGACAAGTGGTTTTACCTCTGTAACGTGCCTTCATTACTCGGTATTGTATCTTATATTGGTTCTCATCAACCCAACGGAAGAAACCGTCAATTCCCTCCCAGGCTCCTTTTCCTCTCCATAAAATTGAGCGCTCCTCCTCTGTTAATTTGCAATAAGGGGTGTGAATCGGAAACCCAATCTTAGGTCCAAGGTGAATAAGTTCCTTTTTCCATTCACTCATTTTTTCACCCCGCCAACATTGAACTGCATCCTGATAAACGGAGAGTGTCTTGTCAGGAACGACAAGATCCTCACTTATACCCATTATTTTACCGAATCCTTCACATTCAGGACAGGCTCCATAAGGATTATTGAAATTAAACATCAAATCGCTTGGAACCCTAAATTCCATCCCGTCTGCTGTAAATTTACGGGAATATCGATTTTCAACTATTCCAGTTTCTTTCCATACCTTAATAATACACTCATCATGACCTTCATAATAAGCTGTTTCTATTGAATCGGTAAGCCTGGAAATTTCATCCTTTTCTCCGGAAACAGATAGACGGTCGATAAGGAGACGGTACTCTTTAAATTCTCCGTTCTCTTTCCCGAGAAGCTCCTCAATGTCAAAAAATTCTCCATCCTTTTCTACTCTGGAATATCCCTCCTTTAGATAGATTGCAAGCTGTTCTCTGATATCTCTTCCTTCAGTGGGAATTATATCAACGAGAATTGCAAATCGGGTCCCCTCGGGATTGGTTGTCAACGACTGAACGATATCCTCAATTCCATGTCTTTTTACCTCTTCACCCGAAATAGGGGAGATGGTTCTTCCAATGCGTGCAAAAAGCATGCGGAGATAATCATAAATTTCTGTCGATGTGCCGACCGTACTTCGTGGATTGCGTGTATTTACTTTCTGTTCAATAGCTATAGCCGGTGGAAGACCCTTGATAAAGTCACACTCCGGCTTACTCATCCTCCCCAGAAACTGACGTGCGTATGACGAAAGACTTTCTACATATCTCCGCTGTCCTTCAGCATATAAAGTATCAAAAGCAAGAGATGATTTACCGGACCCACTGACTCCCGTAATTACTGTAAACTCGTTTAAAGGAATATTTACATCTATATTCTTCAGATTATTTACTCTGGCTCCCTTAACTTCTATATATCTTTTCTTTTTATCTGTCATATCCTATCCTTTCATTGTATCATTGCTACCGCTGAGTGATACTTAGCCATGTTCATTGATTTTTTTATCCCTTTCCATGCCTTTCTCCCTATTTCTTCCTCGGCATATTCCCAGAAAGGCTTTATTTTTGATAACACCTGATGTTCCCCTCCAATCAGGGTGCGTGAATAATAATCCAACAACAATCTGTGGAATTCAAGCATCTTATTTATTCGATGATTCCTGTTCCATTCTTTACCCTCTGTTATTTCACTTATAAGTGAAGGTCGGCCAAGTACTCCTCGACCTATCATTATATTCTTCAAATCAGGAAACGCGGAAATAATCCTGTCAAAATCAACGATATTTCTTATATCTCCATTATAAACGACCGGATTTTCTGATTCGCTTGCAAAATAACGGAATTGTTCCAGATCCACATCTCCATTATATTGCTGACGTGCAATTCGTGGGTGAAGTGTGATGTGTGTCAGGGGAAGACGGTTTAATGTGGGAAGAATATGTCTCCATTCTTCTTTATCATTCATCCCCAATCTCATCTTTATCGAGAAAGAAATCTCTGGATTATCCTCTATATTCTTTTTGACTATCTCATTTATTTCTTTTCCGAGAATGGTGGCTGCTCCTCGTCCTTTCGCTGTTTGAAGAGGGAAAGGGCATCCCATGTTTAAATCTATGTGTGCAGCTCCTTTCTCCTTTAAAGCACCGATGAGTGATGAAAGCTCCTGATCATTCTTAAAAATAATCTGGGGAACAACCCCCTGGGGATTATTCAATTCGCCAAACGCATCATTGATATCCCTCTTCCTTAAACCTTCTTTCTCCCAACGTATGAAAGGGGTGTAGTATGTTACCTGATTTCCATATACTTGATTATGAAAAAATCTGTAAGGAAGGTCTGTATGACCCTGTATGGGGGCAAAATGAAAATTCATATTCATCTTTTACTATAACTTTTGAGAATTGTCAACAAGAGAGAGATCATTTACCATCCCTCAAACTTTCAAAGTTACAAAATTCATTCCACAATTTTATAACAAAACCTAAAAATTGATTTTTATCTACTTCTGAAATTAATGAAAAGATATTATTTACCATTTATATCTTTTCTCGTTTTTGAATTGTTATATAGTATAGACAAGACATAAAAGAGAGATTATGTTTCTCTTTAAATTTCCTATATAAACTTAACAAGACTAATCTTTAATAAATTATGAATACTCACCGTATTGTTTCGGAAATCTATTATGTTGGTGTTAACGACCGTACTACACATCTATTTGAATCTTTATGGAAACTCCCATTCGGGGTTAGCTATAACTCCTATATCATCAATGATACAAAAACTGTATTGATAGATGGAGTAGAGGCAAGTCTTGCCGGGAATTTTATCGAAAACATTAAAAATGTCATTGGCGATAAACCTTTGGATTATATCGTCATAAACCACATGGAACCTGACCATTCAGGAGCAATTCCGGTATTAATTTCTTATTTCCCTAAAATTAAAATTATCGGCAACAAGCAAACCATCTCTATGATAAAGGGATTTTATCACCTTAATGATGATTCGCGTTTTATGGAAGTTAAAAACGGCGATATATTGGAAACTGGGCAATATCATCTGGCTTTTCATTTAACACCGATGGTCCATTGGCCTGAAACAATGATGACTTACGTTGTGGAGGAGAAGCTCCTCTTCTCGGGAGATGCGTTCGGAACGTTCGGTGCTTTAAACGGTACCTCTCTTGATTATAAAACAGATACTGAACTATATATTCGGGAGATGTACAGATATTATGCGTGCATTGTGGGCAAATATGGAAAATTTGTTCAGAAAGCCCTGTCTGCCTTAAAGTCTCTTCCCTTGGAGTATATATGCCCCACTCATGGTCCGGTATGGCATGAACAGCTTCAGTATGTTGTTTCCCTCGTCGACCATCTTAGCAGCGGAAATGGAGACGAGGGGGTCACAATTGTATATGGGTCTATGTATGGAAATACTCAAGAGCTGGCTGACAATATAGCTGCAGAATTATCTGCATTAGGAATTAAGACGATAAGAGTTCATAATGCTGCTAAAGATGACATGAGCGATATTATCACGGATGCTTTCAGATATAAAGGGCTTATTGTGGGTTCTCCCACTTATTCAATGAATATCTTTCCTCCGGTTGAAACATTGATGCAGGCAATGTTGACCCGGGATGTTAAGAATAAAGTTTTTGCCGCTTTCGGGTCTTTCACCTGGGCTTCTGCAGCACTTAAAAAATTAAATGAATATGCTGAAAAGCTTGGATGGGAAGTAACGGGGAAAGTTGAAATGAAGCAAGCTATGACCGAGGATCATCGTGTTGCATCAAAAACTCTCGCCAAAGCCGTTTTCGACAAACTGGGTTTTTAAACTCTTTTATTCATGGAAAATAAAAACATGCAAATAGAGACTCATCCCTGGGTTCCTTTCATTCCGGAAGGAGCCCGGGTCCTTATTATGGGTACTTTCCCTCCCGGGAAAAATCGTTGGAACATGGACTTTTATTATCCTAACCGTACCAATGATTTTTGGAAAATTATGGGACTTATATTCTTAAATGACCCAAACGCGCTTCTTAGAACTGACTCTAAGGATTATGACCTTGAGAAAATAAAGAAATTAATGACTGAAAAGGGTGTGGCTTTAAACGACACCGGTTATAAGATTCGTCGGCTTAAAGGGAATGCTTCAGATAAATTTCTTGAAATTGTCGAACCTGTTGACCTAAATTCTTTACTTCTTAAAATGCCTCTTTGTAAAGGTATTGCTTCTACCGGTGAAAAAGCCGCCGGGGTTATTGCAAAATTAACTGACAGTGAAATTCCACGAATGGGGGAATTTGTGAAGGTCGAAGGATTCCCCGAAATTTGGAGAATGCCATCCACAAGTAGAGCGTATCCTATGAAAATTACAGAAAAAGCGGAATACTACATAAAAATGTTCCGACATATTGGCATAATATAATGATCGAACCGGAGTTCCCTGTAAGGGTGCAGTTATTGCCCGAATTCCTATTCCCTCCCTTTTGCTTTGCTTACTATCTCAATCTGTTGACGTACTGATTCCTCATGAATCGCTGAAAGAATTTTTCTTATGGATTTGTCTGATATGCCCATCTTCGAAGCTGAATTTAGACGAGATCGCATCATCTCGGAATGACGATCAATTTGCACTACCGGCATGTGATTTTCCAATTTATATTCACCTATTTCTCTACAGACAGCCATACGCTTGGCGAGAATTTCCAGTAATTCATCATCCAGCCTATCAATCTCTTTTCGGAGTGATTCCAGATTCTCTGTTCCTTGATAGATGTTTCGAATTATAAGTCCATCAAGAATACTCTTTAATTCCTTTGGAGTTACCTGCTGTGCTTTATCACTCAGTGCTTCCTCAGGATTTATATGGCTTTCTATAATTAATCCGTCAAATCCCATATCTAAGGCTTCCTGTGATAATGGAGATATCAAATCTTTCCTCCCTCCTATATGACTCGGATCGGAGAGTAGAGGTAGATGTGGATAACGACGTCTTAGTTCGATAGGAATCTGCCATTCGGGAGAATTACGATACAGCTGTTTACGATAGGAACTGAATCCTCGGTGAATTGCGCCTAATCTCCTGATACCGGCATTATACATTCTTTCCAACGCTCCTATCCACAACTCCAGATCCTGATTCACAGGGTTCTTAATAAATAACGGTATGTCAAGTCGGTGTGACTTAATATAGTCAGCTAATTCCTGAACAGCAAAGGGATTGGCTGTGGTTCGGGCTCCTATCCAGAAAATGTCAATCCCTGCTTCTATAGCCACTTCAAGATGTAAAGGAGTAGCAATCTCAGTGGATACTTTCATATCGGTCATTTCCTTTACTTCTCGTAACCAGGATAATCCAACACTTCCTACGCCATCAAATCCTCCGGGTTTTGTACGCGGTTTCCATATTCCACCTCGGAAAATCTTTATTCCAATTTCAGCAAGATATTTTGCGGTAGCCAATGTTTGTTCGCGTGTTTCCACACTGCATGGTCCGGCTATCAGCAGTGGTCGGCTTTCTTTAATGTCACTGTCGGTTATCGGCTTAAGATTTTTCATATCCTTTTCTGTAATTGGCAAATAATTTTCGTTGACCGAGATAAGTCTTATCCGATTGATGCGTATAAGCTTCTTTCTCAAAACTAATGTCTCTGTAAGCTCTATATAAATCTCCTGTCTTTAACAAGTTAATGACCCACTCTACAAAGTAAAACAAATAAAAGGGGATATATAGCCATTCACGCATCTGTGCGGTGTGAATACGTTCATGATTCAATGTCTCTTCATCACATTCTCCCTTCGAAAATATAATTCCGAAGAGGTTGAGTGCATAAAATCTTCTCCCGAGTGGAAGCCACTTATTAATAATTATTATCATTTACTGATTTTAATCACAGCATCCAATATTTACATAACGATTTAGAATATCCCTTATTATTTTCACCAATGGTCGAAGTTGATTAACTTTGCAATTGAATCATAAAGGGGAGCAATAATCGAAATATTACCCTTTGCAAAAAAGATAGAATATGATAGAATGTGCTATATCAGATTATGCAAATGCTCAATTCCTGCTTCAATATTTTATTGAACATGCTGGTTATCTCATGGTTTTTTTCTTCATGATGATAGAAAGCTCTTTTCTCCCTTTCCCTTCGGAAGTTGTAGTGCCTCCTGCTGCTTTCATTGCAGCCCAGTCTTCTCATCATCTTCTCTATAAGGGTAGTGAGATTACTATTCCTGATTTAAACGTTTTCCTGATTATTTTAGTAGCCACTGCGGGAGCTATTGGTGGCGCTTTAATCAACTATCTGATTTCGGTGTGGGTGGGTCGTCCTATTGTCTATGCCTTTGCAAATAGTAAATTCGGACATGCTTGTCTTATAGATTCTGCAAAAGTCGAAAAGGCTGAGAAATACTTTGATAACCATGGTGCTGTATCCACTTTTATTGGTCGGCTTATTCCGGCTGTACGTCAACTTATTTCTATCCCGGCAGGGCTGGCAAGAATGAATATCTTTAAATTCATAATTTTTACCGGATTAGGTGCCATGTTATGGAATTGTATTCTTGCTGGTCTCGGATTTTGGCTCGGTAAAACCGTGGATATTAACCAGCTCTACGCAAGTGTCGAGAAATATAACTCTTATCTTACTATTGGAGGTTTAGTTCTCTTGATTCTTTGCATTTTTTATATTTTATGGAAGGCTTTGAGTAAGAAATCATAAAAATATTCTCAACTCACATCAGTACTAAATATCTTGTCTAAACATACAAAACTAATACCATGCAAGTTTCACCCTCACTTCTCTCCGCAAATTTCGCCAATCTAACTCCCGACATTGAGATGATTAACACCTCTGATGCCGATTTTCTGCACCTCGATGTTATGGACGGAGTTTTTGTGCCGAACATCTCTTTTGGCTTTCCCGTAATGAAGGCTGTTAGTAAAATCTGTTCTAAACCGTTAGATGTCCATCTGATGATCGTGGAGCCCCAGAACTGGATTTCTCAAGTTCGCGACTTAGGTGCAGAAATTATGAATGTGCATCAGGAAGCCTGTCTCCATCTTCACCGAACAGTACAGGCTATTCATGATGCCGGAATGAAAGCTGGTGTTACTATTTGTCCCGCTACTCCGGTAAATACTTTGGTTGACATAATTCAGGACGTAGAACTGGTTCTCATAATGTCTGTAAATCCTGGATTTGGGGGTCAACCATTTATACATCATTCCATTGAGAAGGTTAGGAAACTTCGGGAACTGATTGACCGAACAGGTTCTAAAGCAAAAATTGAAGTTGATGGAGGTGTCAATGAATCCACAGGTAAACTCCTTGCTGAAGCAGGCGCTGATATTTTAGTTGCAGGAAGTTATATATTCGGCAACCGGAATCCTCATCAAGCCATTGAGACTCTTAAAAATCTTTGACAGCTGTAGATAGACCAATCCTACGATTAAGGTTTACTCAACGAAGTAGACCTAATTACAATAGGACTTAATAGATAGAATTATTTGAGACTATATCGCTATTGATTTAGTGAAGTGACCTCTTTTCCCTTGACGGCTTACACAAAGAGGGTAATAAAAAAGAGGATGTGTCTATTTTTTAGACACACCCTCAAGTTTTTAATATTAATTTTTTCTTTATTCTTCTTAATCCAAATCACTCCATTCGCCTGATATCTGCTGAATATTGGGACTTCCTTCAAGTTGTACATCAGTCAACTGAGTATTCCCTGATAAATTGATTGTACGGAGAATCGGGTCAAATGACAGATTCAGAAGTAACAGCTGATTGTTGGCTACATCTACCTGCTGCAGGAAATTCATACTCGAAAGATTCAACGTTGTCAAATCATTCCACTGCAGACTTACTACCGCTACCGTAGGACAATTTTCCAATGCAAAGGTTGTTAAGTCATTATAAGGAAGATAAACATCATTCAACTGACGACAATTATTTGCCGCAAACTCTGTCATGTGATTGTCACTTGCAAAAACGGTAAACAAAGAGGGTAAATTTTGAAGATAAAGCTTCTGAAGCTTATTGGAATTAAGATTTAAGTTCTGAAGCTTGTCAAGCCCTGAAAATTCTACACTTGTCAAGTCATTATAGCCGGCGTAAATCGTTTTTAGGTTCTGGCATCCAGCTACTGTCAGATTCTCCATTTTATTGCTCATACAATTTAGATACTCAAGATTGAGCGCGTTACTGACATCTAAGGCTGACAGACGGTTGCCAGAAACATTAAGTTTCTTAAGGAATGGAACTCCACTAAGCTCAATTTCTCCCAATGCATTTCTATAAATACGGAGTGTCTCAAGTTTCGGACAATTAGTCACACTGAACTGTGAGATTCTATTCCTTCCTGCGTTCACCTCATTCAATACACCGTTTGAAGATAATGTAAGACCACTGAGTTGATTGCCGGAAACGTCTATCTTCTCTAATGCAGGAAATCCTGTTAGATTTAAATTACCGGCAAGATTTTTACCACTCCATTCAATAGCTACAATATGTCCTCCATCAACTTTAACACCGGGACATTTGGCTGGATCTTTTCCTATCATACCCAATGCTTCAGCATTGGTCCCTCCTTTAGCAGCTGCTTGACTCAGAAATGCTGTTAAATTCTTTGATTCGCTCTTTGAAATGTTCTGTGCCAACATGGTTCCCATTGTCAGCAATACAGACAAGAATAATATTGTTCTTTTCATACCTTAATGTTTATTTACATTTCTATCTTTCTAACCTTAACTTTTTGATATATTTTACTGATTGTTATCTTTCATCAATATATCTTTCATTATTATAAACAATCATTACCTCTTAAAGTTTAATTCACAAGGTGATTTTGAATCTCCCTTTAATATTTTACATATATTTTTCTTGCCCTATAATATACCTTGCTGAAATTTGATTCCTTAGAAATATTTCTCATTCAGACAAGAACTATTACAATAATTTATATGTTATTAGTTTATGATAAGTTCATTTTTTATACTTGCAATTAAAATTATAGCTGTTGTGGCTCTTCTTGTAGGGATGGTTGTTATTCTTACAGGAATTGGACACCTTACTAATAGGAGAGGGGAGAATGATATAAATAAAACCGGTAATCTACGAGCTGAAATAAATAAATCAGAAAAAGTTATATCCCCAAATAGTGTGTTTCATAATTTTTTGGTTGTCAGAAAAAAATAAACTTATATTATAATTGTTAGAATAATAATTAGCAGATTACCGCTTTTAGCTATTGAAGCTAAAATCGGTAATCTGATAATCGATAAAGATA
>CAZDWB010000007.1:0-75065 GCA_964509225.1 uncultured Sangeribacter sp.
GCCTTGTTTTTTATCCTGCCGGTGTAGAAATCTCAGAATTTTTATCTATATTTGTCCGGAACATTTACGAATTGATATATATATGAGATTCGATGAACTTTTTGAGAGCGATGATATGCTCGACGCACTGTGGGATATGCACTTTGATGTTTGTACACCTATACAGGAACAAGCTATTCCAATAATTTTACAAGGTCGTGATCTTTTGGCGTGTGCTCAGACCGGAACAGGTAAAACGGCTGCCTATTTACTGCCGGTTATTGAAATGATTGCGGATAGTGACCTACCAACTGATTCGGTTAATTGTGTGATAATGGCACCCACAAGAGAATTAGCGCAACAGATAGACCAACAGCTTCAGGGTTTCTCTTATTATGTTCCGGTTAGCGGATTGGCAGTTTATGGAGGGACCGACGGATATACATACGAACAGCAGAGAAAAAGCCTTAAGTCAGGTGCCGATATAGTCATTGCCACTCCTGGACGTCTGCTTGCCCATCTAAATATGGGATATGTGGATCTTTCAAAAGTATCTTATTTTATTCTCGACGAAGCAGACAGAATGTTGGATATGGGATTCTTTGATGATATCATGTCTATTGTGTCTCATCTCCCTAAAAATCGACAGACACTACTTTTTTCAGCCACCATGCCACCCAAAATTCAACAGATGGCTGATAAAATTCTCAATCGACCCGCCCAAATAAAATTATCAGTATCAAAGCCGGCTGAAAAAATTAAACAGGGTGCATATATTTGCTTTGAGAATCAAAAAATACCCATCCTCAAAAAAATATTAAAAGATAATCCACCACAGAAAGCCATAATCTTTGCTTCAAGCAAATTAAAGGTTAAAGAATTAGCCAAGGAATTTAAAAACAGTTCCAAAATCAAGATTGGAGAGATGCATTCTGATTTGGAACAAAATAGGAGAGAAGAGATTCTTCTCAGTTTTAAAGCAGGACACATTAATGTTCTTTTTGCTACTGATATAGTAGCTCGTGGAATTGATGTGGATGATATTGATCTGGTAATAAATTTCGATGTCCCACATGAGGGTGAAGATTATATACACCGGGTTGGAAGAACTGCCAGAGCCGATAAAGAGGGGAGAGCCATAACTTTTATTAATGAGAAAGAACGTACAAAATTTAGAAATATTGAGAAACTCCTTGAAAAAGAAGTAGAAAAACTTCCTGTGGACGCATCTTTAGGAAAAGTACCGGACTATAAAACCAATGAAAGTTTCGAAAGGGGAAAAAATCGAAACCGAAAAAGGAGAAATTTAAAAAGAGACAGGAATTCTCCGAACAATAAAAATAAAAAAGTTGAATCTTTAGAAAATAGAAAAGATCAAGAAAGTGTAAATAGAGAAAACAAACATCAAAAGAAACGTTACCATCCCAACAAAAAGAAAGAGAATTAACAATCACCCCACCTCAAAATCTGAGATGGGGTGATGATTTAACTTAAAATAGTTCTGTCAGACTTTCCTGTCCTTCTATTCCAAAATAAAAATTTAATTACAGAAGTGCTAAATCAAGAACTTCCTCTACTCTTTCTACAAAATGAAATTCGAGTCCTTTGATATATTTTTCATTTATTTCCTCTATATCCTTGATATTATCTTTCGAAAGAACAATTTCATTTATCCCGGCACGCTTAGCAGCGAGAATCTTTTCCTTGATACCTCCAACAGGTAATACCTTTCCACGGAGTGTGATTTCTCCGGTCATAGCAAGCTTCGCTTTTACTTTTCGGTCAGTGAATGAGGAGGCAAGAGAAGTCACCATAGTAATCCCTGCCGAAGGACCATCTTTAGGGATTGCTCCCTCAGGGACATGAATATGCACATCATTCTCCTCAAATTTCTTAGGGTCAATTTTAAGATTTTCAGAATGAGCTTTGAGATATTGAAGAGCGATGGTGGCCGATTCCTTCATCACATCTCCCAGATTTCCCGTTATTGATAACTTCCCTTTTCCGGAAGAGAGCGAAGATTCAATAAATAAAATCTCACCACCAACTGAAGTCCAGGCAAGACCTGTGACAACTCCTACAAAATCATTATTTTCATAGATTTCGTGAGTATTCCTTTCTTTACCCAATAATTCACTAATCGTTTTCTTATCAATTAATTTATTGTATTCTTTACCGGAAGCCTTTTTCCGAGCCAATTTGCGTAGAATTGAAGCGATTGTTTTTTCAAGTTGTCTTACACCTGATTCCCGTGTATAATTATTGATAAGATATTCTAACGCATCCTTTTTAAACGTCAACTCTTTTTTCTCAAATCCATTTAATTCAAGCTCTTTTGGAATCAAATGACGCTTAGCAATCTCTACTTTTTCCTCAACAATATAACCTGAGAGATCTATAACCTCCATTCTGTCAAGTAGTGGGGCAGAAATTGTAGATAAGGTATTAGCCGTAGCTATAAATAACACTTTAGAAAGGTCATAATCACAATCAAGATAATTGTCGTGAAACTTTGTATTTTGTTCCGGATCAAGAACCTCAAGAAGAGCAGATGACGGATCGCCTTTAAAATCATTCCCAATCTTATCTATCTCGTCCAGTACAATAACCGGATTACCGGTATTACATTTCAGCAAAGCTGAAATGATTCTGCCCGGCATAGCACCAATATAAGTTCGTCGGTGGCCACGTATCTCTGCTTCATCATGCAACCCTCCGAGTGAAATTCTTGAATATTCACGTCCTAAGGCATCTGCAATTGATTTACCGAGAGAAGTTTTTCCTACTCCCGGAGGTCCTACCAAGCATAAGATAGGCGCTTTAAGATCTCCTCGTAACTTTAATACAGATATATGTTCAAGAATCCTATCTTTTACCTTATCCAATCCATAATGGTCTTTGTTAAGTTTCTTTTCAACTCTGTCTATAGAAATATGTTCCGGGATATAGAATTCCCAAGGGAGATTAAGAAAATTATCCAGATAGGAGTATTGAATAGCATATTCAGGTGAAGCAGTGTTGTATCTCTCCATTTTTTGCAACTCCTTCTGAAAATGTTTTTCTGTTTCTTCATTCCATAATTTATGTTTTGCTCTCTGTTTAAATTCAGAGATATCATCATCTTCGGCAGCTGCACCCAATTCGTTCTGAATCGTACGGATTTGCTGTTGCAAGAATGCTTCTTTCTGCTGACGAGACAATGTACTTTGCGTACGCTTCTGAATCTCAACCTTCATTTGCATTAATTGATATGCTTCATCGAGATACGTCAGCAACTTTTCTACTCTCTTTACATAATTTGTAGTTTCCAACAGAATATTTTTCTGTCTTATGTCAATTGGAGCATTGGCACAGATATAATTGATCTGCTTAATTACAGAATCAAGCTGCTCAACTGAAAAACGAATTTCGCGTGTTTCCTCATCTCCCAGCATATCAAGAAAATTCATAAATACGTCAATTGCCGTATGTGATAAGGCCAGAGGATCATATTTGCTATCGTTCTGCTGTGGTATGGAATCGGGGAGAGGGGCTATTTCTCCTGTTAAATATTCACCAGTTCGATCTATTGACTTTAATTTAGCGCGATGTCCACATAATACAAATGCTGATTCAGAACCATCCGGTAATGTAAATATTTTCAGTATCTTTCCTATTATTCCAACTTCATATAATTCTGCTTTCAGTGAATTTAATTCATTAGCATCCTTCTGAGTGACTAAAAGTACTGCAGAATTATCTTCGTAAGCTTTACGACATAAAAGAATAGTAGATTCTCTTCCAATAGGCAATGGTAATGTTAAAAATTGGAAAGGAACAATTCCACGTAAAGGGATGATAGGTATTTTATCGAAATTAATACTGAAATCTGTGTTATCATTGTTACCTTCCTCTACTTCGGAGACTATTGTTCCTACCGGTTTCATGGAAGAAATATTTTTTCTTAATTTATCGAATTTATCTTGATTTATCATATTAAATTAACTTCTTGTCCATTTAAAATATAATGAATTTCACGTTTAATTTTATTTCAATCGGATTAAATAAAATCTTTCTAACCGGATTCATTAAATTTTACTTTTCCAAACTACAAAATTAAGGATTTTTTTTCATTCTTTCCTCTCGTCCAATCATTACTTCTTCTTTTTTCTTCAAATTAGAACTTTTATTAAATTATACAATTAATCTCCCGGTAAAATTAAACATCAAATCCGTAAATTTCTTTTGAAAAATTATATATTTGCAAAAGGTAAATAATGTTATAAAACAGATGGAAACACCTTAAAATGAAACAAACAACTCCTTTTAAATTTAAAAAATTTGAAATATCTCACTCTAAAAGTTCTCTTAAAGTAGGTATTGATGGTACTCTGATAGGTTCCTGGTGCTCTGTCCCCTTAAGCGGCGAGGTATTGGATATCGGTGTTGGATGCGGATTGATTTCTATGATGATAGCCCAAAGAAGCGAAAATATTAAGGTTCTGGGTGTTGATATCCATCTTGGTTCTGTAGAAGAAGCAAATTATAACTTCAAAAAATCTCCATTCTCTGAAAGACTTAATGCAAAATTAATTGACTTCACACAAATGGAGAATACCGATAAATTTGATTTAATAGTAAGTAATCCACCTTTTTTTGACTCAGGTATTATTCAATCTTCTGATCCCCGAATCTCTGCGCGGCATCAGTGTTCTCTGTCTCTTGATAAATTAATTAAAAAAAGTAAAGAACTTCTGAAAGAGGGGGGTAGATTATCCATAATTATACCTGTTGGTCAAAAAGAAAAAGTATTACAATGCGCAGAGATATGCGGGTTATCATTAGAAAGGGTAACAATTGTAAGAGGAAGAGCTGATACACCATTAAGGCGTTGCCTTATTGAATGGAAATATATTCCCAGACTAAACTATAGAGAAAAGGAATTCAACACCCCTTATTGCCCGGATTTGCTTACTTTAGAAGAATCACCGGGTATCCCAACAACAAACTATAAAAATCTTTGCAGGGAATTTTATCTGAAATTTTAGCATATTTAAAAAGTATTCATTATCTTTGTAAAGAGTTAAAGAATCCGGAGAGAGATTAAGGGCTATCCATAATCACAAAATTTCCTTCTATTTTTAACATTTTTTTATAATTTAAATATAAACGGAATTATCTTTGCATTGTCTTAATGTTATAAAACCGGAATTTTATTTAACTCTCAATAAAAGAATAATAATCATGAAAAAAATATCGATTCTTTTGGTGATGTTGGCTATTGGACTTCCTTGTCTATATGCTGATGATTATAATAATGACGATATATATTACAATCCCAAGAAAGAAAAAAAGATTGCTGTCAATAAACAGAAGTCAAATTATATAGCCGATTTTTCAAATATAGACCCGGATGAATATAATCGACGGGGACAATATTACCTTACTCCAATTGATACAATAGGAAGTTTTGTTGAAAACGGAGAAGATTTCATTTACACCCAACAGATTCAAAAATTTTATAATCCAACGATTGTAATAGACAACTCCAATCTGTTGGCCGATGTACTCAATAATTCTTACGGAAACATAAATGTAATATATGAAGGAGGATATCCTTATTTCCTTCCGATTTATTCAAATGTTTATCCTTATTATAGGAATCCCTGGATTTGGGGTTCCGGTTGGAATTTAGGTTGGAATTTAGGCTGGAACATAAGTTGGAACATTGGATGGTATGATCCCTGGTATGCATGGAATTATCCTGTATATGGTTCTCCATGGTACTGGAATTGGGGTCCTTCCTGGGGTTGGGGTCCGGGATGGCGTCCTGTACCTGTACGCCCTATTCGACCTTATTATGCAGATTATCGACCTGGTAATCACACTGTTGGAGCGCGTCCGGGATGGACCGGAAGTACTCGTCCTTCTGTCAGACCCTCAGGAGTTTCTCGTCCCGGGGTGACCACTCGCCCAACAGTTTCTGGCAATCATACTGCAGGCACACGCCCCGGAGTCTCTTCTCGTCCTTCCGTTACTACTCGTCCGGGAGTCTTGAATAAACCACAGACATCAATTACAAGACCATCACAATCATCAAATCCTACACCAGCTGTTTCTAACGGAGGTACAAAAAGAGGTGGTTACAACTCTGGCTCATCTACTCAGCGTAATAGTTCTAATAATAGTAACAAGAATAGTTATAACCGCAATACAACTACTAATAATAGTAACAGCTATAACCGCAATTCAAATAATAGCGGGTCAATGCGAGGAGGATACAATGGAGGTGGCAGAAGCTCCGGAGGCTATAGCGGTGGCAGTCGGGGGAATGCTGGAAGAACCGGAGGTAGAAGATAACATGTAAAATTACTGATTATGAATAAGAATTTATCTATATTATTTCTTTCAGCAGCATTTCCTTTCGTAATGAATGGACAAAGTGCTGTTGAAGCTATAAATTTTACTCAACAAGACTTAAAAGGGACTGCCCGTTTTATGTCTATGGGTGGTGCTTTTGGTGCTTTAGGTGGTGACCTTTCTGCAATCTCGGTTAACCCTGCAGGTATCGGTGTTTACCGTAGCAGTGATATTGCATTAACGGGTGCTTTGGATTGTCAATCAGCTACCAGCGATTCTTTCGGTTATAAACAGAAAACGAATTTTACAAAATTTCAATTGAATAATGCCGGTGCAGTGTTTACACTGAGATTAAACAGCAACGTTGTACCGAATTTAAATTTCGGATTCACTTACAATAAGACTGCATCATTCAACCGTCGGGTATCAGGTTCTTTCCCTCATTTACAAAACTCGCTTTCAAATTATATTGCAGGGGTCACAAATAACGGACCATATCCGGGACAGTCATGGACAGAAAATGACTTGTATGGAACAGACAATTTTAATCCCTGGAATCCCCAGGATGGAGGTCCTGCTGCTCCATGGATGTCAATTTTAGGTTATAACGGTCTTTTGATTACACCCACCGGAAATGCTGATAATCCAAATTGGGTTGGACAATGGGGTAACGGCACTACCGGAAGTGGAATATTTGAGTTTCAAGAAACAGGAGGAATTGATTCATATAATATTTCACTTGGTGGAAATATCGCTAATATAGTCTACTGGGGTATGGATTTCGATATTATTAATTTTAACTATGGTCTTTCAAGCGTATGGGAGGAAAGACTTCAAAATGCATACGTCGAGAATTCTCAGGGTGGATTTGATCAGATAAATGCCAAATGGGATCTTGATAACTTCTATCAGGCTTCCGGTACCGGCTTTAATTATAAATTAGGTGTAATTGTCAAACCAATTCAAGAATTACGTTTAGGTTTTGCGTTTCATACCCCGACCTGGTATTCACTCACTGAAACTTATTCCGGTCAACTTAATTATCAGTATGCCGGAAATGCGTACAAAACCGTATATTATAATAATGGATACCCGGCAACTGTTGATATGAATTTCCGTACACCTTGGAAATTCGTAGCAAGTGCTGCCGGAGTAATTGGAGGAAGATTTATAATTTCCCTTGACTACGAGTGGGCTAATTATAAAGACATGAAATTCTCCGTGCCTACAAACAACTATAGTTGGGGAGGTGGTTATGATCCCGGTTATGATTGGTGGGATTATCCCTATTATGCTAATGCCTCTTCGAAATCTCTTGGTTACGGACAATATATTTCTGATCCTTATACAGATACCAATCAAGACATCAAAACTTACTGTCAGACTTCCAATACAATCAGATTGGGAGCAGAATTTAGAATTACTTCTTCATTCTCGGTTAGGGCCGGATATAGTTTTTCTTCATCGCCTATAACAGAGAAAGCCAGAAAAGGTGAAGAAACAATTTTCACTTCTGATACACGACCAAGCTATAAATTTAATAATTCCACAAATTATATTACTGCCGGTATCGGATATCATGGTAAACACTTTTATTCAGACCTTGCTTACATCAATAAGCATCAGTCTTCTGATTACTATCCTTATCCCACCGATCCTTCTGATGTATTGAGAGGTCAGGAGACAACTCCACATTCAAAACTCTCTTTCTCTAATAATCAAGTGGTCCTTACTTTGGGTGTAAGATTTTAATACATACTAATTTAAACTAAAGACAGTGTCTGAATATCGTATTCAGACACTGTCTTTATAGTTACCAGCTATATCTACTCTATTATTTTATTCGGGAAGTTAATAATAATTCAGGTTTTTCTTTTATTCCTATTCTACATCCAATCAAATATCTTTCTTTTCCTCCTTTTAAATAATATTTTTGCTCTATTTGCGAAGCTGTCAATGGATGATTCCTGCTTATTACATTTAACGGATATCCTTTCATACTTTTCAAATCACTTTTTTAGGAACTGAGACTTTGTGATAAATTCTCCCGGGAAAATCGGGATAATAACGTTCCGAATAAAACAGATGAGTATTCTTAGAGAATCCTTTTATTTCCGGATATATACCATGTATTGCATCCCAATCACCAATTTTCATTAAGCCGGCATTAGGCTCATAAATAAATCCACCCATAATTTCTTGTGAATCCTTGAGAAATTGATAATTTTTCTCATCTCCTTTCTGAAGAGAATCTCGAACCTTGAACTCAGAGATTAAACCGTCAGCCGCAATACTTATTTCATATACTCCCTTTTTTTCAACTTTTCCACATAAAAGTAATAATTCCTTACATTCCCCCCTGTAAGACACAACATAAATACATTTTAAGTCAGGAAGTAATCGGATACACTCCATTATATCCACCATAGGGGAAGCTTTGATAATCAATCTTTCACATTTTGCCATTATCATCTTATAGTTTCCTACTATGTCCGGCAGTGTATCGGAAAGAATATATAGTTTTCTCCCATCTTCCGACCTTCGGGCCGGATCAACATATATTGAATTAAATTTTTCACTTGAGGATTCTATAAAACTCAATGAGTCCTCACAATAAACTTTTAGATTTGGAACATTCAAAATCTGTATATTGTGTTTAAGACAATCCACCTTATTCATGTCTATATCAAAAGCTCGCACATTGGAACCTTTTCTTGCTATAGAGATGGAATCAATACCGAGACCTGAAGTCATATCTACAACCCTTTCTTCCGGTTTAAAAAATGATGAATTGAAATCAGCAACATACTGATTAGTTGCCTGCTCTCCTGCTAATATAGATGGAAAGAGAAAATTAGGATTTGATATATACGAAGATAGTTTAGAAGAGAATTTACGGCGACATTCTATCTGAAGAATCTCTTTCCCTTTATTTGAATATTTTAAAACAAGTTTTTCGATTGGTTCTTTAAGATGTTGATTTATAAAATTATAATCCATGATTTATTATATAACTTTTCATTTCCTTAATAATCGATATTATTGACAGGGTCACTTAGCTGTAAAATTACTTTACATATATAAGATAAAAAAATATATAAAACAAAAAATGAAAATTCTTAATTTTTCACTAATTTTGTAAACACAAAGCAATCGGAAATTTTAACATGAATTCAAATATAACTTACCTTTTTAAATTAGTTTTTATAACACTTGCAATATTTTTACCAGCCACTACTCTTAGTGCTAAAGGAAATGAATTTACCATAGTTATTGATCCTGGTCATGGAGGGCATGATCATGGTGCAATTGACAATGGAACAACAGAAAAGGCTATTAATCTTGGGGTTGCACTCAAGGTCGGTGAGTTAGTAAAGAAGAATCTTAAAAATTCAAAATTAGTTTATACCCGTTCGGACGATACTTTTAAAACCTTACAGGAAAGAGCAGACATAGCAAATAAAGCGAAGGGAGATCTCTTTATCTCAATTCATACAAACTCCGTGGATAAGTCGAATAAGAATCGTACCAATGTTTCTGGTGCTTCAGTTTATGCTCTTGGTCTGCATAAGGATGCCAATAATATGAACGTGGCACGTAGAGAGAACTCGGTAATAGAACTTGAGAACAATCATGACACAAAATATCAGGGATTTGATCCTAATAAGGATGAGTCATATATCATATTTGAAATGGCTCAGAAAAAGAACCTGAGTAAAAGTATCAGATTTGCAAATGATGTGCAAAAGCAACTTGTTAAAGTTGCCTCACGAAAGGACAGGGGAGTACATCAAGCGGGATTTTGGGTATTATGGGCTACCTCAATGCCTGCAGTGCTTATAGAGTTAGATTTTATATGTAATCCCGTGTCGGCTCAATATTTAGCTTCTGAAGATGGACAGTCAAAACTTGCTGAAGCTATTTTTAATGCCATTAAGGAATATTATTCAAAAGAACACACCGAATCTACTGTGGCACCTTCACCACAACAAAAAAAACGCGAAATTGAATCTGAAAAAAAACGTATTTCGATGAAGGAGCTTCAAGCTTCGGCAGATAATGAGTTACCCAAAAAAATGGAAACTGAGAATTATGATAATGAGCCGGTTAATCCGGTTTTGTTATCTTCAACTGAATCTCAGCCTGTAAGACATAGAGTCCGGGAGACTTCATCCAATAAACCGGTTAATACCCAAAGACGCCGTCGTTCTGAAAGTGCAAAATTAGCTTCTGATTCGAAAGTTATTGAGACCGGGAATATACCTTTACATCATGACAATGAACGATTGGGAGAGCCCATGAGATCTGCAGAAAATTTAAATGTAAAGACCGGGAATATTTCTAATAATTCAAAGGAAAATAAGGATAAAAAATCACAAATTGTTAAGAATAAAGATAAAAGAAAAGGGAAGATTCAACATTTAAAAACCAATTATTGCATCCAGATACTGGCTTCATCTGAAAAACTCCGGCAAGACAATCCCCGTTTTCAAGGATTGAAACCTATTTCTATGATTCACGAAAACAATCTATATAAATATACTTACGGGGAAAGCGCTGATAAAAAGGAGATTGAAAAGAAACTGGTTGAGGTAAAAAAATTGTTCCCTGATGCTTTTATTCTTGAAACGAAAAAATAAATATTAGTAGAAAACACGTATTATTTATAAATGTTTAGGTTATAATTATAGTTACATGAAATATTATTGTTAATTTTGAAGCAAAATATATAATTAAAATTCTCTCCGGATTATTAGTTATGAAAAAGATTTTTTCTAAAGAACTTACCATTGGTTTAAGTGTATTGGCAGCCATCGCCATTCTCATTATTGGGATTGAATATCTGAAGGGTATTAATCTTTTTAAGCCGGCAAATTTCTATATCGCTAATTACGAAAACGTTAATGGTCTTGAAATATCTGCACCGGTGACAATTGACGGATATAAGGTAGGACAAGTTAGAGAAATTAATTTTAACTATTCAACACCCGGAAAGATAGAGGTTGTAATAGCTGTAAATAAGAATCTGCAGATTCCGGAAGACTCTAAAGCTATTATTACTTCATCCATTATGAGTGGCTCAAGCATAAATCTAATTTTAGGTAAATCGCAAAAAATGTTACCTGTAGGAGGAGAAGTTGCCACTCAAACACCTGCTGATTTAATGGCGGCTCTTCAAGATGGAATTATGCCTCAGATTAATAATATCCTTCCGCATATAGATTCCCTTATCTGTAATTTGAATAATCTTGTTGCCGACCCTGCCATTGCTTCTTCTATTAATCGTCTTGATGGAATTACTGAAAATGTTCTTCTCGCTTCAAATGGTCTGAATTCTACTTTGAACCGCGACATACCTGTAGTGATGAGAAATACAAAAAATATCACTTATTCCGTTGACACAGTTATCTCTAATCTTGGCAATCTTTCATATCAACTTAAAAGACTCCCTTTAGAGCCAACTATGCAGAATGTCGAATCTGTTACTAATAATTTAGTCACACTCAGTAATCAACTGAATTCTAAGGATGGGACATTGGGTAAACTCATGAACGATCCGGAGCTTTATAATCGTCTTAACAGAGTATCGGCCGACATTGACTCATTAATAATTGATATCAAAAAGAATCCCAAAAGATATATCAGCATAAAATTGCTTTAATGAGTCACGAAAGACCATTCTGAAGAGAATTATCTTAAAAAATAAAAGTATTATAAAAACAGCAGACACTTCATGTCTGCTGTTTTTATTTAAATTTTTTTAATTGTGTCAAGCTGATAATCTTTACGTTACTTAAAAATCGAAAAAAACAAATTCTTTACCTATTTTTTTTTATCTTTTTTATAACTTATTTTGTAATCCTTTTACGGCAATGGTATTGTCAGGGGAAAATATTTGGTAGAAGATGGACAGAAATAAAGAACTTTGGGAAAGATTCCTTCAATTCATTAAGGATATTGTAGGTAGCGAACGATTTAACACATGGTTCGCTGAAACCACTATGGAATCTTTTAAAGATAATGTTCTGTCTCTTAATATTCCTTCACGTTTCTGCTACGAAATATACGAAGATGATTTCTACGATCTTATTCATGCCGCCAAGAAAAAATACTTCGGAGAGAATGTCAAGATTGAATATTCCGTTCCTATAATAAAGGACGATGACAAATCAAATGTTGTAATTCCGAGTCCTAAGAGGAGCCATGCCATTACAAATAAATTGGAGAAAACCAATTTTCAAAAACCGGCTATTGAAGGGAATACATTAAAAGGGGGTGAAAATTTCGATCCTCAGCTGAATGATGCTAATAATTTTGAGAATTATTGCCAAGGGGAAAGTAATAAACTTGCTGTAACCATTGCAGAATATATAGCTAACAACCCTAAGAACAATAATTTTAACCCCTTCTTTTTATATGGAGATGTTGGTGTTGGAAAAACACACCTGATGCAAGCTATCGGCATTAGAGTAAAAGAGAATAATCCTCATGCGAAAGTTCTCTTTACCACCATGAAACAGTTCCAAACACTATATGCCAATGCGGTCATCACAAAGCAAGTGCCAAAATTCATTAAATGGTTTTCAAACCTTGATGTTCTTTTGCTTGATGATTTGCAAGAGGTTGCGAATAAAATTAAGACCGGAAGCGATGCTCTTTTCCCGGTATTTAATCATCTCCATCAAAATGGAAAACAGCTTGTATTTACCTGCGACCGACCACCTATCGAACTCGACGGCGTAGCTGACAGACTCATTGATCGTTTCAAATGGGGTATTACTGAAAAATTACCCCGTCCGGATTTTGAACTAAGGAAAAAGATTCTGGATTTTAAAGCAAAAAATAATGGTTTGATGATTCCGGATGATGTGATAAATTTAATTGCAACCCATGCAACATCCTCTGTCAGAGAACTTGAAGGAATAGTATTAGGAATTTTGACACGATCAATTACTCTTAACTGTCCTATAACTCTTGACCTTGCTAAGGAGGTGATGAAGCATTCTGTCAAAGTACAGGTTAAGAAAAGAGTAAATTTTGATATGATTGTCGAAGCCACCGCGGAGTATTTCAATTTAAACCCAGATGTACTTTTCACCAAAAGCAGAGTTAGAGATATAGCTGATGCTCGTCAAGTAGTAATGTATTTGTGTAACAAACATACCGGACTCTCTTCTGTTTCAATTGGTCTCAAACTTAATAGAAAGCATGCCACGGTTCTCCATGGAATAGGTGCCGTTAAGGAGAGACTTGACATAAATACGGATGAAATGGGAACAATTATTGAAAATATAGAAAATGCAATATTATGAAAAAAGGCGCTATAAAGGCGCCTTTTTCCATTAATCAATATCTTAACAATCTTTAAATTAGTAATTCTCAATTTTTTGTCTCAGCATCATATATCAAATCTGGGAAAGAATATCATATTCCTTCATAAGAATAAGCCGATTGTAATTTAATTTTAGCAATCCTGTCTTTCTCATTTCATTTGTAACAAGAGAAAACCATTTCTCCGGATCCGAATCCATCATTCTGTAAAACTTAAGCGCATCCTTGAGTTCTCCATTATTCAAATGCAATGTTCCAAGAACAAAATAATTTGTAAAATCTGAATCAATCCCACATTCAAAAATAATTCTTTCGGCAACACTCTTTCCTTTTGACTGATTACCATCAAATGCCTCTGCAAGAGCCAGAATCTGTAAAACCTTTGTATTTCCAGCTTTGAGATAGTCAAATTTGTAGCATAATTCTGCGGCTTTCCTGAAATTTCCAAGATTCATTTCGCATATTGCGAGATTAAAGAGGAAATTAAGATTTTCAGAATCATTTTCTAATAGCCTGTTATAACATGCAGCAGCCGAATCCCATTGATTAAGAGACCTATAACAGATGGCCATCATCTTAAGTCTCCAAAAATTTTCATTTCCAAACATTTCAGCCTTTTTGTATGCATCAATAGCCTCATTCCAACGTGATAGAGATTGATAACAATATCCTATTTTATCAAAGACCATCTCTTCGGGGTCAGAATCTGCTATAATTTCGAAAAGTCGTAGCGAATAATCATAGTATCCACGTTTAAAGAAAAATTCGGCTGCAAGATTTACAAGCTCTCTCTCTTTAAGCCAATCCCCAATAAAGGGAAGATTGATGAAATTTACAGGTTTTGCTAAAAGATTTTGAAACTCATCTTTTTTCCGAAATAAATTATAAAACCTATAAAGATTTCTTAGATAATTCTTTACTTCATTGGAAAAATCAGGATTCTTCAACTTCAATAGCATCTCATCGTGCTCAAGTTTCATCTGCTCCATGCCACCTGCCATTTGGACTTTCATCAAATCTATTTGCTGAGAAGGCATCTGATTCAAAGAAAGTGTAAAAGAATATTTATCAGAGTCGCAGAAAGGTCCTACGTTAAGCATAGAGGTAAAGAACGAGTTATTGAGATTCCGAAGTACCTTTAAAGAACTGTGGTGTGGACTAAAGGGAAGAAACCAATGAGGTAATTTATTGAAAAAAGGGAATTGTTTTAATTGAGAGAAAGGCATCATCATGATATCCGCACCCTCATTCTGAAGCTCTGCAAATTCCTGCAACTTCTTCTCTAATCCGGATTCACGCAGCATCTCCTCCCATTCCGGATTAAATTCAGGCTCTTCAAGATCATCCTGTTTAATCTTCTTGGAAAGTTCCTTAACAAGATCCGGACTTAATTTACTTAACCCCGGTATCAAATCCTCCTTCATACGATCATTAATCCGGGTAGTATCAACAGTGCGCAGCAATGCCATAACGGTATCCCTGAGCCTGGTATAATTTATTAAAGAATCCTTCCAGATTTCCAGTCTTTGACCTATAACTAAATCTTTCTCTATAATTTCTGAATTTTTATCCAATAAGAGGATGATGCTTATGAGAGCTCTGGCCGCTAACTTATCTGAGGTATTATCGTATATATCAATAAGAGTCAATAGTTTGTGCCTATCATACACCACCGATGCCGACAAAAAGAGTGCGGAAATAATTATCTCCTTTATATCCTCCGGCTTCTCGGAATCGAAAATAAAATCCTTTAATAATTTTAATTCCTTTATTGAATGGAAGGGTAAAGCAAAAACTTTCTCAAATAAATTATCGACTAAATTCTCCCTTTTTATAATTGTCTCCTCAGGATAAATACCGGTTTCCTTTAAAACGTCATATTCCAATTCTATGCTTTTCAGAAGACTCAATAATTCTTCTAAAGACTGTTGTTGAATTTTAACCAATCTTTTTGTAGCATAGAAAATTTCAGGGTTAGAATTACTTTCAATATTACTGATTAATTCATCAGCTAACCCATCAAGATTAAGCTTTATGTCTGATAACATCATATCTCTTCCGGCATCGTTATTATCCGTCAAAGCATATTCAAGCATGTATTTATAAGACGCCGATAACTGATTTAGAAATTCCAGATAGGAAAATTCCTTTTGGAATTTAAGAATTTCGCCCAATTCGCTAATGGATTGGGCAATTTTATCCTTACTGATCAGATTTTTTACTTTTTTAAGTCCGGCTAAAATATTTTCTTGTTGAATCATCACTAAAATCCTAATCTAAAAATTCATCATATAAATAACAAAAATCATGCCACATATTCTTTACACCTTAGGAAAAAATAATAAACTAAGTCTACGGGTTGTGTAAAAAGGTTAAAAATATTAAATTTGCATAATAAAATCAGATTACGATAAAATTAGTAAGAAATACATAAATATTAGGTTTTAGAATAATGGTAATACAACGTTGGCAATCCTTAATTTTGCTTCTGGCATGTGTTTTAATGGCTATGTTCAGCTTCATGTCTCTCGGTCAATTTCAAACCACAGACTACAGCTTTAACGTAACAACTTCAGGTATATTCTATGAGGGAGAAGCAACCGGAAACGCACCGTCAGGCATCTACGCAAGTACATATTATTTCTTCGCGATATCCTTGCTTAGTGCTTTCTTACCTTTACTGACCGTTTTCCTATACAAAAATTTAAGACTTCAGATGAATTGTTGTCTTATAGAAATTCTATTGTTGATAGCGGTAATAGTAATATCAATATTGGAGAGTTTCTACGCTATCGATGGAGCAGATATGAGCTGGTCTTCCATAATTTGTGCTCCATTTCTCTCTTTGGTTCTGATGATTATTGCATGGCGTCTCATCCGAAAAGATCGTAATCTGCTACGTTCGGCTGACCGACTTCGTTAAAGATGATCTATATCCTGTAAACTTAGAAATTAAATATCACCATATAAATGGCACAAGAATTAAAAAATTTCACAAAAAGAAGTGACAATTATTCTCAATGGTATAATGAACTTGTTGTAAAAGCCGACTTGGCTGAACAGTCAGCAGTAAGAGGCTGTATGGTTATAAAACCATACGGTTATGCCATTTGGGAAAAGATGCAAAATGAACTCGACCGGATGTTCAAGGAAACCGGACACCAGAATGCCTATTTCCCTCTTTTAATTCCAAAATCCTTTTTAAGTCGTGAAGCAGATCATGTTGAAGGATTTGCAAAAGAGTGTGCTGTCGTGACTCACTATCGACTCAAGAACGACCCTGAAGGGGATGGTGTGGTGGTAGACCCGGCAGCTCGTTTGGAAGAGGAGTTAATTATTCGACCAACTTCTGAAACAATAATTTGGAACACATATAAGAATTGGATAAATTCCTATCGAGACCTCCCTATTCTTGTAAATCAATGGGCAAACGTATTCCGCTGGGAGATGAGAACACGTATGTTCCTCAGGACTGCTGAATTTTTATGGCAAGAAGGACATACAGCTCATGCCACAAGTGAGGAAGCGGAAGAGGAAGCAATTAGAATGTTGAATGTGTATGCTGATTTTGCTGAAAACTTCATGGCCGTTCCGGTGGTAAAAGGAGTGAAATCACCAAATGAAAGATTCGCCGGCGCATTGGACACATACACCATTGAAGCAATGATGCAGGATGGTAAAGCATTACAATCCGGCACATCTCACTTCTTAGGTCAAAACTTTGCCAAAGCATTTGATGTCACCTTCATTAATAAAAATAACAAACCTGAATATGTATGGGCAACCTCTTGGGGAGTTTCTACAAGACTTATGGGAGCATTAATTATGACACATAGTGATGACAATGGTCTTGTCTTACCCCCAAAATTAGCTCCTATACAGGTGGTTATTATCCCTATTTATAAGACTGATGATGACTTAAAGGCTATCTCTGAAAAAGTAGATGTGATTATAAATAAGTTACGCACTAAAGGGATTAGTGTAAAATATGATACGGCTGACAACAAGCGTCCCGGATTTAAATTCGCTGATTACGAAGTAAAAGGGGTACCGGTTAGATTAGCAATTGGTAAAAGAGACCTTGAAAATGGTACTGTCGAACTGATGCGTCGTGACACATTATCTAAGGAAACACTTCCAATTGAAGGGATAGCTGACCATATAGAGAAAGAATTGGAGGATATCCAGAAGAGTCTCTATAACCGTGCTCTTAAATTCCGCGAAGAACATACTGTCTCAGTTGACACCTATGATGATTTCAAGAAAAAAATTGAAGAAGGTGGTTTTATTTTAGCACATTGGGATGGAACCCCAGAAACAGAAGAGAAAATTAAGGAAGAAACTAAAGCAACAATCCGTTGTATACCTTTTGAAGGAGATAAAACACCCGGAGTGTGTATGGTTACAGGTAAACCATCTGCTCAAAGAGTAGTGTTTGCTCGTTCTTATTGATTTTAATGTATTCATGAAGAGGATGTCTCCTTAACCGGAGTCACCCTCTTTAATTTTTAATTCATAACAATTAATTATTTCATGAAATATTCCTTTATAATAGCCGGATTTTTGGCTATTGCCGGAAACTCCTTAGCAGCTAATCTGGATATTGCAGATTTCTGTGACCTAAAAATTGCGGCACCGGCATCTGTAAAAGAGATGACACCGTTAAATGACGGTGCAACTTACGCAGCAATCTCAGATGATGAAAAGTCAATCGAAATTTTCAGTTATAAAACAGGAAAAAAGATTGGTACTCTATTTGATATCAACAGTGTTAAAGGAGATGTGAAAATTTCTTCTTTCGATGGATTTTCTATAAGTGATAACGGAAAGAAAGTTCTTCTTTGGAACGATATTCATAAAATTTATCGTCATTCATTCACTGCAGAGTATTACGTATATGATACAATGCGTTCAACACTTGCAAAAGTGTCTGATGAAGGACCACAAAGAGGTGCGATTCTTTCACATGACGGCCGACTTGTCGCCTACGTTCGAGATAATAATATCTATATCTCTAATCTGGATTATAAGACCGATCGACCTATCACTGAAGATGGGAGGATAAATAATGTTATTTACGGTGTCCCTGATTGGGGATACGAAGAGGAATTTGGAATTATTAACACTATGCGTTGGAGCGGTGATGACAATACATTGGCTTTCATTCGCTTCGATGAATCAAAAGTACCCTCTTATTCTTTTGATAATTATAAAAGTTATTGTGATTCAGATCCTCTGAGTGATGAATATCCCCAGCCATATACATACAAGTACTCTCTTTCCGGTTATCCTAATTCCATAGTCTCTGTATTCGCATACGATTTAAATAACCGAACTACAAAAAAGATGGAACTGCCGATTGCAGAAAGCGATTACATCCCATCGATGGAGTTTGATGGAGCAGGAACAAATCTTATGATTATGACCCTTAACAGAGATCAGAATGATCTAAAACTCTATAAGGTAAATACCGGTTCAACAATTGCTAAACTGATTTATTCCGAAAAAGGGGAGACCTGGCTTTCTCCGTCAGCTTACCAAATGGTGAGATACTACAATGATTTCTTTATATTAGGAAGCACCAAAAGCGGATATCGACATCTTTATCAGTATTCATACTCAGGTTCTTTAATTAAAGAATTAACAAAAGGTGATTTTAATGTTACTGAGTATTACGGATATAATCCTCGAACAGGTAAGCATTATCTTCAAACCACATCTCTGGGAGCTATAAATCGTTCAATTGCATCTGTTGATAAAACAGGAAAAATAACTCTACTCCATAACATTGAAGGGACAGAAAAAGCGTGGTTTAGCTCTGATTACAGTTATTATCTCCGTTCTTATTCGAGTGCCACTACACCTCCGGAATTTTCTTTATGGGATACAAATGGTAAAAAACTTATTGTTGTAGAAGACAATAAGGTTTATACTGAAAAATATAAGGATGCTCCGCGAATGGAATTCCTAAAGGTAAAGAATGATGAAGGTAAAGAGATGAATGCATATATTATTAAACCTTCAGATTTCGATCCATCAAAAAAATATCCGCTAATGATGTATCAGTATAATGGTCCTGAATCTCAGGAAGTTCTCAATAAATGGAGAATGGAGGGAATTTTTTATATTGCATCTCAAGGATACATTGTTGCTGCTGTCGACGGGAGAGGCACTGGCAACAGAGAATACAGTTGGGCAACTGCTGTATATAAGAATCTTGGTCATTTTGAAACTCTGGACCAGATTTCAGGAGCAAAATTTTTTAGTTCTCTTCCATATATTGATAGTGACAGAATCAGTTGCTTCGGATGGAGTTATGGGGGTTATATGACACTCATGGAATTATCGCAACCGGGAAATCCCTTCAAAGCGGGTATATCTATGGCTCCTGTAGTAGATTGGAGATATTATGATTCCATCTATACCGAACGATACATGCTCACTCCTTCACAAAACAAAGATGGGTATGACGCATCATCTGCTCTTAACAGAACTGAAAACATGAACAGAAGCCTGTTGATTATGTCAGGGACATCAGATGATAATGTTCATTTTTACAATACATTGAAATATACATCAAAGTTAAACAGTGAAGGTACACTGTTTGACATGATGGCCTTCACGGGTTTTGAACATAGCCTGCGTATGTGTAATGCACGTATCATGTTATTCCGGAAGGTAAAAGATTTTCTGGATATAAAATTATCAAAATAACCATAAACGAGTATTAACCCCGAAAGAAACCTTTCCACTTTCGGGGTTAATTATATCTTTAAATGAAATAAACTAAATTTTAACATTTTAGATAGTAAATATTTCACTTTTAATTACTAATTTTGCAAATGAAGATCCTTAATATTTATTAATTGGAATAATTAGGGACGATTGAATGAAAAAGGGATATGAGTTTAAAGGATTTAGATAAAATTAACAGCCAACAATTCTACCAATTTTGGAAGAACTTGTCAACCAGTCTGTTACTAATGATGGCTATGATTGCCATCAGTAGAATTCTGCCTTTTTATCTATCTCCGGTTGTGGCCATAGTAGTCACAGCTATTCTCTATGCAATGCTTTATAATAACAAAGAAAAGGAACAATTCAATTGTATGATTGTTCCTTATGCTTTTTTCTATTCTCTGATTTTATATTCTTTTATAAGTATAATTATCAATGTCTTATGGATGTGGAATATTCTTATTCCACCATCTTTTCCACATGAATTGATATTCTTTAATAACCCCTTCATTCCCTCATTATACGTCTGCCCTTGCTGTTTTATTTCTACACTCATAGTATATCTGCGGAGAAATAGCATAAAACTTTGCATGAATTGCAAAACTAATAAAGGGAGCTACTTCGACCATGCTAAATCGGAAGCTATCTTCAGCTATGAGGCTCACTTCCAGCTAAAGAATCTCGCAATAATGTTTGGGGTTCTTACTGTAGTTGTCTGGAGTTATTATCTCTTGATTTATAATAACATCGCCGTCAATGCAAGAGACTGGTATATATTCCTGTGGTTTGTAATTATCTTCTTTGTAATTGACGAGGTATATTTCATATTCCGATATTATAACCTTTATCTCGATTTAAAGGAAAATAACGAAATCATTTCATCAGACGAACTGCAGGATATGACCACTAAAACTTATCTCCGCTATTATGTATGTTGCGGAGATAAGATGTATATAAACGAACACACTATTGATCCATCTTTTCCATTTAAGGAGTTGATTGATACTCCTTTTGTTAATAGTCAAAGTGTTAACGGAATATCAGTTAATGAGATCAGGACTATTATAGAACGTAACACCGGGGTAAAAGATGGAGAACTGAGATTCTTCTATGGTAGAAAAGTAAATACTACTTTCAAACAGAATATTCTGAGATATTTTTATTTTCTTGAGGGAGAGCCGGAGGATCATCCTCACCTTGCCACGGAGGGGAAATGGATGGATTTTTCAAAAATCAAACAGATTTATTCTCATAATCCCGGGAAAATGACTCATCTTTTCCGTTCTGATCTTTCGCGTCTTGCAACTATTGTGCTTACCGAAAAAATATTTAACGAAGAAGGTTTCAGAAAAAATAAGCTCAAAAGTTATAATCCCACTTTCAACCTGCGAGATGTTCGTGAATCAGAGTTGGATTTTCAAGATGATAAATGGATTAAAATCTCCATGTTCAATTCTGACACCTCTTTCTATCGACTAAAAAAATGGTGGAGAGGACTGCGCACCTTTAAATCTAAAGGTGCGATATGAAAAATAATATGTATGTGATTACCGGTCCGACTGCATGTGGGAAAACCGGGAAATCAGTAGAATTAGCAAGAATAATAAATGCTGAAATCATCAGTGCCGATTCCCGTCAAGTATATACCAGGATGGATATAGGCACTGGGAAAGATCTTGAGGAATATGGTGATATTCCTTATCATCTAATTGATATAGTCCCGGCAGGGAGCAAATATAACCTGCATGACTATCTTTCAGACTTTGAAAAAGCAGAAGCGGATATTCTTTCACGAGGAAAAAATATTATTGTTTGTGGAGGTACAGGCTTATATCTCGAATCTGCAATAAGTGGAATACGACTTCCAAAAGTCGAAAAGAATGAAGAACTAAGAAAATCCCTACAAGGGAAATCCATCGAAGAACTTACAAAGATTTTATGCCGCTACAAATCTCTTCATAACACAACTGATGTAGATAATTGCCAGAGAGCTATTCGGGCTATTGAAATCGAGGAATACTACGTTAACCATCCAGAAGAGAGGAAAAATGCCGATAAAGAATATGTAAATCCTCGCGAATGTAAGATATTTCTTCTCGACATTTCACGCGACTTAAGAAGAGAAAAGATTTCAAAACGTCTTAAATCACGACTTGACAATGGCATGGTTGAAGAGGTTGATAATCTTATTAAAAGCGGGATTAAACCCGAGGACCTTATATACTACGGCCTTGAATACAAGTATATAACTTTATATCTCATCGGTGAGATGAATTATAAAGATATGTTAGAGAGACTTGAGATAGAAATCCATAAATTTGCCAAAAGACAAATGACATGGTTTCGAGGAATGGAAAGAAGAGGATATGAACTTATTCATATCCCCTATGATCTTCCAGTCTCAGAATATCCTTTGTAATTAAAATTCATGAGAGCGTATAATATTATTGATTTCATTTAGATTTCAAGAATATTACAATATCCTTAGGTGAGAATTTCTTTCCTCTCAATAATAGCGAAGATGTATACATTTTACCCGATAAAGAGAGTGATAACATGGCAAAAATGTATAATGAAACAACGCTCAAAATCGACTGCCATAAAGGAACAGCTGATGTTATAGCATTTACCGCTCCAACTGACGGTGAGGTAAAGGGGATGTAACTACAAGCTATTGCAAAAGGTGAAGTTCCATTATCTACAGCAAATTCTCCAATGTAAAAGGCTCCAAGAAGAATAAATGTAAGAACTGAAACGTATTCCTGATTTTCATTGTTTTTATCTGTCATGGCCCCGATGGCAGCGAAGAGTGAACCATAAAATATATAACCCCCTACAAAGTATAAAATACTCCATATTAATGTAGTATATAATCTTGTATCAAGGAGATAGTGCCATGGAATTTCAACTGAAAATATCAGAAGGATCGCTCCTGCAAGAAGAGCAATTAGAAAAAACCATAGCAATAGCTGTGTTAAACCAATTAATCCTACCGAAATTATCTTTGCGAGCATCAAAACCCTTCCTTCTACACAGGTAGCAAGAACCTCTACGATACGATTACATTTTTCTATTTTGACCTTATTGAATATCTGGGCTCCATACATCATTATGAATAATACCAGAAATATTCCAACAAGCATTCCTATAATCTTTAGCCCGGTGATATTTTCAGAATTCGGACCAGGTGTAAGCTCCTCTTGCATAGACATAAAACTACCGGAATCTTTCATCATGAAACCAATAAAAATTCCGAAAAAAACAGTAATTACCGGTACTAAAAAGGTGGATATCCAAAATGATTTTGATCTCAAATCTGTTAGATACTCATTTGTTATAATTATTCTTAACTTATTCATTCTTAGGATGTTTTTAAGCTATTTAAAATTCTGTTTAAAATACACCTTAACTTAGGTGGCTTATTAAAATATCACCGATTCCTACTTAGGATTCTTTATTTTCCACTGTGTACTTTATAAATATATCCTTCAAAGAGGGGAGAGCTTCCTCAAATTGAAGCACATCACTTTGATGAGCCACAATATCAAGAATCTCCATATTGGCAGTGCCTGGTTTCTTTGTAAGTTTATAACTGTTCCCTTTTCTCCAATCTCGGGAATGAACCGGTTTAATATGGGTAACTATATCAGACTGAAGAATGAAATCAAGTGAGAGTGGTGATGAAGTGGTCAGTAACAAAGTATTATCTTTATTTATCTCCTTAAGATTTTCGATACTATCTTTAACCAGTAAATTTCCCTTATTTATGAGCGCAATATCACTACACATCTCCTCAATAGATGACATATTATGCGAAGAAAGCATGATTGTTGTGCCGTTATCATGCAGACGTGAAATTACATCTTGAAGAATAGCTCCATTAATAGGATCAAAACCACTGAATGGTTCATCGAGAATCAGCAATTTGGGTTCATGAACCAAAGTCGATATAATCTGCACTTTCTGTTGATTACCTTTGGAAAGTTCCTTTATTAGCCGACGTTCCTGACCGTCTAAATTAAACATTTTCAAATAAATGTTCATAACTTCACGGAGCCTGCGTTTCTCTCCCCCTTTTAAAAGACCGAAATAGATTATTTGGTCTTCTACGCGCATCTTATCATATAGACCCCGTTCTTCAGGCATATATCCCATCACTGATACAGTTTCCTTATTTACCGGTGAACCATCCACCAGGACTTCTCCTCTGTCAGCGATTAAAATAGCGTTTATAATTCTCAATAATGTGGTTTTACCAGCTCCATTAGGACCAAGTAGACCTGTGATGCTCCCTTCGGTAACGTTAAAAGAGACACCGTTAAGAGCCGATAAAGACCCAAAATTTTTACAAAGTTCCTTAACTTCTAAAATATTAGCCATTACTTTCGTTTTGAAATTCTTAAATTACGAGGATCTACTATTCTTTCCCCAATATTTTTTGCTATTTCTGACCTTATGTGATGCAACACGCGCATCTCCTGCATAATCTTGCCTACTTCTTCCGGAGTGTCCGTTCCATTTGCCGTTATTTTAGCAAGTTCGCTCTGTAAGGTACACATCCTGGCATTAAGTACCTGTTCCTTAAGTTCAATTATAGAGCGGGGGACAAGCACATTATAATCCACAGAATTATTTTGCGCTATTTCATTCTTCAGGTAGATTTTACTTAATATATAGCGGTCATTAATTATATCGTTAACAAAATTTCTTATCTCGGAATCTTCATGACTTGCGAGGATGTTACCAACATAATCACGGGTAAATTCCTGAATCTGTAAATCCTTTTCCTCTTTTAATCTTTCCTCAAGCTTTTTTTCCTCTCTCTCAATTTCTGATATTCCGAGCCCTTTAGAAGCAATTTTGTCATATACCTCTTTTCTTTCTTCCTGTTGTTTTTTATCTATTCCTTCACTTAAAGAAGTCACCTCTTTCTGAAAATCATGGAAATATTCCGGTATAATTTTTAAAATTTTTGCAAAAAGAGGATCGGTCAGCCTTAAATCATCAGCTTCAAGTTCTTCTTTTATATATTGTATCACATTAACGGAATGAGTGATTTCATCCTCATCAGTATACTGGCATATTTCAAGGAATCCATATCTTATACAGTTCTCAATGACTTTTCTCTCCAGAGGAAGCAAAGGATTTTTACTATTGAAAATTGCGTTCTTCTCATTTCCTAATTCTGTTCTATCAACGCCATTTTCAACCTGATTCTCCCTCTTTTTTATACTCTCAGTTTCCTTTATCGTTGAATCCTGTTCTCTAACCGATTTGCTAATAGTCTCATACTCTTTCCTTTTTCTTCTATCCTCCGATAATTTCTGTTCAATACTAAATCTGCGTTTCCCAACTTCATGAGCAAGCAAATTCTCATCAACCTTAAATATTATTGCGCACTGCTGGATATAGAGGTTTCTCTCCACATCCTCCGGAATATTGGAAATCGACTCTACTACACTCAAAATAGCCTCAGACTTCTTTCGTGGGTCATCTGCAGCATCTTTAAGAAGGACATCTATTTTAAATCGAATTATATCAGTTTCATGATCCTCTACATACTTTCTGAACTCTTCGGGTGTATGTTCCCTGGCAAACTCATCTGGGTCCTTTCCATCGGGTAGAAGCAAAACATTTACTTTCATCTTGTGCGATAAAAGCATGTCAATTCCGCGCAAAGCTGCTTTTATTCCTGCCTTATCTCCGTCATAAAGAATAGTTATATTCTGTGTAAATCTATGGATTAAGGAGATTTGTCCGTCGGTCAATGCAGTTCCGGAGGAAGCTACCACGTTTTTAAGACCTGCCTGCCACATCCCGATGACATCCATATAACCCTCAACAAGAAAACATTTATCCTGACGCACTATTGAATTCTTAGCCTGATAAATGCCATATAATTCATTGCTTTTGATATAAATATCAGATTCAGGAGAGTTTATATATTTCGCTACCCCCCCTTTAAGATCACGTCCTCCAAAACCTATTGTCTTACCGGCTGAATTAAAAATGGGGAATATGACACGTCCATAAAATTTGTCATACTCTTTCCCACGCGAGTTAACACCAATAAGTCCTAATTCTTTGAATACTTGTAAATCAAAACCTGCTTTTCTGGCATTCTCTGTTAGCATATTTCCCGAATTTTCCAGATAGCCAAGTTTAAATTCCTTTATTGCCTCCTCTGTTATTCCCCTTCCATATAAATACTGTAATCCAACGTCTCTTCCCTCATCTGAATCCTTAAGCTGACGTTGCATCTCTTCCATTGCCCAATGATTAGCAACGTACATGCTTTCCCGATGGGTTATCTCAGCACGCTCTTTATCAGAAAGCTCTCGTTCCTCAACCTTTATTCCATATTTTTTTGCAAGATGAAGGAGGGCATCGTGATATGAGATACCCTCTTTTTCCATTATAAAATTAACTGGAGACCCCCCTTTCCTACATGAAAAACAATAACAAAAATTCCTCCTTTTATTTACTGAAAATGACGGTGTGCGCTCATTATGAAAAGGACATAGTCCCATATAATTAGCACCTCTTCTCGTAAGGTGTACGTAATCACTTACAACCTCTACTATATCTGCGGCGTTTTTTATCTTTTCTACAGTTAATCTATCAATCATATTTTTTCTCTGAACTGAACCTTAGTTCTTTTCAAGAAATTTTACCTCTTCTTTGATTTTTTGCGCAATTCCCTCACTTACCCTTACCAAAGGCAAGCGTAACTCTTCCTTTATCAATCCTTTATTACTCAACAAACATTTTATCCCGGCTGGGTTTCCATCTACAAACAATAATCTGAAGAATTCCTTAAATTTATCATTAATTTCCTTGGCTTTATCAAAACGACCGTTGAGACATAAATCCACCATTGTCCCAAACTCCTTGGGATAGGCGTTTCCTAAAACTGAAATTACACCCGCTACTCCCATTTGCATCAGAGAAAATGTCAGACCGTCATCGCCGGAAATTACCTGAAAGCCAACAGGTTTATTCTTTACAATTTCCTCTATTTGATCTATTTTGCCTGATGCTTCTTTTATTCCGATAATATTTTTGAAGTCCCGGGCAAGTCTTAAAGTGGTGGAAGCACTCATATTTACTCCTGTTCTGCCAGGCACATTGTACAGAATTACCGGTAGGGGAGAAGCTTCAGAAATAAATTTAAAATGCTGATAAATTCCTTCTTGTGTCGGCTTGCTGTAAGGAGGCACTACAGATAATATAGCAGAAAATCCGGTATAATCACCTTCATTCAGCTCTCTTACGACTTCCATAGTATTATTTCCACCAATTCCCAATACCAAAGGTATTGAATCACCGACTTTCGAGATTATAAAATTTTCAATATCCTTTTTCTCTCGGGGTGATAATGTAGGACTTTCTCCGGTAGTGCCAAATACCACCAAATAATTCGGTAAGCCTGAAATAATGTGTTCACATAAATTTCCCAATGACCCGAAGTCAATTGACTTATCAGAATTAAACGGGGTTACAAGTGCTACGCCAAGCCCTTCAAAATTTATCGGTGACATAAATATTAGCTTTATAAATTCACTCCTTCTAAATTTCAAAATTAATAAATTTTTTCATTATTACAAAACACGTCACCAATGACATTCTAACTATGATAAACACAACTTCAATAATAGTTACCAACAAAGTACAAACAACTTGCGTATATTAAGGTAAATAGTTAATTTTGCATAACAATCTCTCCCTAACAATAGCTAAGGTAAAAAAGAGTATAAGAATGAAAACAACAATTGCGGTTTTCTTTGGAGGTCGCTCGGTAGAGCATGAGATCTCAGTCATATCAGCCATTCAGGCTATCAATGCTTTCAACAAGGATAAATACCGAATTATTCCAATATATATTTCCAAACAAGGTAAGTGGTTTACCGACGATAAACTCCTTGAACTTTCAAATTACAAGGATATGAACAAGCTCACATCTGAATGTGAGGAAGTTTTTATGCGTCCGGAATTCGGAGATTTCAATTTGTATAAAGCGAATTCAGGACTTTTCTCAAAAAGGAATCCAGTTATTGCCGAGTTGCATGCTGTACTTCCTGTTCTTCATGGCACAAACGGAGAGGATGGTGTTTTTGAAGGGCTGCTTGAAACTATAGGCATCCCCTTCGCAGGATGTAATACTCTCTCAAGTGCTAACGGCATGGATAAAATCACTATGAAGATGATTTTAAAAGAAGAGGGTATTCCTGTGGTTGATTACGTTTGGTTTACTGATAAGGAATGGGGGCGTAAGCGTGATGAGCTGATTGAAAAGATTGAAAATAAACTCGGATATCCGGTCATAGTTAAGCCGGCTAATCTCGGGTCAAGTGTTGGCATCGGGAAAGCTAAAGACCGGGAAGAACTTATTGGCCGAATAGACAATGCTGAAAAATTTTCTCATAGAATTATAGTTGAGAAGATGATTGAGCAATTAAAGGAAATTAATTGCTCGGTTCTTGGTGATTCTGACGATAATCAGGCTTCCGTTTGTGAAGAACCGATTAAAACAGGAGATTTCCTTTCGTACGAAGATAAGTATATGGGTGGTTCCAAATCTGACCATGGAATGCAAAACAGTGATAAAAGGATTCCTGCAGAACTCCCGGAAGAAACGACTGAAAAGATTCGTCATCTTGCGAGAGAAACCTTCCGTGTGCTTGCTTGTCATGGAGTAAGCCGTATTGATGTCATGATAGACGAAGCTGATGGTAAAATTTATGTAAATGAAATAAATACCATTCCCGGTTCATTGTCTTACTATTTATGGGAAGCAAGTGGAATACCGTTTGAATCATTGATGGATAGATTAATACAACTCGCATTCAAACGTAAACGAGAGACAGAACTCAAAACCTTCTCCTACGACACCAACATCTTTAATCTCGGAGGAGGTATGAAAGGGTCAAAAGGGACAAAGGGAGTTAAAAGATAAAATTCAACGAAAACAAGACAACTATATCACTATGAATAATAAATTCAGAGAACGTGAAAAGCAATTAAATCTCTCCGACATTAATAAAGAAATGCTCAAACAATGGGAGGAAGTGTCTCTGTTTGAGTCAAGTATGAAAGAAAGGGAAGGCTCACCCTCCTTTGTTTTCTTTGAAGGACCACCCTCGGCAAACGGCATGCCCGGAATTCACCATGTAATGGCTCGAACCATTAAAGATATAATCTGCCGCTATAAAACCATGAAGGGTTTTCATGTTAAAAGAAAAGCGGGTTGGGATACTCATGGTCTTCCTGTAGAACTTGGTGTAGAAAAAAGTCTTGGAATAACTAAAGAAGACATTGGCAAAAAGATATCTGTCGATGAATATAACGCGGCGTGTCGTCGTGAAGTAATGAAATATACCAAAGAATGGACCGATTTAACACGAAAGATGGGTTATTGGGTAGATTTGGAAAATCCATATATCACTTACGACACCGCTTATATTGAATCCGTATGGTGGCTTTTAGCTCAACTTTATAAAAAGGGATATCTATATAAAGGTTACACAATCCAACCCTATTCTCCCGCAGCCGGCACCGGTTTAAGCTCTCATGAACTTAATCAACCGGGATGTTATCGGGATGTCAAAGACACTACTGCTACAGCACTTTTTGAGATTCTTGAACCTAAAGAGGAAATGAAAGGTTGGGGTAAACCATTCTTCATGGCTTGGACCACTACTCCTTGGACACTCCCCTCAAATACTGCCCTATGTGTAGGACCAAAATTTGAATATGTAGCTGTCAGAACTTTTAATCCTTATACAGCTGAGCCTATAACTGTGGTTCTTGCTGAAGTTCTTGTCCCTTCATATTTTAAAGCAGAGGGAGAAAACGGTAACTTCAATGATTTCAAAAAAGGGGATAAAATTGTACCCTGGCAGGTTGTCGGGAAATGGAATGGTAATGACCTTGTAGGTACTCGTTACCGTCAGCTTATGCCCTGGGTAAAACCTTGTGAGAAAGTTGATGAAAATAGTGCACCTTTTGTGAAGGAATACGCTGAAAAACATCCGGAAAAAATCTTTACGGTTAATACCGATAAGTTTGTTGAACTTTCTGATGAAGCTTTCCGCGTCATTCCCGGAGATTATGTCACAACTGAGGATGGTACAGGAATTGTTCATATAGCCCCAACATTCGGTGCTGATGATGCCAAAGTTGCCAAACTTGCAGGAATCCCTCCTCTTTTCATGATTAATCAGCGTGGGGAAACACGTCCGATGGTAGACCTCCAAGGAAAATATTATTTGCTTTCAGAATGTGCCCAGTCATTTGTAGACAAATGCGTAGATGTTGAATTATATAAGGAACACGAGGGCGATTATGTAAAGAATGCTTATGACCCGAAGTTCAATATCGGAGGAAAGTATGATGAAGAAACTGCTAATAAGGCAGAAGATCTTAATATTGTTCTTTGCATGGAGATGAAACAGGAGGGTAAAGCTTTCCGCATTGAGAAGCATACTCATAACTACCCCCACTGCTGGCGCACAGATAAACCTGTATTATATTATCCTCTCGATAGCTGGTTCATCAGGACAAGTGCATCACGCGACCGTCTGCTGGAACTAAATGAAGGTATTAAATGGAAGCCGGCATCTACAGGTTCAGGTCGTTTTGGCAAATGGTTGGAGAATCTTCAGGACTGGAATCTTTCTCGTAGTCGTTATTGGGGAACACCTCTTCCAATCTGGCGCACCGAGGATGGCAAGGAAGAGCTTTGCATAGAATCTTACGAACACTTATTCAATGAGATAGAAAAAAGTGTAAAGGCTGGTCTCATGAAAGAAAATCCCTTGAAAGAAAAGGGGTTTGTACCTGGAGATTATTCTAAGGGGAATTACGCCAAAATTGATCTTCATCGTCCATACGTTGATGATATATTACTTGTTTCATCTGACGGTAAGCCGATGAAACGTGAATTGGATCTGATAGATGTATGGTTTGATTCCGGAGCCATGCCTTATGCACAAGCTCATTATCCTTTTGAAAACAAAGAGGCGCTTGATTCAAAAGAAATATATCCCGCGGATTTCATTGCGGAGGGTGTTGACCAAACACGCGGATGGTTCTTTACACTTCATGCAATCGCCGGTATGATTTTTGATTCCGTAGCTTATAAAGCTGTTATCTCTAACGGTCTAGTTCTTGACAAGAACGGTAATAAAATGAGTAAACGGCTTGGTAATGCAGTGGACCCCTTCTCCAACATTGAGAAATATGGTAGCGATCCTGTACGATGGTATATGATCTCTAATTCTCAACCGTGGGATAATCTTAAATATGATGAGGAAGGGGTGGCTGAAGTAAGCCGTAAACTATTCTCAACCATTTACAATACATATAAATTCTTTGCTCTTTACGCAAATGTAGATGGTTTCACCGGCACCGAGCCTCAGGTTGAATATTCACACCGCCCTGAAATAGACCGTTGGATTCTGTCTCTTCTTCATACTTTAATAAAGGAAGTTCAATCTGCTCTTGATGATTATGAACCTACCAAGGCGGCTCGTGCTATTGATGGTTTTGTAAATGACAATCTCAGCAATTGGTATGTACGCCTTAATAGAAAACGTTTCTGGGGAGGTGAGATGAATGAGGACAAATTATCTGCATTTCAGACACTGTATACTTGTCTTTTGACAATTACTAAACTGATGGCACCTTTCGCACCCTTCTTTTCTGACCGTCTCTATAATGATTTGATGGAACCGGCAGGTCAGAAAGGATATGCTTCTGTCCATCTCGCATTTTTCCCAGAATATGATGACTCTTTAGTGGATGCTGCTCTGGAAGAGAGAATGAGCCTGGCTCAGATTATAACTTCAAATGTCCTGGCTCTTCGTAGGAAGGTCAATCTCAAGGTCCGTCAACCTCTTCAAACCGTACTTGTACCCGTAATGGACAAAGAGATGATGGAAGCCGTAGAGAATATTTCAGGACTCCTAAAGTCTGAACTTAATGTGAAGGATATTAAGATTGTAGACAATGAAGAGAGTGGTTTGGTGAAGAAAGTTAAAGCTGACTTCAAGAAACTTGGTCCAAAATACGGTAAAAGTATGAAGGCTCTTGGAAAAGCCATATCTGAAATGTCTCAAAAGGAGATTGCTGAATTTGAAAAAAATGGCAACTTCACATTCTCTAATATTGAAGGGTCACCGAAAATTGAACTCTCAGATGTTGAAATAATTCCGGAAGATATTCCAGGTTGGCTCGTTGCAAATGACGGGAACGTCACTGTTGCCCTCGATGTCACTATCACACCTGAACTTAAAAAAGAGGGTATGGCACGTGAACTTATTAACCGAATTCAGAACCTGCGCAAATCGAGCGATTTTGATATCACAGAGCGTATTAATATCACTTTACAGGATTTGCCTGATGTTAAAGAATCGGTTGAAGCTTTTGGAGATTATATAGCATCGCAAGTTCTCGCAGACTCTATCTCTTTGGGGAACATCGAAGGAGAAAACGTAACAGAATTTGATGTTGATGGTCTGAAAATACTTGCTAAGGTTGAACGAATCTAAAATATAAAAGATGGATAACTCCATTCACTCATATCACAAGGACTCCCGAAATACGGGAATCCTTGTGATTTTAATTGCGGTTCTGGTCGTTATAGCTGATCAAACTTTAAAAATTTGGGTAAAGACCAATTTCTATCTCGGTGAGGACTATGCCATCACAAATTGGTGGCATCTTAAATTCATTGAAAATAACGGAATGGCTTTCGGAATGGAATTACCCAGTAAGATTCTTCTAACATTAGGTAGGATTGCCGCTGTAGCATTCATGATTTGGTTTGTCCGTAAAATTTTAAGTGAAAAATCTCTAAGGCAAGGTTTTTATGTGGCTATGGCTCTAATTATTGCCGGAGCTGCCGGCAATATTTTTGATTGCGTGTTTTATGGCGAAATCTTCAATAATCCTTACCCTCCGCTAATAGCACAACTCTTTCCGTCAGGTGGTGGTTACGCTCCCTGGTTCATGGGACAGGTTGTCGATATGATGTATTTCCCACTCTTCTCATTCATTTGGCCCGAATGGATTCCCGGAATTGGAGGAACTGAATTTGAATTTTTTAGATATATATTTAATATAGCTGACGCTTCTATATGTGTGGGGGTAGCTCTTATTATTTTCTTTTATTCAAAAGATGTCTCTACAGCTTTCGGCATTATCGGTCAATTAAACAAATCAAAGAAAGGTAATGAATCTAAATAAAAATTCAATTTTTATTTTAAATGTTATTCTGACTCTCTGTTTTATTGTTTGTTCTTCCTGTTCCCGGAGACCCAAAGGGGTGCTATCTGAAAATGAGATGGTTCAGCTTATGGCAGATCTCGAAATTGCCGAAGCTTATCTTCTGAATGGGAATCCTGCTAAACTCCCTGACAGTGTAACCTCTCATATTTCTGAAGCTGTGCTGGCTCGTAGGGGAATAACCTACGCTCAAGTTGATTCTTCTTTCAAATGGTACGGGAAAAACCTTGATAACTATTACGATCTCCATGATAAAGTTGTAAAGGAAATAGCTAAACGTACAAGGAAAGCAGGTGGTGCTGTTGAAGAGGATTTGGGCGTTAGAAATCTTTGGAGATTCCCTGATCATACCTTCTTTGCAAAAAATTCACTCTCCGATGGCTTAAAATTTTCTCTTTCAAACCCGGACCTTGCTAAAGGAGAAAATTTAGAATGGATCACAAGACTTAGTTCTCCTACAGATTCAAAAATGTTTCTTGGTGTAGAATATACCGATGGAACAGCGTCTCTTTCCGTTTCCTCCAACTATGGTCAGAATAATCTTAAGTGCGAACTAATCATTGATACAGCCAAACAAGTTAAACGTATCTTTGGAAACATCAGGATAAATAATAACAATACTCCTTTATGGGCCGACAGTATCCGTCTTATCAAAAACCCATTCGACTCTATCACATATTATAAAATAAATAATCAACTTTCAGTTAAATATTAATTTTTCTTCTTTTTCCCAGGGTGTGATTTCTTATAGATTACGTTGTGGCAAGTTCTGATATTACATGAGATGTTTTTAAAGAAATGATTGAAAATTATAAATTAAAGAGTATCTTAGGGAGAAAGGTGGTGATAAAAAAAGGGAGTAAGAAGTCTGTCTTTTTAATGCATATTGTAGACCTGATGATTCCCTCAAACATTTTTACAGATTTTGAATTTTTACAAAGTAAGACATATTTCCAACCTCACGAAAATGGATGGATTTTTAAGGGTATGCGAAAATTTCTTTCAGAATCTGAAGCTGTAGAATACTACGGGGGAGAGATTGAAATCAATCTCTCCCCGGATAATAAGATTCTATCGATTCTATTTTGAATCTTTAAATACTTTACGTGAGTAAATCTGTGTCAATATTCCTCCCGACAGCATAACAACAGCAGAAACTAAAAGAACCAATACCGGACCACCCCAATGTAATAAAACAGGAATTATAAACACTGCAACCACAGCTCCGACTTTTCCAATAGAAGCTGCAATTCCTGATCCTACTCCTCTTACCTCCACCGGGAAAATCTTGGGAGGAAGAACGTAAGTAATTAAATGAGGTCCCATATTCAAAAATAATTCAAATGCCATAAAAGCACTTATTGATATCCATTTATTCCATTTAAAATGGAACGCTACCAAAAGAATTATTAATGAAATAGCACATAACCAAAATCCCACAACCTGAATTCTTGAAAGATTCATCTTCCTGTTGATGAGATATAATCCCAGAACAAATCCCGGTAAAATTATACATGAGATCCAAAACGTTACCTCTACTGAATTTGCAACATGCATTATCGGAGACTCTGCATCGGAAATATGTTCTATCCCAAGTGCCATTACCAAAATTGGGAGAAATACTCCTATTCCATATACGCCAAGACCTTCGCATGCCCAGGGTAATCCACTTAATATTACCCCGTTCCAATTATTTTTAATAAACGATAAAAGTGAACTTTTACCTTCCTTTTTCTCATTATTCTGATTATTGGTGATAGGGGAGGGAGCAGGCTTCTCTATTTCAACATCATTACCGAGGAATTCTTCAGCTGCCTTCTGTGCTTGGGTATATTTCCCTTGTAGCTCAAGCCATTTGGGACTTTGGTAAAACCATATCCTGCAAATCAACATTAAAAGCGATACAGCGGCTATTATCCACATTAAGTCGGGCCAGCGCTCGGCATTCTTCCAATCCAGGATTAAAAGAAAACATACTCCTGCAGCTATAATATTTCCGAATGAAGCTGCCGTCTTGGCTACTCCTATCATTAATGCACGATATTTCTGGGGTAATAACTCCGATATGTAATTGGAATCCAAACTATATTCACCTCCGATTCCAAGACCAATAAAGAAAAGTGATATTAAGAGAACCGGCACATTGGGTACCAAGGCTGCCAAGATTGAAAATAATAATATTATAGCAGGACAAAATCTGAAGAAAAACAGATAACCATATCTATCACTTAATTTCCCAAAAATAACCGAACCGAAAACAATACCTACAAGATCCATACATCCGATTAGTCCTTGCATGGCGGAGGATAATTCCGGATGCATAACTATATTCATCATAGGTATGATTATTCCGGCAATAGTAGCAACTGCAGTACCTATCAACTGTCCGAGAGAGGCTACAAATACTATCCAGTAATGACGGGCCGTCAATGGCATCTGCGATATTAAATACTTCTTTTCGGAATTCATAATTCTTATCAATTTATTTCATCACAACTGTGGCGACAGTAACCTTTTTAAGATTGCTTTGGTGCAAATACTTTATAAGCTGGCAACAAGAAAATCCAAGTTCCTATACAGAAGGGTCCTGTTAAAGTTGGAAGTCCCATAGGCGCAAAGAAGGCATTCATTGCTGCCTGAATAAAGACTGTGGCAACCGTACCAATTATTGCCCATATAACTGATTTCCAAGAGAAGTTACAGAAGGTCGCACCTAATGCTATGGCAGTTAAAACAGCACTGAATCCATACAGACCATTCGAAATATCTACTCCGGGACCTTGCCAAATAATTGCTATCAACAAAGAGATTGCAGATCCCAAAGCTGCCCACAAGGCGGCTCGCCAACTGCTTATTGCCAATGCGGCTATGAAAAAAATTCCTGTCACCCATGAATTAATGAGAAAGACTTGTGCAATACCTTTCAACCAATAAATTACCAACGATGGAAAATTAATCAAAAGATGTTCATGTAAACCTCCAGGCAATTCCGGAGTTCCCATATTAATGGCCGGCATGCCATCAAAAAGACGGGCTGCAAGCAGGAAAAACCATGTGGTAACTACAAAAGGGAAGGTGAAAGAACTGACTTTATACGGTTTAAGGAATACATCCATTCCGGTCCTTACCCATGTGGTCATTGCAGAACACAAGATCAATGCAAGCCACATCCAAATGGTATTTCCCAGAAACGTAGGAAGTGCACACCCTACAAGTACACCATTAAATCCCCATAATCCTTGCGCTCCTTTACCATCCGGAAGCCTTAAGATATATCCGGTTAATGTCGATACTATAACGCCTACTAATGCACCCCATGCCACTATCGGCAGATGTTCTTCATAGGCTCCCCAAAATATACCTGCTAAAAACAATAATCCGGTCCAAGGATTATCCTGAAACATTACTTGGCCCACACCTCTCAATAAAGTACGGGGAAATTCCTTGATTGGCACCGGGACAATATTTATCTTCTCTTCCATAATTATTTAGTTTATAGTGTTGTCTTTTAAATTCAAAACCTTGAATCTTAGGAAATAAAATAATCTCTTAATTTTATTCTTAAATTAACAGTTATTTATAATTAATAAACCTATTTTAATATAATAAAGTTCATTTAACGCGCCTGATTCTCTTTAATTCACCCATATCCATCTTTCGAAATCGCTATCATACTTAAAAAAGATGTAGAATTTTTTTTATGAAACACAGCATTATTTCGAACTCATTTAATATCTTAATTGTTAAAAACTTTGAAAATGAATTATCTCTAAACTATAAGCTATAAAATATGACTTTTTTTAAACCACTGAATGAAAAAGAATTTAAAGCAAGAAGAATATTATATAACCTGCTGCATCTTATAGTTTTAGGTTTATCAATATTTCTTGTGGTAAGTATCTCTATCGATACCTTCAAAAATATTGCTTTTTATAAAGCACCGCATTTCCTTAAAATTCAATTCTGGATTTGCGTTTTCTTCATGTTTGATTTCTTTGTGGAATGGATAATGGCAGAGAAAAAATGGCGATACTTTTATACTCATATTTTCTTCCTTCTCGTCTCCATCCCATATCTACCAATAATAGATTTCTTCGGTTGGAAATTTTCATCCCAACTTACATATCTCATTCAATACATTCCTCTTGTAAGAGGTGGTTATGCTCTGGCGATTGTAGTCGGTTGGTTTTCCTATAATAAAGCCACCGGATTATTCTTCACATATCTTTTTACCCTCTTGGCGACAGTATATTTCAGTTCATTAGTTTTCTTTGTTTTTGAAAAAGAAGTTAATAAACTTGTCACAGACTATATGGATGCTTTATGGTGGGCGGCAATGGATGTGACCACCGTTGGTTCAAATATTGTTGCAGTAACTCCTGTTGGAAGAGTTCTTTCAGTACTTTTGGCTGCCTTAGGAATGATGATGTTCCCGATATTTACTGTTTATGTCACCTCATTGATTCAGAAAAACAAAAATAACCCTGTACTGCCTGGATCCAATACTTTAAGAGAAGCTTCATCTCAGTCTGAACAATCTGATTCACAAGATATTTCTTCATCTCAAACAAATAATTCCGGCTCATCAACGAACAATAATTCTTGAGATTATATTTGAGATTATATTATTCTTAAAAAAGAAGAAGTTGAGAAAAGCGCAATTCTCAACTTCTTCTTTTTTAATTTCTTACTTAAAAGAATCAGGTAAATCATTTTCATATAATACCGTATCTCCCGGTGAAAGCATTTTTGAGAGCTTTTGTTGAGCTTGATTAAAACTATCAACTATTATTATGTTATCAGTGGGGAAATCCGTTTTCTTAATTCCCTCAGTAAGAGAATCTCGATTATATTCCCCCACGATGATAGCTATATCGGAGGATCTTCCTATATGTTCACCTAACTCTATGTTCAACTTATCTTGCTCCTTCCCAAGTTCTATCATGCCTGGTGTCACAACTATACGTTTGCCAAACTCCTTAAACCCGGCAAGAACATCCATAGCCATTTTAGAGCCTGTAGGATTCGAATTAAATGCGTCATCAATTATCGTTACTCCACCGGGAGTCTTCTTGATACTCAGTCTGTGTTCCACCTGGTCAATCTTTGACACCGCAATTGCAATCTTATCTTTCTCCATACCCATTTTCAGTGCCATAATTATTGCTGCAAGCAGATTTGAAATATTACACTCTCCAACGAGTCTGGTCCTTAAAGACATTATGAATCCATCTCTTCCTTCAATATCAAAAGATGTTCCGGACGATGAATATTTGATATTTTTTGCTATATAATCCGCTTTTTCCGTATTAGAGACTGCATACCTTATACTCTCGACATTTGAAACTTTTCTATCGGCACAATACTCGAAATCATTGTTAATAATCGCTAACCCGTTTGCAGGTAGTGAATCAACAAGCTCAAATTTGGTAGACTGCACATTTTCGATTTTCTTAAAAGTCTCAAGATGCATTGGTCCAACTGCTGTTATAATGCCGTAGTGAGGATGAACTATATCGCAAATCTCCTTTATGTCACCTACTTGCTTAGCACCCATTTCACATATAAATATTTCGGTATATGGTTTCATCTGCTCCCGTATTGTCCTTATAACCCCCATAGGTGTATTAAAAGAACCCGGTGTCATTAACGTTTCAAATTGTTCTGATAAAATACGATGCAGATAATGTTTGGTACTCGTCTTTCCGTATGAGCCTGTGATACCTATAACCTTCAGTCCCGGATTGGATTTCAGGATATCCATTGCATTTGAACGATACCTGTCATTAATCATCTTTTCAACAGGTTTCAATATAATCACCGCTAAAATTACAAATGCCCATGAAATAAAAGCTTCGAGCATTATAAAAGCTACACAAACTAAAAATCCGGGATAAAATCCTAATGCATATTCCTTGTTGCCTATAGTTAATATTACACCGATGGCGGCACCTAATGAAAGAAGTGCTGTGACTGAATATATTCTCCAGACCCTTTTTGTGAATACCAAGGGTTTCTTAAATTTCTTTCTGAATATCAGGTACACCTTAACGATACATGCTATACCGACTATCAAAACCGCTAAACGTGGATCTATAAGGTTGCTCGACATCAATAGAAATATCAAAGCTATATCTACCAGTCGCCATGAACTTCCCATATCCCCCTTAAGCCATCGCCAGTAACGGGAAATTCTATAAGAGTTCTGCTGAAGCATGTGTATGTCATGCTTGAAATTGAAAATCAGATATACACAACATACCACCGATATCACGATTGAAAATAGGCTCATCAGTATAAAATTTATTTTTTAGTTAGCTCTTTTTTGAAAAATTCCTTTATCACTGCAGAAAACCCTCCCGGATTATCAAGGAACGAGTAATGACCGCATCCCTTAAAACTTACAAGCCCAGAATCAGATATTAGCTTATTCATCTTTTTTGCATCCGACAGGGGAGTAGCAGTATCTTCCTCACCCCAGATAAGTAATGTAGGCGAAGTAATCAATGGCATAACGTGCTGTAAATCCTCATTTACACATTTACTCAATATTGCTCTCATCATAGGGGAGGCGTTTCCATAATCTGCTGACCCGGCTTTTTTACGCCATTTCTCGATTATTTTGTCAGATGCATTTCTACCTAAAACTATAGGCAATACTTTTTTCGCACTTTTAAAAGAATATATCTTAAGATAATATTTTAGGGACCTCTTAGGTTTTATCCCGGCTGCATCGACAAGCACCACTTTATGGACTTTATTGCGTGAAGACAATAGAATCGATATCCTTCCTCCAAAAGAGTGTCCTATTAAGGAAACATTCTTTAATCCCAATTTAGAGATAAACTTTTCTACGAGTGCTGTATACTCCTCAACGCCCCATACTTCACCTGGCTCATCACTCTTTCCATGACCGGGTAAATCGAGACTATAAATATGCATCCCGCTCTGAAGTTGTCTGGAAATAAAGTCTACTGTAGAAAAAGTACATCCCCATCCATGCATCAAAACCAGAGGAAGACCGTTGGAATCTCCTGATTCATCATAGTGAATGTTTAGACCATCTATTATTATATCTTTTTCCATATACTTAAACACCGGCATTAATTACCGGATTAGCCGGCTCGTCAGCACATAAAACCACCATAAGATTACTTATTAAGGCAGCTTTTGATGCATTATCCAATGAAACTATTTTATTTGTTTCTAACTGATTTAATGCCATATCTACCATGGAAACAGCACCCTCAACTATCTTTTCGCGTGCCGAAATGATGGCTGACGCCTGTTGACGGCGTAGCATCACGGCTGCAATTTCAGGTGCATAAGCAAGATAATTAATTCGGGCTTCTATGACCTCCAATCCGGCTATGACAAGACGTTCGTTGATTTTTCTCTCTAACATTTCATTGAGATGGTCTCCTCCATTTCTTAGAGTTATCTCATCATGTTTACCTTCCGGGTCATAAGGGAAACAACTTGTCAATTCCCTTAAAGCGGCATCACTCTGAATCCTTACAAAAAGCTGAAGGTCTCCCATGTCTATCTTTCCTCCGGCTCCATCCATAGAGTTAAGATCAAAAACTACTTTATATGTGTCTTTTACGCGCCATACCAATACCATTCCAATCAATACAGGATTTCCTACCTTATCATTAACCTTTATAGGTTGTACATCCATATTACTGATTCTTAAAGATATCTTTTTCTTTGTAAAGAATGGATTTACCCAGTTATATCCTATCTTTCTGCATGAACCATAATACTTACCGGCAAAAATGAATACTCTCGCCTGGTTAGGCTCCTGAACAAAAAATCCTCCGGTACATATTAATAGGGTTATGAGTAATACGGCTCCTATTGTCGGTAAAACAACAGAATCCTCGGTAACAAGAAAAATAAGACAAAGTGCGAATATACAGAGACAAATCCAGATCCCGAGCATTACAAATCCATTTAATATCATCCCCTTATATTCATATTCATTCCCCATTTGGGTAGAATCTAATTTTTCTATACTCATATATGTTTATTTTAATTAGTCAAAATTTTCTTCAAAATTACAAAAAATGTCGTAATTATTCCCGAAATTTGTATTTTCAAATTTTTTAATTCAATGGATACCGTTTATAATCTTCTTTCAACAATAAGCTTGGAAGGTCTTTTCATAGGACTCGTTACATTTATTATTATTGGCATTTTTCATCCTCTTGTAATTAAAGGAGAGTATTATTTTGGTGAAAAATGTAAAATCTGGTTCCTTATTGCCGGGGTTGTATTTCTAATACTTTCTCTTTTAACCTCTAATGTAGTGGGTTCTTCTCTTCTCGGAGTCACTGCCTTCAGCTGCTTCTGGAGTATCAGGGAAATAACCGATCAGGTTAAACGAGTTGAAAAAGGATGGTTCCCCCGCAATCCTAAAAGAACTTATAAAAACAAAAATCTCAATCCAGAAAACGACGTGTAAGGTCGGAATATGCATCAATTCTTCTATCTCTCAGGAATGGCCACCATTGTCTGACATTTTCTCCATGAATAAGATCAACTTCTATAATCTCCTCTTCAGGGTGATGCTCTGAACATTGTACCAAAATTTCTCCTTGGGGACCTGCTATGAAACTCGAACCCCAAAAATCTATTCCGGAGGTAGTTCCTGAAGGATCTTCCTCAAATCCGGTACGGTTTACACTAACTACAGGTATTCCATTTGCCACTGCATGCGAACGTTGAATCAAAATCCATGCATTCCTCTGCCGCTCTTTCTCATCTTCACTATCATCAGGATTCCAACCGATAGCGGTAGGATAAATCAATATTTCGGCTCCGGACATTGCCATCAAGCGTGCGGCTTCGGGATACCATTGATCCCAACAGACTAATACACCTAACTTACCTAAAGATGTCTCTATAGGCTTAAATCCCAAATCTCCTGGTGTAAAATAAAACTTTTCATAAAACCCCGGATCATCTGGAATATGCATCTTCCTGTAAGTACCCGCTATACTTCCATCTCTTTCAAAAACTACTGCTGTGTTATGATATAACCCTGACGCCCTACGCTCAAAAGTACTGGTAACTAACACTACATTATTCCGTTCAGACGCCTCACTATAAAATTCGGTAAATTCCCCCGGAAGACTCTGTGCCAACCCGAAATTATTTACATCCTCGGTTTGACAGAAATATAATGAATCATGTAGTTCGGAAAGTACTACTAAATCAGCTCCTTTTGCTGCCAGATCTTCAATTGCTGCCAGATTCCGACTCCTGTTGGTAGGAATGAAATCACTAAAAGCATGCTGGACTATTCCAACTTTTATTTTCCCCTTTTTCATCTTTCTTATTCAAATATTACCTGATTCATGTATCCCACCGGGATCTGCATTGTTGCACAATGCAAAGAACCATGTTGTTGGATTAAAACTCTACAATCTATACCCACTATTTTATGTCTGGGAAAGGCTACCTGGATTGTATGCAAAGCAAGGGTATCCTTCTCCGGCTGTCCGTAAGTAGGCATAAACAACACATCCTCTGTCACAAGATAATTGGCATAAGTGGCCGGTAACCTGTTTCCTTCATTATCGTAAATTGCATCTGGAAGGGGCAATTCTATGAGATTATATGGATTTCCATCCGGGGTACGGAAAAGTGTTAACTGGGCACGCATTTTCAATAATTCCTCAAACTGACTATCTTCTATATCTCTACAACCGGTAAACAAAATCACATCTTCCGGAGCCATTCTCGCCAATGTATCTATATGTGAATCTGTATCGTCTCCTTCTAATGCGCCATAATCAAGCCAAAGAATATGGTCGCACCCCAATCGTGTCTGAAGTATCTTATTCAGTTCTTCCTTGCTTTTGCCCCCGTTTCGATTTGGAGAACAGAGACAGCGAGATGTAGTCAGAAGAGTACCCTTACCGTCTGTATCTATTGAACCCCCTTCCAAAACAAAGTCTCTTTCATTTCTATATACATCTTTATGTATCAAATGAATATCTTTCAAATTAAGGTTCACCAAATTATCCTTATCCGATGCAAACTTTAAACCCCAGCCGTTAAAACCAAAATCCAATGCACGTTTCCTTTCACCTCTTTCTACTGAAATAAAACCATAATCACGGGTCCAGGTATCATTGAATGGAATTTCTATCATTGTTATCAAATCAGTATCACATTGCTCAAGAATTTCAGATACATATTTCCTGTCTTCGCAAAGTAATACCACATGTTTTTTATTTTCTGTAAAAGTCTTTATTATTCTCAGATACTGCTCCTCTACATCCTTGAGAATATAGTTCCAGTCTGTATGACAGTTGGGAAATGCCATAAGAATTCCCTGCGGCTCTTCCCATTCTGCTAAAAATCTGATATCTCTCATAATCAATCTTTTATTTCTCAACTTAAATGATGGGAAACCCAACATATAGCATTTGAAATGTATTCTTTCTTTAACTTTTTCAAAATTACTAAATTTACAATTAATTGTCAAAAACTTAACCTCTTTAAATTTAAATAATAAATGATGATAAACTTTTTAAATAATTAAATCGGCTCTAACCGGTAAGCTCTGCTTCATCCTAATCTATCAGACCCTCTTCTATCATTGTCTGTTTATAATATTTTTGTTAATTTTGCCTTATGGATAAAGAGAACGGAAAAATGCTCCTTACTAAAAAGGAGTTTGCATACGAAACTGAAAAATGCAGGAAACTTTTCATTGCTAAAATGAATGATTATGGCACATCATGGCGTGTAATGCGACCTGAAAGCCTTACCGATCAAATTTATATCAAAGCCCGTAGAATACGTTCTCTTGAAGAGAAGGGTGGGAAAGGTGCAGTGACCGAGGGTATTGAACCGGAATTTATTGGGATTGTAAATTACTGTGCCATGGCCCTAATTCAGCTTAAAATCGGTCCGGGAGAATCTCTCGATTCTCAACAAGCTCTTTCCCTTTATGACGATGCAATTAAAACATCTACAGAGCTGATGTCAAACAAAAACCATGATTACGATGAAGCCTGGAGATTTATGAGAATCAGTTCATTAACCGATATCATTCTCCAGAAACTGCTCCGTACTAAGGAAATTGAAGACCACCAAGGACACACGAAAGTCAGCGAAGGGATTGATGCCAATTATATGGATATGATAAACTATGCTCTCTTCGCTCTCATTAAAATTGATGAAAAAGAAGGTCTCTTCGAAACCATCTGAAAAATATCTTATATTCAGTACCCTTTTTACAATTACTTATCTTTAGCACTGTGAAAGAAAAGAGCTCAGAACTTTTAATAAGGATATTAACAATTCTGTTCCGCTTTATTGCCGGTGGAATTTTTATTTTTTCTGGGTTTGCTAAAGGAATTGACCCATGGGGGACATTTTACCAGATTAAGGATTATCTGGCTGTATGGGGATGGAATATTCCGGATTCTTTGATTCTTTCCGGTGCCTTTATTCTCATTATTACCGAATTTATTACCGGCGTATCCGTTTTCTTCGGTTGTTTCCGGAGGGGAGGACCGATTCTCATGACACTCATCATGACCTTCATGCTCCCTCTCTCCTTATGGATAGCTCTAAAAAATCCCGTCGAAGATTGCGGTTGCTTTGGCGAAGCTTTGATTTTATCAAACACAGCTACTTTTTGGAAGAACGTAGTTCTCACCTCAATGTCTCTATGGCTACTGATTTTCAATACCAAAATAAAATCCCTTATCCGTCCCTACATTCAGTGGATTGAAATTGTTGTTTCCTTCTCACTTATTATGTTTATCGCATACATCGGTTATACTTATCAGCCTCTGATTGATTTCCGACCATATAAGATAAATACTGCTCTTGTCAATTTTAATAACTCCAATGATGGAGAAGAACCCGAATTCGTATTTATTTATGAAAAAAATGGTATTCGGAAATCATTCTCTATAAACGATTCTCTCCCTGATGATGAGGAATGGAAATTTGTTGAACGAAAAGAGATATCTCCTAACAAAAATTCCAATACTGAAAAAAGAGAAGATACAACTGATGAAAATAAAAATTTCAGAATCTGGGATGAAAGCGGTAATGATGACATAACGGAGATTGTTGCAGACCCGGTCGGGAAACGTATGTATATTATGATGCCTGAAATGGGTAAAGTCTCAGTAGCTACCACCTGGAAAATTAATAATCTTTACAAATGGTGTCAGCATAATGACATTGATGTGGCAGCAATTGTATCCGGTTCGGAAAATGAAATTGAAGAATGGCGTGATATTTCGCTCCCCGAGTATCCTATATATTTAGCTGACGACACCTCAATTAAAGAGATTGTCAGGGGAAATCCGGCTCTTGTTTATACAGAAGACGGCATTATTAAATGGAAAAGTTCCCTCAAAGCTCTTCCTATTGAGATGTTTTCTACCGATAATTCCTCAACGGGTCCGTCTAACCTCTCAGACAATAACAGCAATCTGTTACAAAATCTGGTAATAACCTATATTCTCTTCTCTCTGGTAATGATTTTCTTATCTTATTCTCCCTGGTTTCTTAGATTGCATTTTTCACAAAAGAATATTAATCATGATGGTAAGGTTCACCCCGAAGAATAGACATTGCACGGTAAACTTGTTCTGTAAAAAACAATCTTGCCATCTCATGATTAAATGTCATCTTTGAAAGAGATAGCATACCATCTGAACGCTCATAGACAGCGTCTGAAAAACCATAAGGTCCTCCTATTATAAATATAATACGTTTACGACCCATACCCATCCATTTTTCTAATTTACGCGAAAATTCACGTGAGGTATATGAGTCTCCACGCTCATCAAGTAATATCACATAATCAGTCGCGCTTATCTTTCCTAATAATCCCTTTCCCTCCTGTTCCTTTTGTTCTTGTTCAGAAATCTTTCCGGAATTTTTTATATCGGGGACTGATTCAATTCTATAGGGTATATATTTCTTTAATCGGTTACAATATTCCTCCAGCCCTTCTTTAACAAATTTAATATTGGACTTACCTATTGTTAATAATTCGATTTCCATTCCTTAAGAATAATTGTTTCGGCAAAATTAATTAATTTTGCATTAATGGAGATAATTAAAACTTTTATTTGTCAACACATATTTTATAGTCGTAATATAGATAATTAAAATCACATACAATATGAAAACCAAAGATGAACTCATTGAGGAACTGCTGAATCTCTCTTTTGCTGAAGATATAGGAGATGGAGATCATACAACTCTATCCACTATTCCGGAAGATGCCATGGGACGTTCACGCCTTATAATCAAAGAGAAAGGGATTCTCTCCGGGGTAGAGATAGCTAAAAAAGTACTTCATAAAGTTGATCCCTCCATTAAAATTGATGTAATGATTGAGGATGGTGCAGAAGTTAAGCCCGGGGACGTTGCCTTCACTGCTGAGGGACCGGTGAGAGCATTGTTGATTGCAGAGAGGACAATGCTTAATATTATGCAGCGTATGAGCGGAGTAGCAACAATGACTAAAAGATACCAGGACGAGCTTAAGGGTCTCAAGACTCGTGTGCTTGATACACGTAAAACCACTCCCGGGATGCGCATGTTGGAAAAAGAAGCAGTGGGGTGCGGTGGAGGAAAGAACCACCGTATTGGACTCTTTGACATGATTCTTATCAAAGATAATCATATTGACTTTGCAGGAGGCATAGAAAATGCAATAAGACGTGCAAAAGAATATTGTAAAGTCAACAATAAGGATTTAAAAATCGAAGTTGAAGCTCGCTCACTTGAAGATATCAAACGAATCCTTGATGAAGGGGGAGTAGATAGAATTATGTTTGACAACTTCACCCCGGAACTTACAAAGGATGCTGTAAAACTTGTTAATGGTAAAGTTGAAACAGAATCCTCGGGAGGTATTACTATTGATAACCTTCGTGCCTACGGGGAAACCGGAGTGGATTATATATCGGTTGGTGCTATCACCCATAGTGTAAAGGGGCTTGATATGTCGTTTAAAGCCTTCTGATGAATGGGGATTGTCAGTAATGAATTAGGTGCGGCAGCGGAAAATTTAGCAGTGGAATATCTTGTTAGCAACGGTTATTCTATTTGCGGAAGAAATGTCAGGGTAGGGCATAAGGAAATTGACATCATTGCCGAAAAAGGTACGATGATTGTTTTCATTGAAGTAAAAGCCCGCAGTGGAAAAGATGGAGACCCTCTGGATGCTGTAGATTCTAACAAGATTAAGAGAATTGTCCGGGCAGCAGATGTATATATGCGTTCTCAAAAATTTGACAGAGATTGCCGGTTTGATATTATCACCTTTACCGGTGACCTAACAAATTATCGCATGGAACATATCGAAGATGCCTTCATCCCACCACTCGCCAATGGCATCCGCCGATAAAATCAACTCAACAATCCACGGTAAACCACCTAAAAAGGAAATTTACCGTGGATTTATAATTTGTGAAAGTATAAAATCTTTATTCTATAACTTCTTCATTTGAGCAAGCTCAAATGTTTAGGTATAATTTAAAGAAATGGCTATACTTTAATTTCTTACATATATACCATAATCTTCAATTTCGATTTTATTGGTCCCTATCCAACGGATGTTTTGATATTCAGTATCCCAATCTTTATAGTTTAGAATTAGAATATCGGACTTTGAATCATAGTTATAAGTAAAATAGTCCGAATCACCATCATAGTAGTAAATTCCTGTGCCATTACTATTGAACAAGAAGTAATCCTGACGGTCGATTGTCCCATAATCATCCATATAATACCATGTACCTACAAGATTACTTGAGTTTTGATCGGGTTCATCCTTTTTGTCTTTGCTACAAGAGACCGATCCCAGTAACTCCAATACCAACACAGCTAAAATAAAAATATTTTTAGCCGAGAAAATTTTTTGAAGATTTTTCATCTTAAATGTGTTATGGTCAATCAGCCCTCTTGACCGTTTCTCAGATACATAGAAAACGTGGACTGCATTGTCATATCCCCTACTGACGGTCCTGAGAAAACCTTGAATGCATAGATATGAAACAGCTGCCCACGCTATAGCGTGAGAACCGTCTTGTTATCTTCTTGCATTCGTTGAAAATTTCTCAGGTTTTCAGTAGCAAGATAAGCAAAACGCTTCTTCTTTTAATTAACTTGTAATGTCGTTCCGGATTGACACTACAAATTTACAAATTATTTTTTACTCACTAAAATATTGATAAATTTTGATGATAAAAACTAAAAATTTTCGTACCTTTTAAAATCTTTCAATCCATTGTTATATATTGAGTTAGAATAACTTTCCAAAAAATATTTGAGAGTCATAAGAATTACATATCATTACGTAAACTATTATTTACAAAAATATATCAAAGTTGACAAGCCTTAATTCTAAGACTTAAATTTTAAGAACAGATATAGAAACTCAGTTCTTTCGTTGAAAAATAAACTTCCCTCTTTCAATCCAAAGATAAACAAATGATATACACTCTACTACTGCTATACTAACTATTAATTTTATCATGGATTTGATAAAGCTGTAATTCAAACTTTATGACCCTTAACTGGTTTACCAATACTTCCACAAGGCGCATACTTAACAGTAAGATTTCAAGGGAAGATTTATTTTCCTAATCTTTTTTGACTTTCCACTGTTACGTTTGCGCTCTTAAAACGTATTAATAGTAGAACACTATGAAAAAGGACTTACTGACATCATCATTCCTTGACTTTCGGAGCAAATTGCACCGAATAGCAATGAGACTTCTTCACAACGATGAAGATGCCAAAGATGCTATTCAGGACACATTCGAAAAGTTGTGGTCAAAGGTTGAAATTGAATCTAACGAAGTGGCTCGCTATAAATTGGTTCATATTCTCCACAACATCTGCATTGATCGTCTTCGGAGCAAGCATACTGTTCTAATGGATATATCTGTTTTGGAGAATGCTAAAAGTTACGAAATGCAAACAGAGAATGTAGTTGAGTATGAGAAACTGATAATAATCGGTTTGACAAATCTTCAGAGAACGATATACAAGATGATCACTCATGATTGTCTGGAATATGAAGAAGTCGCCTCCCGTCTTAATATGACTGTTGAAGCTGTCAGAATGAATATGAGCCGTGCAAGGAGAAGAATTATTGAAAACATCAAAAAGATTGAGCGATGAAGAAAGAAGATTTTAACTTGACAATATATGAACTGGACAAGTTTTGCCGTCTCTATTTGGACTGCAAGCTCTCAGTATTGGAAGAGAAAGAACTTGAATATATTCTTTCCAAAACAGCCTTGAGTTCACCTTTGATTAAGGAGGTAAGAAGTCTTATGAAAGTTCATGCTCTTGAACTGCAATATGAAACTCCCCGAAAAACAAATTTGCGGAATTGGAGGCTTATCTCAGGAATTGCAGCTTGTCTTATATTGATATTTTCAGTGGGGTATTATTTTTTCTCTTCCAAGTCATCAGACCTTTCCCATAGTGATTCTACCATCTATATTGCAGCATACAGCCATGGTAATCGCTTGAGTGAAAAAGAAGCTATCTCCGCTACATATTCTGCAATGGCTAAGGCTGATTCTCTAATGAATCTGGCATCATTAATTGAACGTCAGGATATCCTTAAGGCAAATGATATAATTAACGAGACACTAATCAATTAATTCTTTAATCCATGAAAAAATACCTATTGATTGTAATATTCACAATATTCACGATAACAGCATTTGCAAAAAATCCCCATCTTCATGTAGAGAAGATGTTTGACGGCTCTTATAATGCAAATAAAAGTGTTTCCCTAAATGTTTCCAAGACTCCGGAAAAGTATTTTAGAGGTTGCACTGTAACCAATAATAAATCCCTTCTCAACAAAGTAACACAATTGTTTGATAAAGACTTACCGAGAGCCACTCGATCACAGGACTTGACAAACAATGGTTCGCGCTTCCGCTCAATGGTAGTTATTAATAATGGAGAGGAGATTTACATAGGGTTAAGCTATGATGAAAACAATGGCTGCTACTTATTTATTAGCGGTTCACAGAAAGCTTTTAAGTAACTAATTTTCAATATATATGACTAACTTGAAGAAGCTGCTCTTTGGAGCGGCCATACTTCCTGCATCCCTTTTCGCACAGGAAGTGAGGGATTCTGTAACCGATTTCCGGGAGAAAGAGCTTGAATTAAACGAAGTGATTATTGTTGCCAAACGACCCGTAATTAAACAACAGGAAGGAAAACTTATCTATATAGTGAAAAATGATCCTTATGCCACCGGGCTTAACGGAGTGGGTCTGCTTGACCGTATCCCCCGGGTTTCCGTAAACAACGGAACTGTAAGTGTAGCAGGTAAAGAAACTATCCGTTATATCATTGACGGTGTATTGATGGAACTCGATGCCTCAGCTATGTCGATGCGATTGCAAAACCTCCATGCTGAAGATATTGAAAAAATAGAACTTCTTTCGACTCCCCCTTCTCGTTACTCTGTGGAACCTAATGCAGTGTATATTTCCATCACAACACGCAACAAGACTCTTGGAACGCGTGGAAGCATGTATGGGTCACTGAATCAAGGAATCAAACTTCGTGAATATTTCAGCGGAAGTATAAGCCACACCTCCCGTAAAATTGATCTTTCGCTTGATGCGAGTGTATCTAACTACTATAATAACAATGATAACAATATTGAATACTCGTTTGCAAACGGAACTTCACGTGTATCTTCCTCCCGCAATCGGTCGCATCTTTTTGATGCAGGATTCAATGCACTGTTACGATATAAGTTTTCATCGAATAAGAATATAGGTATTATTGCCAACTATAATTACGAGACTATCTCAAGCAACGGAACTAACTTTACTGATTATGTAGGTTATTCCTCATCATCTCAATCACTCACTAAATCTCGCCCCAACAATTCCCTTACCCTTACCGGCTTTTACGACTGGTCATTTGGGAATAAGGGTGAATCATTGCAGTTAACTTACAATTACTTCAACCGACACAGCCCTACATCATCTCATATCTCGACTTCATATAATAACACCTTCGTTGATTTTGGTATAGATGAGAATGGAAAATCCGATTACCGTTTTCATAGCGGAAAAGCTGATTTCAAACTTCCCTATACTTGGTCACAGCTGGAAACCGGTGTTGCCTATACCGAAATTCTAAATTCTTCCATCAACTCTATTAAGCGTGTATGTAGTAACAGTTCTGCTTCGGGTAGCGAATCAAATATATTTAACTATACAGAACTCATAGCCGCAGCATATATCACAATATCGCGCAATCTGGGTTCAGGTATCTGGGGTAAAGTTGGATTGAGATATGAATACACCTGGACTAAAGGGGAACAAAAAACCTTATCTCAAGTTGACAGGGATAATTACGGTCATCTTTTCCCAACAATTAATCTTTCATGGAATAGAGACCGTATAGGGTCTTTCAACATCAATTATTCAATGGGATTGGGTCGTCCAAATCTTTGGGATCTGAATCCTTTTAAATATTACTCCACCACTGATGAATATGCTACCGGCAATCCTGCTCTTAAACCAAGCATCTACAACAACGCCGAAATCAATTACTATGGACTCGGCGGATTATATGCGGTGCTATATACTTCATTTGCTTCTGACGCCATAGGCTTTGTCAGAAAAATCGATACAGAGGGTATAATCAGTACCATACCGTATAATTGCCTATCTACTAATAAGAGTGGACTATATGCTAACTATAAGCGGACCTTCTTTGAACGATGGGAAATGAAAGCCGGTGGAGAGTTGTTCCATTCATTCTCAAAAAGTAATATCTCTGATTTCAAGCTCAAAAACATGAACGATTGGTCAGGCAAACTTGAAATATCTACCAACATAATGCTTAATCGACAGAAAACGTTAATCTTTGGAGCACAGATTACTCATTTCTTCCCATGGCAACAGAATCTCATAAATTACGAGTCATTCCAGCTTTTCAATCTCTCTCTAAGATATTCATTGCTAAATAATCGTCTTAATCTACACCTGACTGCTAACGATATTTTTGGCTGGAATAAGACCAGATCAAAAGAAAACTACAAAGACTATACTATCCGGCAAACATATAATGCCCATTCATCTTACGTCTTGTTTGGCATAAACTATCGTTTTGGTCGCGACAAAGTTAACGGAGTTTATCGGGCATCAAAAGAAGAACACTCCGGCAGAACTAAATAATACAATAATTTTTCATTTAAGTAAAGAAGCTCTTGGCATTGATGTCGAGGGCTTTACTTTTAGGTAGTTGCGCCACCATGGACGGGGTTCAGGTAACTACCCATAAAATTCGACTCTCCGGGTTAACTATCCCTTTGGGAGAAATATTTAATTCGATACTTGCTGGTAGAATTAGCCTATTCCTAATAAAAACTGCACTCCAAAAGTTTTGTTGCCAACTTCCGGAGTGCAATTTAAATTTTATTTTACCTCTCTTTTATAAAAAGGAATAAATGTTAAACATTAGTTAGGTTAATCCTTAGATTGCTTCTGAATCGGGGATGTCAGTTACCGGTTTCTCTTGTTTATTCCCGGTCTTTATGAAGAAGACACAGACTGCACCGATTGCGATAGATATACCGGCAATCATCATCATTAAATATTCAGGTGCTAATTCTCCTGGAGTACTCAATAATGACAAGATCCATCCTCCGGCTAACGCTGCCACAATCTGCGGAATACATATTGTACAATTAAATAGACCAAGATAAGTTCCGATATTACCTTCATGAAGCGAATTGGTGAGTATTGTAAATGGCCATGCCAACATGGCTGCCCATGCACATCCAATTAATATGAAACCTAAATAGAGGAGATATTGATTGGTGATGAATGCCACGCATACAAATCCTATTGCACCTAATAATAATGAAATAGAGTAGGAGAACTTGAAGTTACCAAGCTTTGGAAGTATAAGCGCCCATAATACTGAAGCTAATGCCTGCACTGCATAGAGTAATCCAACATGATTGGCTGCTTCATTATATAATGGGGTTGCTGAATTTAACACTGTCTTCTTAACAAAAGAACATTTAGAAGCATCGTTTACCTTTACGGTTGATGCATCATCAATAGCTAATTTCCCATCCTTACCTTTTGCCACAACACTTGCAGTGGTGATATTTACAGAACCCTTAAGACCATAAAGATAATCTTCAATTTTAACATCTTTCGGATTATTAACAACCTTGTCACCTATTTTCAAAGTCGAAATTCCTGATAAGGGGGTATTGAATGAAACTTTTGGTTCAAAATTCTCGTTAAGGGCTATCTTATTATCCTTAACAATAGTGTCATTACCATTTATAATTACCGGAGTTCCTGTAACGGTTTCACCATCAATCTCAATACATTTCACGATTGGTGTGCCATGATCAACAATCACATTATCACCAATAAGAAGAAACTTTCCTTTAATTTCATTGTCACCATCCGTGATACCTTCAATCTTTTCAATTTCGGGTGTCGAGAAAGCGTTGTGTGCGACAGTATTCGTTACGTATGTCCACAGGAAAAGAAACGCAAACCAACAGAAGAACTGTACTAAACCAACACTCCAGAAAGTGGAAGGTGCCTTTTTCAGCAGGGAGATGATATTGGTTTTCTCTTTCTTTTTCTCCACAGTCTCTTCCACTCCATTATATTCATTATAAAGTTTAGGAGGCCATTCTTTAATTTTAATAAGAGAATAAACCACACACACTAAGAGGATTGCAGCTCCTAAATAAAATGCCCATATCACAGAGGGGGGAACAACACCTTCAGGTGCGAAGTTTTTAATTCCAATCCATGTCAGACATAAGGGGAGTACATACCCCATTACAGAGCCGGCATTACAGAGGAATGACTGGATAGAATAAGCCTTACTTTTCTGCTTCTCGTTAACCATATCTCCGACAAGCATCTTAAAGGGTTGCATCGCCATATTGATAGAGGTATCCAAGAGCATGAGGGCAACCAGACCAAAAAGAATAGCACTGCTCACTGACAGATTTAAACTCCCCGCATTAGGCAAAGCGCACATCACAATCACAGCGATGAGTGCCCCAAAAATCAGATAGGGGAGACGACGACCGAAGCGATTCCAGGTGCGGTCGCTCATCAGTCCTACTATCGGTTGGACTATCAATCCCATAAGAGGTGGGAGAATCCAGAAATAACTCAATTCATGCGGATCGGCACCTATCGTGGTGAAGATACGCGATACATTGGCACTTTGCAAAGCGTAAGCTATCTGAACTCCGAAAAATCCGAAGCTCAAATCCCAAAGTTTCCAAAAGCTTAAGTCCGGTTTTGTTTTCATCTATTGCATGTATTTATTTAGTTCCTTTTTAATTTTTTGTGTCTATAACGGAATAAAGCCACGCTATCTCATCTTTCCATATCTCTTCATTGGGGGTTTCCAATATCAGAGGAATATTATCAAATCGTGAATCATTCATTAATCTGATAAAGAATTCTTCTCCAAGTGTGCCCTTGCCGATGCTTTCATGACGGTCAATTTTTGACCCCATATTTCGTTTATCATCATTAAGATGCATACCCTTCAAATATTGAAATCCGATTATTCTTTCAAAATCATCCCATACTTTTTCGTAACCCTCTGCGGTTTTAAGGTCGTAACCAGCCGAGTACGCATGACAGGTATCTATACAGACACCTATCCTTTCTTTATCTTCAACTCGTTCGATAATATAAGCTAATTGTCTGAAATCATATCCTAAATTACTTCCTTGTCCAGCAGTATTTTCCAGAACTGCCGTCACTCCTCGTGTACTCGAAAGTATGTTATTAAGTGATTCAGCTATAGTGTTGAGACACTCCTCTTCCGTTACAAGATTAATATGACTCCCCGGATGAAAATTGAGAAATTTTAAACCAAGCTGTTCGCATCGTTTCATCTCCTCCAGAAATGACTTTCGCGATTTCTGGAGTTTTTCGGGTTCGGGGCTTCCAAGATTAATTAGAAAATTATCATGCGGAAGAATCACCTCCGGTTTGAAACCAAATTCCGCACAATTCTTTTGGAATTTTTCAACTTCCGAAGAAGAGATTGGTTTAGAACTCCAACGGTTAGAACTACCTGTAAACAATGCAAAAGCCTTCGCTCCTATGGAATTAGCCCTTATAGGGGCATTTGACACACCTTCTGCTATACTTACATGCGCTCCAATATACTTCATAATTATTTTCTTATCTTTTAGCCGAACCAAAATTGTTTTCCCTGAGCCTTACGGTTACGGACATTCCAACTACAAAGTTAGCATTTTTTTACATATTTTCAACCATTCAACATCTTCACTTATTTATCAATTTTTCTAAGACATTATTTATCAGAATATTATATATATTACATAATAGCACCATTATTACTAACAGATAATCTGTATCTCTATTTTCCTTAAACTTTAAACCCTTACCCTTGAAAAGTATATTGTTTGGTAGATTCACATATTTCAACTAAATTTGTAAATTATGAGGGTTACAGAACTATCTAAAACAAAAGCCGCGGTCTGGTGTAATTTGGGTAATGCTAAGTTTAGAAAAAAACACGGCGCTTTTCTCGCTGAGGGAAAAAAATGTGTAGTTGATACTTTCCGGCATTTTAATCCTCTGGGTATATTAGTTAATGAAGATTCTCTTAAAGATATTAATTCATTAATTCCTGATATAATCCGAGAAGCATCAGATAAGGGTATTCTATTTTCCGTATCTCCTCAAGAAATGAAAAAAATTTCAAATCTCTCAACTCCCTCTGAAATCATAGCCATTTATTCTCTGCCTGAGAATAAAGAAATTCCTGACTTCCTCCCGGAAAAGCCAATATTAATGCTTGACGGGGTAAGAGACCCGGGAAATCTCGGAACTATTATTCGCACTGCTCATTGGTTTGGAATTAATAATATACTTTGCTCTCCGGATTGCGTTGATATTTATAATCCCAAGACTGTGCAATCTACAATGGGGTCAATAGCAGCCGTAAATGTAGTTTATACTCCTCTCGAAGAGATTATGCAGAAATATCCCCACCGACCTGTTTGCGGTTTGGTACTGAACGGAGAAAATATATTTGAAAAAGTACTCCCCAAAAATCCGTTTATTGTTATGGGAAACGAGGGAACAGGAATTTCTAAAAACTTAACTAAAAAAATTAATTTACCATTAACCATTCCACCTGCGGATCCTTATTCGCATCCGGATTCTCTTAATGTAGCAATAGCGACCGCTATCACTATTGCCGCTTTCGTTAAATAATTTGAATTAAAATATTCCATCTAAAATATTTATATTTAAATGGCAACCAAGACCAAAACTGTATATCTCTGCTCCTCTTGCGGTTATGATTCTCCCAAATGGCTCGGTAAATGTCCTGCCTGTGGTGAATGGAACACAATGATTGAAGAGAAAATCACCGTTGGAAAAAATAATAAAGGTCTCGGGAAAGGATTACTTGCCAAAAAAGAAAAGCCTGTCAGACTTTCTGAAATCCAACCGGTAGAAGAACCTCGAATCCACATGCCCTCAGAGGAATTGAATCGTGTGCTTGGTGGAGGATTGGTAACAGGTAGTTTAACATTGATAGGTGGAGAACCGGGAATAGGTAAATCTACTTTACTTCTACAAAATATCCTATCCATCCGGAATAAAAAAATTCTCTATGTTTCGGGAGAGGAGAGTGCCACTCAATTGAAGTTAAGGGCAGACCGACTTGGTAAAGTAGCCGACAATACATTTATCCTTTGCGAAACAGCTCTTGAAAATATTTTTGAGCATATCGAAGAGATACAGCCGCAAATAATTATAATTGACTCAATTCAAACTATTACAAGCAGCCAATCGGAATCCCCGGCAGGTAGTGTGAGTCAAGTGCGTGAATGTGCCGCAGCCCTCCTGCGATATGCAAAAGAGTCCGGAGTTCCGGTCATTATCGTAGGGCATATAAATAAAGATGGTGCCATAGCCGGACCGAAGGTACTGGAACACATAGTAGACACAGTGCTTCAATTTGAAGGTGACCGTCAATATCTTTATCGTATATTGAGAGCAATCAAAAATAGATTTGGTTCTACTTCCGAAATTGGGATATATGAAATGGTTCAAAAAGGTCTCAAAGAGGTTAAAAACCCGTCTGAGATGCTCCTTTCTGAAAATCGAGAGGAAGACATGAGCGGAATAGCGATTGGGATAACTGTCGAGGGTGCAAGACCATTTCTTGTCGAAGTCCAGGCATTAGTGTCAAGTGCGGCTTATGGCACTCCACAACGGTCCGTAACAGGTTTCGACCAACGACGACTTAACATGCTCCTTGCGGTGTTGGAAAAAAGAGCCCGATTTAAACTTGCTCAAAAAGATGTTTTCCTGAATATTGCCGGTGGTATGAAGATTTCTGACCCGGCTATAGATTTAGCTGTGATTACTGCTGTCATGTCAAGTAATTTTGATGTTTCAGTTCCACATAACACCGCCTTCATCGGGGAAATAGGTCTCTCCGGAGAAATAAGAACTGTCACTCGAATTGAGCAGAGGGTGGCTGAAGCTGAAAAACTTGGTTTCGAACGTATTTTCATTCCTAAAGGGAACTTGAAAGGATTAAAAACTGGGAAAAAAATACAAATAATTGAAGTCGGGAAAGTAGAAGAAGCCTTCAGAAAACTTTTTGAATAAATAATTACTAAACACTATTAACTTATATCAGAATATAATGAAGAAAATTTTTGTTCTCATCTTAACTCTTATCCCCACTTTCCTGGGATTCAGTCAGATCTCTTCACCTCCGGGAGTTGAAAACATCCGTTCCCATTCTCTGGTAGATGCACAAAGAGATTCCCTGATGAAATCGCATAAAATAATTTATATGAACGGGGTTCCGGAACAAACTGCTGCTCATCTCGATTCAGTGCGCAAAACTATAGAATTATTTTATATCGATCAATTTCACAATTTTGCTGACCCCGCAGCCCCCTATTTTCTATTCCTTAGCAGAGATGCTTCTTTAGCTATGGGAATTGGTGGTTGCGTAAGGATGAGAGGGTGGTATGACTGGGGAGGAGCAATACCTGCTAACGGCTTTTCTCCCTATCTTATTCAGATGCATCCAGATCCGGGGAATATGAAAAAATTTGGTACCACTCCTGCCGGAACTTGTTTATTCTTTCGGGTAATCGGTAGAAATAAGATTTTAGGACATTATCAACTTTATATCGAAGCTAATTTTAACGGATATAACAATGCTGATTTTCATCTGAAAAAAGCTTACGCAATTCTTAACGAATGGACAATCGGTTATGCTCCGTCCACTTTTTCAGATCCTTCTGCGATTGCTCCTACAGTTGATGCTTCGGGTCCTAATAACAAGATATCACCTACTAATGTATTAGTGAGATGGATGCACCAATTTAAAACCAATTGGGCCGTTGCAGCATCTCTCGAAACTCCTTCTTCTCACTATAACACTATGAGTGGACTTAATGCAAAATGTTCAGACTGGTTGCCGGACGTGGCTGCTTTTCTTCAATATGCTTGGGGTAAATCCGAACATATACGACTTGCCGGTATTTTAAGAACTCTTCCTTACCGTGACTTGAAAACCGGTCAAAATAGAAACGTGATAGGGTGGGGAACACAACTTTCCGCTGTAGGTCATCCTACAAGAGAACTCTCACTCTTTGGCACAGTGTGCGGTGGTGCTGGTTTTGAAAGTTTGGGAAGTGATTTACAAATCGGGAATTATGATCTGGTTGCTAACCCCGACATCCCGGGAAAAATGTTTGCTCCGTATGCTTTAGGGTGGAATGTTGGGGTTCAATACAATTTCCTATCTAATCTGTTTGCATCCGCTCAATATTCTCAATGTAACTATATTCCGCAAAAAAATGTTGATTCTTCCGACTACAGATTCGGTTCCTATATTGCTGCCAACATTTTCTGGAATCTTACCCCTCGGATTCAGACCGGTATCGAATATGATTGGGGAATACGCAAAAACCGCAATGGTGAATCTCGTCATGCTCAAAGAGCAGGCATAATGGCTCAATTCTCCTTCTAAATTTAAGTATTAAAATCCTCATTAAATAAAATCGAGATCTGTTGGTCTCGATTTTTTATTTACACTAACATCTTCAATCCCTTCTTCCTATATCAATATAACTTATCTATATTTCAACACTAAATAAATATCTAAGATACCTTACAAAAATTACGTAGGATTAACTTAGTATGGAACGATCCTTTGTAAGATATAAAAGAAAAAGACCGGCTGATTATAATTGTCAGCCAGTCTTTACGTTTAGATTCTTTATATCTAATAAGAATTATTTATTGCGGTTCTTGTAATTTGTCTTTCCTTGTTCAAGGAATGAACGATAACCGGGAACATCCTCCTTATATACAAATGCAGGTGCAAGAGGTCTTCCATCATTATCTACCAATACATGGAACGGCTGGGCATTAGCTCCAAACTTAGAACGTTGCAGATAACTCCATTTATCACCATAAGTACGAAGAGTTCGCTCAGTTCCATCTTTCTCTTTAATCTTGATAGGTTCGGGAAGTTCTTTCTTCTCATCTACCATAAGAGTGATAAGGACGTAATCATTATCGATTGTATTCTTTATTTCAGTATCTGTCCAGACTGCAGCTTCCATCTTACGGCAGTTAACACATCCATAACCGGAGAAGTCAAGAAGAACAGGCTTGCCCAGCTGTTTTGCAAGCTTCATACCCTCTTCATAATCATCTACCTGAGCATGAACGTCTCCTTCATAGAGAGAGAAGTCCTGGGTTGATGTGGGAGGAGCAAATGCTGAAATACTCTTAAGAGGTGCTCCCCAAAGACCGGGAAGCATATATATAGCAAATGCAAAAGAGATACAGGCCAGCATAAATCTTCCAACTCCGGTTTTCTCTACCTTATCATCGTGCGGGAAACGGATCCAACCTACAAGATAAGCCCCAAGAAGCGCAAAGATAACTATCCAAAGTGATACAAATACTTCTCTGTCAAGAATTCTCCAATCGTAAGCGAGATCGGCTACTGAAAGGAACTTGAGGGAAAGTGCCAATTCGAGGAAACCAAGCACAACCTTCACTGTATTCATCCATCCTCCACTCTTTGGCATTGCCTTGAGCATGGTCGGGAACATGGCAAAGAGTGTGAAGGGGAGGGCTAATGCAAGAGCAAATCCAAACATTCCCACAGCCGGAGACACAAAATTGGAAGTTGCGGCTGCTTCTACCAAAAGCGTTCCGATAATCGGACCGGTACATGAAAAGCTGACAAGAACAAGAGTAAACGCCATGAAGAAAATACTCAGCATACCTGTAGTACTATCTACCTTGGAGTCCATCTTATTTGTCCACGAAGCGGGGAGTGTGAGTTCAAAACCTCCCATGAAAGAAATCGCAAATACTACCAGAAGGAGGAAGAAGATTATATTAAAGACCGCACTTGTAGCAAGTTCATTCAATGCGGAAGCTCCAAAAAGAATGGTCACCAATAATCCCAGAAGAACGTAAATAATTATTATGGAACCACCATAAAGAGACGCTTGTCCTATTGATTTCCTGCGGTCTTTGTTCTGCTTTAAGAAGAAAGAGACTGTCATGGGAATCATTGGCCATACACAAGGTGTCACAAGTGCAATAAGACCTCCGATAAACCCGGCAATGAAGATATACCAAAGTGAACGTGACTGTTGCTCAGGAGCATCTTCAAAAACTCTAAGCTCAGCCTCTACATTATCCCACCAGCTTGAAGGATTCACTCCGGAAAGATTTGCTTCGGGTGTCATAAAAGGCTCTGCTGCTTGTAAAGAATCCGTCATCTGCGTCAGAGCCTCTATCTTCTCCTCTTCAGCTTCTGCTTCTGCTTCCTTAGCACCCGGAAATTTTCCTGTTAGTTTCTTAACTGTGCCTACTTGCTGACATCCTTTATCATCACAGGCCTGTCCTTTCACTTCCACATCTATAGTGTAGTCCTTGGCAGTTGCTTTTAATTTCTGTGTAAAAACAACTGTTCCGGCTGAGTAGAAATGCTGATTCACTTCAAAGACATCATCAAACTCTACTGTATATTTCTTATTTGCAGTGACATTTCCAACCTTCTTACACCCTTTAGTGTCAATATAAAATCTAAGAGGATTAGAACCGCCATCCGGATTATCAACTGCATATAGATGATAGCCCGGCTTAACTGTAGCTGTAATCTGCACGGAGGGATTTTCCGTGCCATCTCCAACTAATTTGCAACTCCAGTCCACTCCTGAAGCCTGCGCCATGGCACATACAGCCACTATTATTAGGGAGAGTGTCAGAAAAATTCGTTTCATTTTTTATTTCTATTGAGAAAAGTATGATGTTATTCTTATCTAAACTTAACGCGTATTCTTATTTAGATATTGCATTAGCCACTGTAGCCTGCTCCACCTTCTTAGTCCCCGTTTGGAATACGTAGGCCACAACTTCACAGTTCTCTGCTACCCATTTATCATCAAGAATCATGGATGCTTCTCCGGACACGATTTGATCCATTTCAAAGACACTTCCTATTGTCTGACCCCAATCACCGTTGACCGATGCTCTAAGAACATGATTGTGAGAATAATTTTTATCCGGAGTTCCATTATCTATCTGCCATCCTTTTATATCATTCTCCATCACCCATATCATAACTGAAAGGTCTCCGAGATAATTGTCTGTAAAGTTTATATCGTAATTTACCTTCAACTCTCGTGTGGCGGGATCATAAGACGTATCAATACCAATTCCTACGGTGGTCATGGTCTGAAGAGCATCTTCAACTAATTTCGCCCAGTTAAACATTGATGAATTGGGACCTACTCCATCAATTACAGCTGCCGGGAATCCTACCGGATTATAATAATTATACATCACTGTAGCCTCCGGACAAGTTAATGAGAGTCCGTTCAGAGGGCGAGTGAAACTGGTATTCTCAGGATGCATATTCACTGCTATAACTGATCCCGGATAAGTTTCCTGAATCTCATGTACAGTCCGTGCGCCCTCCGGACAATTTGTACACCACATTCCGGTAAACTCCTGAATTAATGTTACCTTATTAACCTTTACAGGCTCTACTTCAATAAATCTGTCAGCTTCCGGGATATCGTTACATGCTCCCAATAAGGAAATTATCGATAGACCCAGGAAACCATATTTAATAATATTATTCTTTATCATCGCTCTTATATTTTATTATTAGAAATGATAACTGTACGTAAGTGTGAAACCTTTGGTAGATGGCACTGTTTTACATACTCCACCTGAACAATCCACACCGGCACGAGTTCTACCATATCCGAATGTGAAGCGGTTAGCCTTATAGTTATAAGTTACCATAGCCTTATAATAATTCTTCGCTTCGTTCTCATTCAACTCCGTACGCCCGATATTATAGGTATCAGTGACTGTAAACATCCAATGTGGTGCGAGTGATAATTCCACCACTGCACAACACCAGTCACCCTTATCCTGTTTTGTCTGCAAATACTGAAGTTCCCATCTAAGCTGGGTCTTGGGTCTCATCTTCCATTGACCTTCGAGTACAAAGACATTAGCCGTCACCATCGGTTCTGCTTCCTTGCGGATATATTCCATGCTATATTTCTGGAACAAATAGAATAAGGTGAACTGCAAATGCTTGTTAAACTTTTTATTGATTTCGAAGTTTAAATCTGCATAGTATAACGAACCTATTTTCCAGAAAGAAGCAGCAGGACCATTGGTGCCAGGGACGGGGGTATATTTATGATCCTGAGTAACCCAATCAAGACCTGAAATATAGCTTGCTGACAGACGAACGTTAGTTCCATACTTACCTCCCAGTGGCGTTCCCTTTTTAAAGGTATAACCAACTTCACCTTGGAATGCCCATTCCCCGTCATACTGAGTGCCGTAAGGGTACATGGCTGCTAATGTGTATGTCTGAGTAATTGTAAAAGGTGGCATGTAGCTCAGACGTCCGTTATTAAGAAGGAAGTCATTCACCATACGGTCTGAAAGTATACTCATGTTTTGACTTCTCTTAGCCTGAATGAATGCAGAGATACCTTTTTTGGCATAACTGACTGTCAGCAACTCTGCCGACCCATTCCCGTAAATGAATCTGTTAAATGCATTAGGCATATTATTCTTTACAGCATATTCAGCAAGTATATTGAAATCATGAAGACGAAGATTTACTCTTCCATCAAAACCAGCTGTATTTTCCGGGAAATTCAGAATTTCTGTTGAATTAACCTTTTGATAAGTCTGACCTTGGTGTTTTCCCATATATGAGAATCCAAGGCGTAATCCATAATCGCTTCCAAATGCTTTGGGGAAAGACTCATCCATTGCCCATTCAGCATCTCCACCCCAAATCAATGCCGGATTAAGATGCCAATAATATCTTTGTTTTCCCACCAAACCGGTAATATACAGACCGTTAACAGGATTCATTTTTAATCTGGCACCTCTCAATGCTCCGTCTATTCCCAGATTGCGATCCTGATAGGCTCTCAAAATAAAACCTGAACCGAACTGTTCATAGAAATCTCCGACTGTCAGTGAATATCCTTTGTAAGTTCCCGTGGCCCAGAAATAGGGGACACCCCAACCGGCAAAATCTTTCTGCTGATCAAAGCCCGGAAGTGGCCATTTCATGAATTCGAAACGTGCCCCTGCCGATACGTATGGCGCACTTAAAGTAAAGTCAAAATATGTGTTGTTGCGCACTATCTGATCAAAATGGTCATTACCCAGCCCCTTATCATACTCATTAAAAAGGAAATCTGTCTGTAACGTTCCATTCGCGCGAATCTTCTTAAGCCAGGAACTCGTCTCGGGCTTATACTCTTCTACCGGCACCATAACCCGTTGTCCCATATACGTACGTTGCTGCATTTCCAGCGTGTCAGCCTCTGCCTCTGAAGCTTGCATCATCCCTGGAGATGCCATTGTCAATATGACCAACGGTAAGCTTACCTTCAATAGTTCGTTTCTCATGTTCGATTTATTTCTTTGTAGGTTAGTCGTTTTGATAAATTCATCTATTGAGTCTTTGTCTCAAAAATAAGTTTCTGTTTTAAACAAAAGTTCTCATTAAGGTTTCCCGAAAGAAAACCTTAATGAGTATTTTTTCTTTTTTACCATTCCATAATTCCCGGAATGTGCAGATTTTATTTCATTGCTTTCTTGACCTCTTCGTAGACATCAGCTTCACCTCCGTCAACATACCCCTGATGACTCCAAGTAATGTTACCTTTACCGTCAACTACAAAGGCATGCGGAATATCGTTTACTCCCATGGCACGCTTAAAATCATGGTTGGGATCGAGTAAGACCTGGAATTCATACCCTTTGCGTCCGACAAACGGTTTTACCTTTTGTGTCTCGGAACCTTCATCTATACTTACGGCTATCACCTTAACACCGGTTTCTTCCTGCCAATCCTCATATTGATCCTGAATGGCTTTTAATTCACGGTTGCAGGGTTTACACCATGTGGCAAAAAAACTTATAACTATCGGCTTTCCGTCATTGGAAAGTGTTGCTGTATCCACAGTTTTACCATCAAGATCCTTTAATAAAACTGAAGGCAATTCCGCCATGGCTGTAAATGCGGTAAGTAATACAGCCGCTGTTAACATTAATTTTTTGAACATATCGTCGTTATTGTTTAATCCATTAATAATCAAGTTAATAATCAACAAATACACTATCGTTTCAGTATATTCTTTATTTTTAGACCTGATTTTCACCGCTAAGTTACAAAAACTTTATGAATTTTTTACTCTTCAATCCTCAATAAACGTTAAATCATGTTTTAAAACATTCAAAATCTCAACAATTTCAAATTTATTTTCAAAGCTCCTGTCCGCGATATTTTCTTCCCTATTCCTCATACTCAATTTCAGAAATTTTTCCTTAATTATTTTGAGTATTGGACAAAATTTAATATTTTTGCGTTCAACTCCTCGTCTTACATTCTCTCCTGTATTAACAATAGAACTTTTCATTTCGCATCCGGATGATTTATATCTCGAAATTGCTTTAAATTCGGAATATTTTCTTCTTTGGATGCTAAACCTTACGAATCTCATGAAAACGAAAAAACTTCTCTTGGGTGATGAAGCTCTCGCTCTTGGTGCCTTACAGGCTGGACTCTCCGGGGCTTACGCATATCCCGGTACACCCTCTACTGAAATTCTGGAGTTTATTCAGGCTCATCCTTTAACTAAAGAACGTAAAATACATTCTCACTGGTCTGCTAATGAAAAAACTGCAGTGGAAGAGGCTTTAGGTATGTCCTTTTGCGGAAAACGCGCCATTGTTTCAATGAAACATGTCGGTGTGAATGTAGCTGCTGATCCTTTCGTAAATTCCGGCATGACCGGAGCAAACGGAGGGTTGCTGGTCATAGCTGCTGATGACCCATCCATGCACTCTTCCCAAAATGAACAGGATTCCCGCTTCTATGCTGATTTTGCAATGATTCCGTTGCTTGAGCCCTCTTCTCAGCAAGAAGCATACGATATGGCAGATTACGGTTTTAATCTTTCTGAAAAATTCAATATCCCCGTAATGGTGAGATTTGTTACACGTCTCAGCCATTCACGCGCGGTGGTTGAAACTGAAATTGAGCCTAAAGATGAAAATAAACTTCATTATCCCGAGAAACCACGTCAGTGGGTGCTTATGCCGGCTATCTCCAAACAAAGAAATAAAGTATTGATTGAAGATTATATCCGTCTCTCTGAAGAAGCGGAAACATCGCCGTTTAATAAATATTTTGACGGGAATGATCACTCTCTCGGAATTCTGGTAAGTGGTATTGCTTACAATTATCTTTGTGAACTGTTCCCTAATGGTTGTCCTTTCCCGGTACTCAAGATTTCTCAATACCCCCTTCCCAAAAAATTAGTTCAAAAACTCTTCAATGAAAATGAGGCGGTAATGATCATAGAAGAGGGACAACCGGTAATCGAAAACAAGGTCCGCGGCATTCTTGATTCCAAATATACTATTTTTGGAAAGTTATCCGGACAACTCCCTCGCACAGGAGAACTTACTCCGGACAGCGTTAGGGAAGGACTTGCAAAAATCAAACCTGAACTTGAAGAACTTAAATCCCCGGAGATATCAGAGGAATCAAAAGTTACGATGCCTCGTCCGCCGGCTTTATGTCAAGGTTGCGGTCACCGCGATGTGTATGCAGCACTTAACGGCGCTCTCGCAGAATATGAATCTCCAAAAGTGTTTGGTGATATCGGATGCTATACTCTCGGATTTCTCTCTCCTTTCAATGCTATTGATACATGTGTAGATATGGGTGCATCCATAACTATGGCAAAAGGGGCTGCCGACGCAGGTCAACATCCGTCCGTAGCTATTATCGGTGATTCCACATTTACTCACTCCGGAATGACAGGTCTTCTTGATGCTATCAATGAAAATTCACCTATGACGGTTATTATTTCAGATAATCTTACAACTGGTATGACCGGAGGTCAAGATTCACAAGGCACCGGTAAACTCGAAGAGATTTGTCTCGGTCTTGGTGCTGATCCCAAACATGTCAGGACTATAGATTCTCTTCCTAAAAATGTTGAGGAGATGAAGAAACTCTTCAAAGAGGAAATAGACTATCCCGGTCTTTCAGTTATAATAAGCCGTCGGGAATGTATCCAGACAGCTCGTCGTCACGCTTCTCAGAAAAAATAATCACTCCTTTTCAATCTTGTATATCATGAAAGCAGATATAATACTTGCCGGTGTCGGCGGTCAGGGAATTCTTTCCATCGCTACAATTTTAGGAGCCGCAGCGCTCAACGAAAATCTTTATCTCAAACAAGCTGAAGTGCATGGCATGTCACAGCGTGGCGGGGATGTTCAATCTAATCTTAGAATTTCTTCCGACCCTATAGCCTCTGATCTCATCCCTCTGGGAAAAGGGGATCTTATCGTTTCTCTCGAACCTATGGAAGCTCTCCGCTATCTTCCTTATCTTAATAAGGAGGGATGGATTGTAACCAATACTACTCCTTTTGTTAATATTGACAATTATCCTGAAATGGAGAACGTAATGAAAGAACTCAAGTCTTTCAAAAACGTTGTGGCTTTTGATATGGATGCTGTTGCCAAGGAAGTAGCGACTCCCCGAGCATCCAATATGGTTCTTTTAGGTGCCATGGCTCCTTTTATTAAAATGGATGTAGAAAAAATTGAAGATGGCATTCGCCGGGTATTTGGAGCTAAAGGTGAAGCTATCGTAGAATCTAACCTCAAAGCTTTCAGAGCCGGTCTGGAATTGGCAAAGAAAGAATCTGAGAAATAATTTGTGAAATATGTTCCCTATTACTTCAGATACACTTTCCAAAGTTCTTGGAAAACTCGAAATTTCAGATATCTCTTCCGCTACGATCCGCCAGATTGTTGCGGTGGCAAATGAATTGGAGAAAGAAGCTGACGAAAAGTTTATTCATCTGGAACTTGGAAATCCCGGTCTTCCCGCAGAATCCATAGGTATAGAAGCTGAATGTGAAGCTCTCAGATCCGGCATCGCTCAACGTTATCCTGATATTTCCGGAATCCCTCAACTTAAAAATGCCGGCTCTCGCTTTATCAAAGCATTCCTTGATGTAGATATCCCTCCCAAATGCATTGTCCCAACTACAGGCTCTATGCAGGGAAGTTTCAGCCTAATGCTTCTTCTCAAACGACGTTTGCCGGAGAAAGATACCCTCTTAATGCTTTATCCGGGATTCTCGGCTCAAAGGCACCAGGCTAAGCTTCTTGATTTAAATCTCGACAGCTTCGATATATATGAATATCGTGGAAAAAAACTTGAGGCCAAACTTGAGGAGAAATTTAAGTCTGGAAAGATTACTGCCATGATCTACTCTAATCCAAATAATCCCGCCTGGACTAACCTGACTGATGAGGAATTGGAAATTATAGGTAGACTGGCTACAAAATACGATGTTATCGTGTTAGAGGATTTGGCTTATCTTGGAATGGATTTCCGCTCAGATTACAGCATTCCTTATCAACCTCCTTACGTTCCGACTGTAGCTAAATATACTGATAATTATATTCTGCTTATGTCAGCCTCCAAAATATTCAGTTATGCCGGACAGAGAATTGCAATGGTAGCAATGAGCGATGAAGTTTACCACAGGCATTACGATTCTTTTGAGAAATTCTTTGAAATGCCTGCGTTCGGAGATGCTTTCATTTTCGGAGTTTTATATTGCTGCTCATCAGGAACAACCCATTCTTCTCAATATGGAATGGCTGCGCTTTTGGATGCAGCTGTTGAAGGTAAGCTGGATTTCGTAGATCATTGCAGGGAATATGGAAGACGTGCAGGAATCGTAAAAAAAACCTTCACTGATAATGGCTTCAACATAATCTACTCTATGGACGGTGACCAAAATATAGGTGACGGTTTCTTCTTTACAGTGGGATATAACAATATGCCAAGTGAAAAGTTACAGGCTGAATTAATGAGATATGGAATTTCATCAATTTCACTTCCCTCTACCGGTTCTGAACAAAATGGCATTCGGGTTACAGTCTCAACAATCTCCGATGATGAATCATTCCGCATCCTAAACGATCGCCTGAAATGTTTTTCAGAGGATTTTCCATATTAATGAGTTATGAAGATCAATTACATGACAGCTGACGAAGCTGTAAAATTAATAGAAAGTGGTGACCACGTATATATCCAGGGGAGCACCTCCGTTCCTGAAATTCTCGTGGCTGCCCTCGCTGACAGAGGAAATGAGTTGCGTGATGTGACTCTTTATTCCGCCTTTGCTGTGACCAAGGGACCAGCCCCTTATTGTAAACCGGAATACAAAGAATCTTTTCTTGTAGATTCTTTCTTTGTCAGCAATTCTGTGCGTCAATGGATTGCTGAAGGATACGGCACGATGACTCCTCGTTTTCTTGGTGAAGTGCCGGCTCTCTTCCGTGACGGAACCTGTCGGGTTGATGTGGCTTTAATTAACTGTTCGATGCCGGATGAAAACGGTTATGTTAGTTTTGGAGTTTCTGCCGATCTGGCTACTTCTGCCGTTGAGTGTGCCGACAGAGTAATTGCTCAAATCAACCCTCACATGCCCTTCTCTTATGGTGACCCTGTGATTCATATTTCAAAACTCGCAGCTGTTGTGGAGGTGAATGATCCTCTCGTAGAGGTTCCAACCGCAGTTCCCACTGATAAGGAGATTAAAATCGGCAATTTTATAGCTGAAAAAATTCCTGATGGTGCAACTCTACAGATTGGTGTTGGTGGAATCCCCAACGCGGTAATCCGAGCATTGGAAAATCACAAACACCTCGGACTCCACACCGAAGCAATGACTGATGGTGTGCTCCCACTGCTTGAGAAAGGAATAATTGATAACACAGAGAAAAAAGTAATGCCTGGTGTTTCGGTTGCTTCGCTCGCTCTTGGTTCACGCCGTCTTTATGATTTTATGAATTATAATAAGGATATCATTTTCAAAGATGTAGCCTGGACTAATAATCCTTTCATCATAGCCCAGAATCCGAAAGTCATGTCAATCAACTCTTGTCTCGAAATTGATCTTACCGGTCAAGTATGTGCCGATTCCATAGGTACAAAAATCTTCTCAAGTGTCGGTGGTCAGCATGACTTCGTGTATGGCTCGTCGCAAAGTGAGGGGGGGCTCTCTTTCCTTGCAATGCTTTCTACCACAAACAAAGGGCAGAACAAGATTAAACCGATTCTTACTCCGGGCGCCGGTGTAGTTACAACCCGATTCCAAACTAACTATGTAGTTACTGAAAACGGGATTGTTAACCTTCGTGGTAAAAATCTTGCAGAGCGCGCAAAACTAATGATTTCGATTGCCGCTCCGGAATTCCGGGAAGAACTTGAACGAGCTGCTGCTGACAGATTCGGATATTCGTTCCTGAGATTAAAGTAATTTAAGAATATATATTTGGTTTAACAGAGGCTGTGTCAAATGCAAAATCCTGACACAGCCTCAATATTTTTTTATGAAGAAGTAGGAGGAAAGGAGGAGGTGCAGAGCCGGGTTTAGAGATATCTGTTTATTTAAGTCTTTTTGTCTCTGTCAACTTTTTTTTATACTTTTGTTTTAACATCAAAACAACTAAAATCAGCATGGATAGATTTAATGACGAAGAATATATTTTAGAAGATGATAAGAACTCCGATTTAACAAACATGGCATGTTCTTCTATAAATGATTCTAATAGCGAAGAAAATATAAAAAAAACTATCCTGATAGATTTTAAAGGAGTCGAAATCAGGCGTGACGATAAAATAGTGCTTAAAGACGTTGATTTCAGTCTGGTCAGTGGTGAATTCTGTTATCTTGTGGGGAAAGTTGGAAGTGGTAAAAGTTCACTGATGAAAGCCATGTATGCTGAAGTACCGGTTATAAGTGGTTCTAAAGCCGATGTGTTAGAATATGATCTTCTTAAAATTAAACGTAAGAAAATCCCTTTTTTAAGACGACGCATCGGTATTGTATTCCAGGACTTCCAATTGCTGACCGACCGTTCTGTCAATGCTAACCTACGTTTTGTGCTACAGGCTACCGGATGGAAAAAACGGGAGGAGATTGAACAGCGTATTGAAGAAGTTCTTGATGCTGTGGGGATGTCTAATAAAAGTTATAAGATGCCGCATGAACTGAGTGGTGGAGAACAACAACGAATTGTAATAGCCCGGGCACTCCTAAACAAGCCCGACCTTATTATCGCTGATGAACCTACAGGCAATCTTGATCCTGAAACGGGCTACAATATTGTAAAACTTCTTCATAAACTCTCAAAAGAAGGTCAGGCTATTCTCATGGCGACTCATAATTTACAACTGGTTGAGGATTTTCCGGCACGTGTGGTAAAATGTGAGGATAAAAAACTAATAGAAGCCTGAATATTACATTAACTGGTGAAAAAAATAGGCTGATAAGATTGGATAAAACTCCTTTTTCCACTGATTTTCTTAAAAGAATTGGGAATAAAGAAATTTTTCTCCAAAAAATTTTTCTATTCCACATAAACGATATAACTTTGTAGGAGATAAGGAATAAAAACATTTTAAATGTTTTCCAACATCAAAGACATCTGAAGTTAAACGACAGATAAACAACTTAACATCATATTCCAGCTATAGAATTATGGCACAAAACAAAGAAAAATTATTTGACATGTTTCCGCCGGTTTCCACTGATGAGTGGATGGCGAAAATTAATGTCGACCTGAAGGGCGCAGACTTCCAGAAGAAGTTGGTTTGGCGCACCAATGAGGGGTTTAATGTTCAACCTCTCTATCGTGCTGAAGATCTTGAAGGGATCCCGGCACTTGACACTCTTCCCGGTGAATTCCCGTATCTTCGTGGCACCCGCTGCAACAATGATTGGTTAATTCGCCAGGCTGTTCAGGGAGAAACTCCCGATGAAATGAACCGTCATGCTCTCCATATCCTGGAGAAGGGTGTTGAATCTCTTGGAATCTGCCTTTGCAAAGCTGAACCGGCTGACCTTAAAACCATTCTAAATGGGGTAGACCTTAAGAAAGTTGAGGTAAATGTGGCTTGCTGCCCGGGTAAAGCCGTAGAGGTTGCTAAAGAATTAGTTGCACTCATTAAAGAAGCCGGGGCTGAAGCAGAATTCAGAGGATCGATTGAATTTAATCCTTTCAAACGTCTCCTTAAGCATGGTCTGGAATTCCCCAAAGACATCAAGGAAACAGCTCTCGCTCTCTATGAGACTGTAAAAGATGTAAAAAATCTTCGTTGCTTCTGCGTTGATTCAAGAATGTTGAATAATTGTGGCGCCTATATCACTCAGGAACTCGGCTATGCTCTCGCCTGGGGTGCTGAGTGGATGACCATCATGACAGAAGCAGGTCTTACTCCTTGTGAAGTTGCCGACAGAATACGATTCAATATGGGTATCAGCTCCAACTATTTTATGGAGCTCGCCAAATTCCGCGCTGCTCGCAAACTTTGGGCTGAAATAGTTAAAGCATACAATCCCGCATCTCTCGATTGCTGTAAGATGAATGTTCACGCCGTGACTTCCATCTTCAACATGACTATATATGATGCTCACGTCAACCTGCTCCGCTCTATGACTGAAACCATGAGCGCGGCCCTCGCAGGTGTTGACTCTATCGAAACTCTTCCTTTCGATATGGTTTACAAACGTCCTGATGAATTCAGCGAACGTATCGCCCGCAATCAGCAGATCCTTCTCCGTGAAGAATCTCATCTTAATAAGGTAATCGACCCTGCCGGTGGTTCCTACTATATTGAGAACCTTACTGCTTCTATTGCCGATGTTGCTTGGAAACTCTTTAATGAAGTAGAAGAGAAGGGTGGTTTCTTTGCTCTTCTTAAGAAGGGTGAAATTCAGGCTAAAGTGAACGAATCAGGTGTGAAACGTCATGTAGATGTAGCTCGCAGAAAAGAAATTCTTCTCGGTACTAACCAGTATCCTAACTTTAATGAGAAGGCACTCGATAAGATTGAAACATGTGGCTGCAGCTGTGGTTGCAAAAATGAAGAAGCAACTGATGGCGCTGTAGACTATCTGAACTTCGATCGTGCTGCAAGCCAGTTTGAGCAGCTTCGTCTCGATACTGAACGTTCCGCTCACCGCCCGAAAGTATTCATGCTTACTATCGGCAACCTCGCCATGCGTCTTGCAAGGGCTCAGTTCTCTGCCAACTTCTTCGGCTGTGCAGGTTATGAAATCATCGATAATATCGGTTTCGATACTGTAAAAGAAGGTGTTGATGCTGCTATAGAGAAGGGTGCTGATGTTGTAGTACTTTGCTCAAGCGATGACGAGTATGCTCAATATGCACCGGAGGCATTCAAGGCACTTGATGGAAAAGCCCTATTTGTGGTTGCAGGTGCTCCCGCTTGCATGGATGAGCTTAAAGCTCAGGGCATTGAGAACTTTATTCATGTTAAGGTCAATGTGCTCGACACTCTGACCGAGTTTAACGCTAAACTCCTCAAGTAATCATGAGACCGAATTTCAAAGAAATTGATATAACTAAAGTTGTGGCTCCCGCAACAAAGCATGAATGCATGAAAGGGGAGGACTGGATGACCGCTGAGCTCATCCCGGTAAAGCAGGTTTACACCAAAGAAGACCTGGAAGGAATGGAACATCTTAACTATGCAGCAGGTCTTCCTCCTTTCCTTCGCGGTCCTTATAGCGGTATGTATCCGATGCGTCCTTGGACTATCCGTCAATACGCAGGATTCTCTACCGCCGCCGAATCTAATGCTTTCTATCGTCGTAACCTCGCTTCCGGTCAGAAAGGTCTGTCTGTAGCATTCGACCTTCCTACTCACCGTGGTTATGATGCTGACCATGAACGCGTTGTCGGTGACGTTGGAAAAGCTGGTGTATCTATCTGCTCCCTCGAAGATATGAAAGTGCTATTTGATGGCATACCCTTGAACAAGATGTCTGTATCAATGACCATGAATGGTGCTGTACTCCCCGTACTCGCATTCTATATTAATGCAGGTCTTGAGCAGGGCGCAAGTCTCGAAGAAATGGCAGGTACTATCCAGAATGATATCCTCAAAGAGTTCATGGTGCGTAATACTTATATCTACCCACCTGCATTCTCAATGAAGATTATCGCTGATATCTTCGAGTATACCTCCAAGAATATGCCTAAGTTCAACTCAATCTCTATCTCCGGTTATCACATGCAGGAAGCAGGTGCTACCGCTGATATTGAGTTAGCTTACACACTCTCTGACGGTCTCGAATATCTTCGTGCCGGTGTCAACGCCGGTATGAGCATTGATACTTTTGCTCCACGTCTTTCTTTCTTCTGGGGAATCTCTATGAATTACTTTATGGAGATTGCAAAAATGCGTGCAGCTCGTATGCTTTGGGCTAAGATTGTTAAGCAGTTTGATCCGAAGAATCCAAAATCTTTGGCTCTACGTACTCACTGCCAGACTTCAGGTTGGTCACTTACCGAACAGGATCCGTTCAACAACGTTGGTCGTACTTGTATCGAGGCTATGGGTGCAGCTCTCGGTCACACTCAGTCACTTCACACCAATGCGCTTGATGAAGCTATCGCACTTCCAACCGACTTCTCTGCTCGTATTGCTCGTAATACTCAGATTTATATTCAGGAAGAAACATATATCACCAAGGAAATCGACCCATGGGCTGGTTCTTACTACGTAGAAGCTCTTACTAATGAGCTTGCTCACAAAGCATGGGAACACATCCAGGAAATCGAAAAACTCGGTGGTATGGCTAAAGCTATCGAAACAGGTATTCCAAAACT
>CAZDWB010000008.1:0-51850 GCA_964509225.1 uncultured Sangeribacter sp.
GGAGCAATCCGTGCCGGTTCGACCCCGGCTCAGGGTACTGAATTGGAGATTCTCACAGCGAGAGTCTCCAATTTCTTTGTTAGGGTCCTTAAGGTCCTTAAAGTCGTTAAAGTCCTTAGGGTCCTTAAAGTCCTTAAGGTCCTTAAAGTCCTTAAAGTCGTTTGGGTCGTTAAGGTCGTTTGGGTCGTTTGGGTCGGCATCGTAAATCGGGAAGGGAATTAAGTGTTTTTTTGAAAAACGATAAATTTTTTACAAAAAATATTGTTTATTAATTTTTTTAAATTATATTTGCAATTGAATTATATCCATTATTCCTGAGAAAATGGATGTAAAGACTTTGAAAAAACTTAGTTACTAACCATAAAATAATTTGTTATGAGGAAAAATTCTATCCTTATTTCAGGTGCCATCCTACTGGGCTCTGTAGCAGCCGTTGGCACTATCGGTTTCCTTTCCAACTCCTTTAAAGCAAATGCTTACGAAGTGGGTGGAGTAGAAGCTGAAGTAATATACTCCTATGTAAACGCACAATCCACAGTTCCGGCAGCCGACGCTCAGCTTCCGGACTATGACGGTATTTCCAAAGTCGAGTTCGCTTTCCCCGGCGGCGGTGACTATGGTTATATGATGAACAGAGAAGTTGAAGGGAATATCCTTATTAAACAAGGCGAGAATATCCTTTTCGAAATCTCCTCAAATGATCAGAACAGCGTATATGTAGATTCCAAATATACATCTACAATGGTTGTTAAGTTCCCTGAGACTATCACAGCTCCCGGAGAATACTCAGTTGTCCTCCCTCAGGGTATCTGCAAACAGGTAAAAGAAGAAATCGGTGGTTCGGAGACTGCCCCGACTGTTACATTTACCGCTAACGCAGAACAGACTCTCTCTTTCTCAATCGTCAAAGCAATCAAATATGAATTCGGTCCCAAACCGGGTGATTATATGAGAGGTTCTCTCACTTCTTTCACATATACTTATCCCGTTGGTACAAAACTTACACTCAAATCAAGCACTCCAAAACCTGTATTCGGACAATTCAACCGTGCAGGTGTAAACTTTGGAGATGCAGAGAATCCTGACATCAAGAACGATTTCCCCCTTTCAGAACTTACAGTTTCTGTAAACGAAAACGTAGTTACATTGACACTTGATGATCCCGATGCACTTAAAGTATTCACAAAAACCGCCAACCTTTTTGACTATCTGAAGGTTCCCGCAGGTCTTTGGACAGCTGAATATGACGGTATCACTGAGACTAACGCTGCATACTACTATGAAAATTACGGTATAGTAGCCTTTAATGCTGCCGATATCCGCATTTCACCCGAACTCAATTCTGCAGAGCCTATCCCGGCAACTGACCTTGCCACTATAGCTTTCCGCTTCCCGACACCGGCTACTTGGGCAAAAGCAGATAACGCCATTATGGGTACTCTTAAGATTACAGTCGGCACTACTACCAAAACAATAGCCAACCTTTATCCTGCCGGCTCAAATGAAGCAGGTACTATTCTTTATGCAAAACAGGGTGAGACATATAGTTCATCTAATGTCGATCTTTCTACAGTACCTACTTGCAAGGTTTACATGGAAATCAATCCTGGTTCTTTCTCAACTAAAGCTGATGCTGCTTCTAACCAGAAAATGACATTGAGCAACTTCAATGTTAAAGGTATTGACGAACTTCTCATCACCAATTCATCCCCTGCAAATAATGGTGTGGTATCTTCTTCCACTTCTTCAATATCTTTGACTTTGTTTAGCTATGCAAAGATAGCAAATGAGGATGCTAAGATTCGCCTTTACAAAGATGATGTCCTCCTTCAGGAATGGAAAGCCGGTGAAACAACAACCACAGCTTTAAAAAATGCTACCGGTAACGGTTCTACATCTGCAGCGTTTAAACTTGCTACCAGTCTTACCAAGACTTCTTACGGTACTTATAAGATCACTGTAGAACCCGGTGCTTTCGCTTGGACCGCTGATCCTGAAATCAAGACTGCAGGATACGAAAGTATGTTCTATATCCTTGAACCTATAGCTTCTACTTTCGAACCCACTCCTTACTATACTGATAAAAATATCAACTATTCTCCGCTTGATAAACTGACTATCGTTTATCCTGAAGATTGTGTTCTTTCCGGTATTGAAGGTAAAAAAATCACCGAACTTAAATATAGTGGAGCAATTTCACTTGCTAATGGTGCTAAAGACCCCTCAACTTATTCTCCCTACGCTTCTTATACAGTGCCTGTAACAAGCTATGAATTTGAGGGCAATAAGGTAATCTTCCATCTGACTAAACAAGCAGCTGTAAATCCCAATAATTATGTACAGTGCTTCGATGTTCCTGATGCCACCTTTATGATTACAAGAAATGGCAATACAGTTCCTAACACCCGTGTATGGGCTTCTTACTTAGTTGGTATACCCGATGTAGGTACATTCTCTGGCGCTGTTGATAATGTCCTTGCAGTTGAGAACTTCTCAGATATCGCAACTATCTCTTATGTAGCAACTCAGGCTATCGGTAAGGGTACAGGTGAAGCATACCTTTATGACTCAAACAACGAACAGGTTGCTTCTTACACCGGTGCCATCGATGATGAAACAGCCGGCGTTGCCAATCGTAAGATTGATTACACTTCTACTGATCTTCCTGAGGATGCAGCTCCACAGACACGTGCTATTGCAACCGGTGACTATACATTCGTAATCCCCGCCGGTTCTTTCAAATATGGAACTACTGCAGGTAACTCTCAGTTCGACCAGACTCAACCTTACACTCTCAATGTAACTGTTGCTAACGTTAATACTCTCGTTGAAGAAATCTTCACAGATGCTGAAATCTTCAATATCTATACTATTAACGGCGCTGTTATAGCTCTCGACGTTAACAAGGATTATCTCCAGACTCTCGAACCGGGTCTCTACGTCATCAATGGTAAGGTTGTTCTTCTCAAAAAGTAATTAACTTTATTATCGTCAAGATATTAAATTAATACTATATCCGAGAGGGTGCGAGAATCGCACCCTCTCTTTATTATTCAGCCGCATATTCAATGATGGGTATAAAGTAAAGACGCTAAGTAATGGTCTTGGAAAACTCTTAACCAAGCCAAATCTCAACACCCTCCGGAAATTCATCCCCAGCCTTTTGAAACCTTAATCGGCAATACCTCCAGCCTCTTCCGAGTGTCAGAGGAGATCCGGTTTCTATATTACGTAAATACGGATACCATTGCTGCAGATTATCCGAAACTTCCATTATCCCCTTTTTTACCTTAACACCCACAGGTAAAAACCGAAAACCTCTGATATGCTTTTTCTTGGAAACATCCCCTAATTTCATACCCCGTGTCAGATATTCACCTGTTGTCATTCCCGGATGAAAATCTCCAGACATATCAGATGCTTGCAAAATCATCCTGTGTGTTATCAAACGAAGATATCCTGTGGAATCAAGATAGAAAAGATAGGGAAACTTCTCAAAGAATCTTCCCCCTTCCATTTCTATATTTCCTATAATTCCTTTATTGGATGAATGAACTCCCCACAAACCTCTGTTTCCGTAGATTATGATATCTCCGGGATAATAATAACTAATCTCGCAACCGCCCGCTTCCTCCTCCAGCATCTTTACCGTGCTCCCCTCCAAGGAGAGAACACCACGCAATGTGGAAAAAACAACAGCTGACGTTGAGAGAGAGATACCCCCGTCACATATATCCCTGCTAATGAGCTGAACACTCGTGTATCCCCCATGCCCATCAGGTCGCAAAGCTCGTATTCCGTCTCGACAAAAGGCATATAGAGGAAATTCTCCCAATTGACCCGTAGAGAGTGCCCGCATCGAGGGTACTATATGTTTTATTCCATCCCCCTCTATCCGATTCCATCTCTTTATCTTGTATGGATTGGAAACAGGAGATGCTCCGAGCTGATTATCCCCAAAAAGAAATAGAGTGGAATTCACCACTTCCATACCCTCAATTTTATCAATCGGCATATCACAATTATCTTCCCTTAACACAGTACTTTTCTTATATGCTTGAGAACTGACAGCGACCACAACATCCTCAGGTTCCTCTTCAGCATCCAATACATCAAAGACCGGCTTTATTACTGTATGACAAAATAAAGTTTCTCCACCCACTCTCTCCTCTTTCCGGGATTGATTACGGTTGATTTTCCAGCCATACCCATGAGAAATTTGCGTACCGTCATTATAACTCAATCCATGATATTCCCCTACATCAGGGATACCGTCCGAACCATAGTTTATTGAATCAAAAGGCTCTGACAGCAATATCTCAAACTCTGCGGCATCACCTTTCAGGAAAGGTGGCAATGAAGCAGTTCCGATATTTACCGACAACTTATAAGGTAGGGCTGTCAGCGACAGTATCATCCTTATCATACCGTTGGAGACAGTGGCATTGACAAGCACTAAATTTATCTCTTCGTTCATTCTCTCTCCTGCAGCAAACACCGGTCCCGACTGGAGTATCCTCTCTCCCTCTTTCATAAGCAGAGCGCTATAAACATATCTCGGGAAGAGAAAGAATCCGGAGTCTGCCACCATGTTACGGAAATTTAAGAAAGACTCCCCTATCTGCCGACGGACTTCACTTCGTATATCTTCAAAATCCTTCTCATTTATTGCGGAATCCATGATTTCTCCGGAAAGCCAGTTCCGTACTGTCTCCTCCATTCCAGTCTTAATCCTCACGCTTACCGAAAGGGTGGGCAAGGAGGTTGAAGAGCTCATGAATTCCTCTATCCGGACAGGTGACATTATCACCTGAGGTTCCCTTGGTGAAGGTAATGACGCAGGACTGCAATACCCCTTACCTTTCTCCCAACGTGAATATTTCAAGCCATCGGCATAACAGAAAATTAATCTTTCACCTATGCTATCCACCCTCAACGGAGCTGGAAACGCCGGAAATGTGAATCGCGTCACTATTCCACCCGGCATTATAGATACACCATCTTCCGGTTTCCTTTCATTACAAACCATAGGAATCCATGCCAAAGCACCATCAGAAAGACGTAATAATCCAGTCATAATCCCCTCCTCGCGAAGATGATGTAGAAAGATAATAGTTGACCCCACAGGGAGACAAACACCTGTTTCTGACGGGGATAAGTGAATTATACGATTCTCATTCTCACTATCGGAGGAATCTATGTCTCCTCCGGTTAAATATGCCGGCAGTTTTAATCCCTGTGCGAGCTCTCCATCCTTGCAATGCAATTCAGTATCGGAGGATGACTCTGTAAAATAAGCAATATACCTTTTCATCGGCTTTTTTAAGCCAAATATATATACTTCTCCTCCCTCCCTGCGAATAAAAAATAATAAGTGAGACGGAGTCTTACTCCATCTCACAAACATAAATTATGACAATTTAAAATATACGAGTTAATTTATAAGAGAATGAATTAACTTCATATATTAATAGTCTTATCAGACTCTCAATCTTCCTCCTTCATATTATGGAATACATTCTGCACATCCTCATCATCTTCGAATTTTTCGAGGAGTTTTTCAATAGCTTCACGTTGTTCTGCTGTCACTTCTTTGTAATCAGTCGGAATACGTTCAAATTCAGCTGAGACAATTTCCGCGCCCACCTCTTCGAGATATTTCTGAATATTTGCGAATTGGTCAAAAGCGCCATAAATCAACCATTCCTCTTCATCCGATTCGAGTTCTGCATCAAAATCCATAAGTTCGAGTTCCAAATCCTCCAATTCTTTGTCAGCATGAGGTTTGATATGGAAAACACTCTTATGATCGAAAAGGAAAGAGAGAGAGCCCTGAGTGCCTAAAGAACCGCCATGTTTATTGAAATAGCTGCGCACATTGGCCACCGTACGCTGGTTGTTATCCGTAGCGGTTTCCACAACGATTGCGATTCCATGAGGTCCGTATCCCTCATAAACAATTTCTTTATAATCGCTGGCATCCTTGTCGGTAGCCTTCTTGATGGCACGTTCTACTGTATCCTTAGGCATATTGGCAGCCTTCGCATTCTGCATCAGCACACGCAGACGAGGATTCATGGCCGGATCGGGACCTCCTGCCTTGGCAGCTATGGTGATCTCCTTGCCGATTCGTGTAAATGTTCGGCTCATATTGCCCCATCGTTTCATCTTGCGGGCTTTGCGATATTCAAATGCTCTTCCCATTGAATTCTGTCAGTTTTTATATTTCTGTATTACTTTCTTTAATTTTTATCGTAACTCTGCTCCAAGTTCATTTTTCAGCGATTCCACAATACGATGTGCCGCATCATCTATCCGCTTGTCGGTCAATGTTTTTTCTGTATCTTGAAGTGTAACGCTTACTGCATAAGACTTCTTACCCTCCGGAAGATTCTTTCCTTCATACACATCGAAGAGTCTTACATCCCCGAGGAGTTTTCTTTCTGCCTTACGTATCACACTCTCTATCTGCGCAAAAGTCACACCCTTATCTATCAACAGTGCAAAGTCCCTGCGCACAGGTTGTGTTTTGGGAATTTCGCTGAATTTTACATCTGTCCTGGATGCCTGACGACATATCATTGTCCAGTCAATCTCTGCGAAAGCAACATCTTGTGTGATATCAACTTTCTTAAGCAGGGATTTACGGATAAGACCTATCTCTGCCAACAGCTTCCCTCCGGGAAGTGTGACCTTCAATCGTGCTGAGAAAATCTCATCACTATCCTGGGCATATTCCAGGGAGCGTAGTGAAATGCCTACCCGGCGGAAGATATTATCAACTATCCCTCGCAAATCATAAACCGTAGCTTCGGCTCTCTTGCTATTCCATGAGCCGGAGACAAAATCCCCGGTGAGCCACAATCCAAGTTTCGGACACTCTTTATACGGTGCTAAAGGTGATTCCAATGTGGATTCCGCACCTGGGATTCGCTCATATACTTTACCGAATTCATACATCCGCAAGTCGGAATTCTTACGGTTGATATTATGTGCGAGAGATTCAAGCCCCCCGAAAAGGAGTGTGCGACGCATTACGGAAAGCTCAAGACTGAGCGGATTGAGCAACTGTACACAACTCTCAAGCGGGTAACGTTCTGAATCTGCATAATAGTTGCGTGAAGAAAGCGAGTTATTAAGTATCTCCACAAAACCTTGTGCTGTAAGTTGTTCGGAAACGAGCTGTTCCAGATTATAATTGAAATCCGTGGCTCCACGCTGTGAAAGATTGGCGTGGATTTTTGTTCCGAACTCGACATTGTTATAACCATACACACGGAGAATCTCTTCAACAACATCGCATGGACGTGTCACGTCTACACGGTAACGCGGAACTTCCAATTCAAGAATATCGGGATTCTCGGTCTCATTCACACCGATTTCAAGCGCACGGAGAATCCGGATCACTAAATCGCGCTCTATTACTTTACCGATAAGGCGATTGCAATAATCAAGCGAGAAAGTGATACGGAATGGTGAAACATCTGCCGAACATACATCCACGATATCACCGCAAATCTCACCCCCGGCAAGCTCACGTATCATTACAGCAGCCAGTTTCGCCGCATAGACAGTGATGGCAGGGTCTGTGCCACGTTCGTAGCGGAAGGATGCGTCTGTGCTAAGCCCATGTCGACGTGCCGTCCTGCGCACTCTGGTCGGGTTAAACCATGCACTCTCTATAAATACATCAGTGGTGCTCTCCGTAACTCCGGAATCCAAACCTCCGAAAACACCGGCTATACATAAAGGCTTCTCAATATCGCAAATCATCAGGTCAGCACTATTGAGTTTGCGCTCTGCATCATCAAGTGTCGTAAAGAGAGTGCCTTCCTCTACTGTCTTAACCAATATCTTTTCATCCTTGACCTTTGCCAGATCAAAACAATGCAGGGGCTGACCAAGTCCGAGAAGAATGAAGTTTGTTATATCTACAATATTATTGATTGGTCTCTGACCCACAGCTATCAGTAGATTACGCAACCACTCCGGAGACTCCTCCACTTTCACGCCACGGACAGTTATACCGGAATATCTCGGACACCCGTCATTATCAACAACCTCTACCACTGCTCCTCCATCCTCACGGTCAACATTGAAGGAGAATATATCCGGGAGAGAGATTGCCGGTATCGGTCCCGTTGGATTTACTTCAAAATCCTGTCGTGCCAGCCATGCGCGTAAATCTCGCGCCGTACCGTAATGAGAGGCGGCATCCACGCGGTTGGGAGTCAGTTCCACCTCAAGGCAATAATCACTCTCGATATTGAAATATTCCGCTGCCGGTGTGCCCGGTTTAACACCATCCGGTAGCACCATTATACCATCGTGTGATTTTCCGACACCTATCTCATCTTCAGCACAAATCATACCGAATGATTCAACACCGCGAATTTTCGATTTCTTAATCTTAAACTCCTTATCTCCTTGATAGAGGGTGGTGCCAACCGTAGCTACAACTACTGTCTGACCGGCTGCCACATTAGGAGCTCCGCAAACAATCTGAACCGGGGTCTCTCCTCCAAGATCCACTGTCGTTATATGGAGATGATCGGAATCAGGATGATCTTCACAGGTGATTACTTTGCCGACTACTACGCCGCGGAGACCACCTCGAATTGTTTCAACTTCTTCCACCGTATCACATTCCAGACCTAAGGAAGTAAGAGTAGCTGCTAATTCCCGAGGAGTCAGGGAGAAATCAATATAGCGTTTAAGCCATTTGTATGAGATATTCATTTCAATTTCGATTTGTTAGAATCTGAGGGTAAATACCCTTTTATTGCAAGCTGAAGAGATGACTTATAGGAGTCACTTTCTCCTTGCCGCCACAACAATGCAAAATTAGAAAAATTCTGCTATTTCTCCAAATTTTTCCTCTCTTATACACTCACATCTCTTTTCTCTATCCCCACTCCCCTCTTCAACAAAATTTGCTATTTTCCGATTATTATTCTATTTTTGTGTGAAATTTCACCGGGGTTGGGTTTCCTTCATCTGTTCTGTGCAATCCCACTCCCGGACCAACCGGTCGAAAATGGTTAAAATTAAACGAGTTAAGATACATCACGAGGGCACGAATACCCTCATTATGCTCTTTCTGATGCTGACAGCACTTAATGTGCCGCTCTGGCTCTTTATGCCGGGGTATGCTATACCGGCTGTCTTCTCCACAGGTTGCTTAATCGTTTATGCCTTCGTGTTCAATTTCTTCAGATGTCCAAAGCGTGTCTATACGGGTCCCCGAAAAGGACATGTTGTCTCTTCGGTAGATGGGAAAGTAGTGGTCATCGAGAAGGTCTTCGAACCTGAATTCATCAAAGGCGAGGCTATACAGGTCTCAGTCTTCATGTCGCCCCTGAATGTGCATGCCAACTGGTTTCCGGTGGATGGTGTAGTGACATACGTCAGACATCATAACGGAAGGTTCCTCTCGGCATATCTACCTAAAAGCAGCACTGAAAATGAACGTTCCACCATTGGAATTGTCACACCCGAGGGACATAAAATAACCGTCAGGCAAGTAGCCGGAGCCCTTGCGCGCCGAATAGTAACCTATGCCGAACCGGGGATGGAGGCTGATATTGACGAGCATCTCGGTTTCATCAAATTCGGTTCGAGAGTCGATATCTATCTCCCCACAGAAAGTGTGATATCCGTTGAACTTAACCAGCAAACTCGTGGCGGTCTCTCACCGCTCGCAATCCTTCCCCAATCATGAATATTATTGTTAGAAATATTCCGAACTCCATAACCTGTATCAATCTACTTGGTGGAGTCTGCGCTATAATATTTGCTTCTCACGGTTATGAAACTATGGGCGCGCTCCAGGCATGGCAATGGGCTGCTTTATGTATCGCGGTTTCAGCAGTGGCCGATTTCCTTGATGGCTTCGCGGCGCGTCTTCTCGGCGCTTATTCAAATTTAGGAAAGGAACTCGATTCCCTATGCGATCTGGTGAGTTTCGGAGTAGCCCCCGCCATTATGATTTTTAATATTATCGCGGAGACTACAGGGGCACCCCACTGGCTGCCATGGATTACTCCCCTCATACCCGTTGCCGGTGCCTTGCGCCTGGCAAAATTCAATATCGACACCCGACAGTCCACCTCTTTTATCGGAATGCCGATTCCGGCAAATGCTATCTTCTGGATAGGATTCGCGGCTCTTCTCTCTTCCGGAGCAATAATCCTTGCGTCTCCCGCTCTCTTCTGCATTGTCGTTATCGTTGAGTCTTATTTGATGATTTCACCTATTCATTTATTCTCCCTCAAATTCAAAAACTTCAAATGGAATGGCAATGAAGCACGCTATCTGCTCATAATCGCCGCCGCTCTTTTTATCTTCTGTCTCGGTCTCAGCGGATTGGCTTGGCTAATTATTTTTTATCTCTTTCTCTCATTTCTTCCTTTCTCCAATAAGTAAAGATTAAACAGTGGCAACAGTTTTAATTGTTATTATATTACTCGTAATCTTTTCTCCCTGGATAAAGAAGTGGATAATGCGCTTTCTTATGAACAGGGCTGAAGATTTTGTACGCTCTCAAGTCGGTGCTCCTTCCCGCAAAGAGGAGAAGAGGGCTCGACGTAATGAGGAAAAGCGCACCAAATACCGCTACAGCTCCACACGCCACAGACCATCTCATATCCCTTTCCCCAAGGAATATGCCGAAGATGTGGAATTTACTGAATATAAGGAGTTTTCACAAACCGTAATCACGGGTACTCCGGGTAAAACCAAGTTTAAACAGTCCTCTTTCTCAAAAACTACTGTCATAGAAAGCCAAATTGAGGATGTGGAATTTATTGAGTTGAAATGAAACCCTCCAGACCTCGTACTCTCTATATCACTGACCTCGACGGCACCCTTCTCAACAGCGAGGCACGAATTTCCGATAACAGCAAGCGTATTCTGAACGATTTAATCCGACAGGGGACCTTGTTCAGTATTGCCACCGCACGAACTCCTGCAACCATTTCTTCCATTACCGAAGGTCTGAATCTAAATCTCCCCTTGGTTGTAATGACAGGAGTGGCGCTTTGGAATCGGGATGACAATACTTACTCCAACCTTCACTTCATATCCCCTGAGGTTGTAGACTCTCTTATCGGGATTTACCGCAAACATGATGTCCCTACATTCTTATATACCCTCTCGGGGAATATGATTGAGATATATCACATCGGAAAGATGACTCCGGAGTCCAGACTGTTTATGGAACAACGGAAACATTCACCGTATAAGCGGTTTATGCCTGAGGACTACCCCATTCCCCACTCCCCCTCAAATACCCTACTCCTTTATTCCATGTATCCTTCATTGCCGGCAAGACGTGTATATGACGAAACTTCTCTTTTGCCGGGAGTCAACGCTTTATATTACCATGACATCTGGGGACCTGAAATAGCATTGCTGGAAGCATTCCCGGCTGATGCATCAAAAGGTGCCGCGATTCAAGCTCTTGCAAGATTATGTGGCGCTGAAAGAATTGTAGCCTTCGGAGACAACCTTAATGATATCCCCATGCTCAAGATGGCAGATTTAGCCGTATGTGTGGAAAATGCTGTTCCGGAGGTCAAAGAGATTGCAGATGTCGTGATAGGACTTAATACTGAGGATGCCGTAGCAAAATTTATTATGTCCGATTCCTCTTTATAAATTGCTTATGGGTATATACGAAAGACAACGCACCGGAAAGTTCATCTTCCTGCTCCTGTCGGTTACAGCCATTATCTTCTTCCTGATCATGAGCAATAACCTTGTGAAGGAGTTGGCAAAACAGGAGCGTGAACGGATGAATATATGGGCTGCAGCCACAGAGCGTCTCGCCAGCGCAGAAGTGAATACGGATGTGGAGTTTCTTCTTGGAATCATCAGCGAAAATAATTCTATCCCGGTGATGCGTCTTGATGAAGACGGGAATATACTTGAATTCCGTAATTTTAATCTCCCCGATTCTGATGATGACCCTTTAGCTCCATTTGAACGACTTTCTGAAAAAAATCAGAAATTTCTCTCCAACCGTCTCCATAAAGGGATTGGCAACTCTACCCCGTCTCAGCTTGCAGATACCGAATCACATATCATTAAAGTAAAAATTTATACCGATATTTATCAGTATATTTACTACGAAGATTCCATCTTGCTCCGGCGTCTTTCTCTTTACCCATACGTGCAACTATTTGTGATGCTGGTATTGGTTATCATAATCTATTTCGCCGTAGTCTATACCAAACGGGCTGAGCAAAACCGGGTCTGGGTCGGTCTTTCCAAAGAAACGGCTCATCAACTCGGCACCCCTATCTCTTCTCTCATGGCCTGGTCGGAATATCTCTCGTCTACGGGCGCTGATCCGGAGATTGTCACTGAAATCAACAAGGATGTCAACCGTCTATCGACCATCGCCTCCAGATTCTCTAAAATAGGATCTCAGCCTGAAGTGCAGCTCGAATATATAAATGATGTGGTAGGCTCCTCTCTCGACTACATGAAAAATCGTATATCGGGGAAAGTGGAATTAAACATGCACCTCTCCGACGATGACCATGGCGTAAGAATATCCCGTCCACTCTTCGAATGGGTGATGGAAAACCTCACTAAAAATGCTGTGGATGCCATGGAAGGGATAGGCAAAATCGACATAACCACCGGTGTGGACCATAATAATGTATTTATCGAGGTCAAAGATACCGGCAAGGGTATTCCCCGAAAGAATTTCAAAACCGTTTTCCACCCAGGTTTTACAACTAAAAAACGTGGCTGGGGACTCGGTCTGACCTTGGTGAAACGTATTATCGAGGAGTATCATGGTGGCAAAATATTTGTTAAGGAATCTGTAGTGGGGCAAGGAACTACTTTCAGGATAGAACTCCCAAAAATAGATTGATATGAAGCGACTTATATTTTCACTTATCTATATAACCGCAATATTATCAGTAGGGAGCATCCTGACGGGGTGTTCTGAAAAGAGTAATGGAAGGAATGCAATTCCGGTACAGGAGATTTCGGAACTGAAAAACATCATCAAAAGTTCCACCACTTACGAATCAGACAGAATCGCCACCTTCGACTCTTTACGCTCCCGACTGCAGAATGCCCGAGATATCCATGAAGCTTTTGCTCTCAGCCTGCGTCTTTCGGAGTCTTACCGAAACTTCAACACTGACTCATCTCTTTTCTATGCCAACAAATGCATGGGTATCAGTGTGAATGACTCCGCTTCCATGTTGCAAAAAAGCATCATAGCCAGAATTAACGCTCTCAGCACTGCCGGAATCTTTACACAGGCTCTCCCTATGTTCGAGCAGCTGCAACCCCGTGTGACCGACCCCGAAATTAAAATGAATCTTTGGCTCGCCGGACGTACACTCTATTCTTATATGGAATCCTACGTCCAGGGAGAAGAGGAATTCTCTGACCTATACCATCAGAAATACCTCGAATGTGACGACAGTTTACTGGTTTATCTACCTTCCTCTTCTAAGATGAGACAGTTTCTGGAGTGTGAACGTCTTGTGCAGGAGGCGCGCTTCAATGAGGCTCGTGCCAAGCTGGAACTCCTCCTCTCCGCACTCCCTGACGATTCCAACCTATACGGGATGGCGGCTTTCCAAATGGCAGAAGTGTATCGCTCTTCCGGAGATGAAATGCTCTATGCCTCATATCTGGCAAAAGCTGCTGGTGCGGATGTAAAGGGATGTGTGCGCGAAGGAATTGCTCTTCCTCACCTTGCCGAATGGCTTTATGAAAGGAAAGAGTTCTCCGATGCTTTCTCATTTATTAATTTCTCACTCGAAGACGCCATGAAGGGTAACGCCCGAATGCGCACGGTCACCGTAGCCCGTATGATTCCTCTTATCGACGGTGCCTATCGCGAAAAAATCAACGCTTCCCGTGATGAAATGATGATATATTTCCTTCTCGCCTCTTTCTTGTTTGTCTTTACCGCCGTGCTACTTTTTACCCTGTTTCGCTCTATGAATAAAACTCGCGAAAATGAGCTGAAACTTGCCTCTCTCTCAAAGCGGCAGGAGGCCTATATCGGGAATTTCATCTCCCTTTGTTCATCTTACGCTGACCGACTCGATTCCCTCTCTAAAACAGTGAGCCGGAAACTATCAGCAGGTCAACAAGATGAATTGCTCAAATTAGTAAATTCCGGTAAATTTACCGATAAGGGGAATGAACAGTTCTTTGAAATGTTCGACTCCGCTTTCCTCGATATATATCCGGATTTCATCGCAGAGATGAACAAACTTCTTCTCCCTGAGTATCACATTCCGGAAAACATCAAAACTCTGACTCCTGATTTCCGTATTTATGCCATCGTGAGACTGGGTGTTGACGAAGGCGCCAGAATCGCTCAGATTCTGCATTATCAACCAAGCACCGTCTATGTCTATCGAAATCGTATACGTAGCCATGCTATTAACCGCGACACTTTTGACAGCGACGTAATGAATATTTCTAATTGAAAATCCCTTTTACCATGGCAGTTGAATCTCAAGGTTTACATCTCGAACAGAAACAACGGTTGCGTCTTTCTCAGCAACAGTTACGTTTCGTGCGTCTCCTTGAACTTACAGCTCCGGAACTCGACGAAGCTGTAGAACGGGAACTTGAAGATAATCCTGCTTTGGAAGCTCACGAAAACCAGAACCAGGAAACTGTTGATATCATTCTTCCCAGACAGAACAGATATTACAACACCGACCATGGTAACAATGACGGAGAGATTCCTATAGCCGACAATTCTGAAAATCTCTATGATTATCTGATTAGACAGGTTGCAGAACATAATGTGGCTCCGGATGTGCTCTCAATGGCCGAATACCTGATTGGGAACATCGATTCCAACGGTTATCTCCGTCGTCCCCTTTCCCTAATCATCAACGACATTGCTGTGGAAACCGGTGAGGAGGTATCCGCAGAACTGGCTCAGAAAGCCTTCAACCTTATCCGCACGCTCGATCCTCCCGGAATTGGGGCCACTGACCTTAGGGATACTCTCCGTCTCCAACTCCTGAGAATGTCAGAATCGGAGGTACGCGACGACGCGCTGAGAATAATCAATGATGCCTTCGAGGAATTTACCATGAAGCATTATCACCGCTTCCGTTCCCTTTTTAAATTTGACGACCGGCGCATCAAGAATGCCGTTGACCTTATCCTATCCCTTAATCCGAAACCGGGAGCTGCTTTCGCTTCGCGTGACAATGATTTGGCTAATATTATTATTCCCGATTTCATCGTAGAAAACAGGGATGGGAACCTTTTTATCTCCCTGAATAATCATATCCCGGAATTGTCTATTGAGGAAAGTTTTTCCGAAGCTGTCGATAACCTTAACCGTAACGCTGAGGGAAAGAAAAAGAGCAAAGGTTCGGAATTTATTTTACAACGGTATAATGACGCCCGCGATTTCATCAGAATCCTCAGGCAACGCCAGAAAACAATGATGATGGTGATGACTGCCATTACCGAACTGCAGAAAGATTACTTCCTTACTGAAGATGTGGCTAAAATGAAACCAATGATGATTAAGGACATTTCCGCTCGTACCGGGTTGGATATTTCTACAGTCTCACGCGCCACAAATAATAAATTTGTGGCAACAGGCTGGGGTATATTACCCATGCGTCATTTCTTCAGCGATAATATCGGTGACAATAACGACATAATCACAAACCGGCGTGTTGAGGCTGAAATTGAAAAATTAATTGAACAGGAAGATAAACGCCGACCGCTGAGTGATGATAAAATCTGCAAAGCCCTCAAAGATGCAGGATATGAAATATCCAGGAGAACCATTGCAAAATATCGCGACCGTCTCAACATTCCTGTGGCAAGATTAAGACGCTCCCTGTAGAGTTTTTAACTCTACAAAAAATATTCCTTATCATTATCATAGCTTATATAAGTCTATATTGATAAAATTTCATATCATTAATTATCAATCATATAACTCTGATATAATCTATATTTAAACCTTAATAGCACTAAAAAAACTTGTTTACCCATTTTTTTAAGATTAAATTTGCAATGTAGAAATCGGAAGGGAGCATATCATACTCCGCCCGACAACATCTCTACTCTTTTACTTAACTAAATAGGAAATATACAGGCAAAAGTTTTCAAGGTTAGCAATGGTGTAAAATAGCTTGTGGAATTTTAAGGATTATTTAGAAGATTTGGTTTATAAGTCAGATAAGGACTATAAATTTGCAAGAATAGATGGGAAATCTAAACCTCTTGCATTGCTTAGACAAGATTAGGAAGTTATTAATCGTTTATGTTAGGTTTGTAGAAATTAAAATTTGATTCGCATTGCGGCAGGCTTCTTGTGAAAGACGTCTGCTTTTTTATATATCCTGATTTATATTATCCTCTCTTTATTTATATTATTTATATTATCCACATTTATTATCCACATTTATATTATCCTCTCTTTTATATTATCCTCTCTTCCATTGAGAATTTAAACCTTAGTCTTATCTGCAACGTTTAGACTTATATAACCCATATTGCCTTTATTATGACCCAAAATGCCCCCAATAATACCTCTTCATACGCCCGCCTGCTCGCTGTCTGCGTAGTGGTGGGTGTGGCGAGTGGGATTGCTACATGGCTGATTGATTCCGGCATATCATTAATCTCAGGCGCGGTCCACCATTTCCTGCGTCCGGGTCAGTTTAATGTTGCCTTTATTTTCGTACCCGTCATCGGTATGCTCCTTTCTGTATTGTATGTGCAGAAAATGGTCCGGATCAATCTTTCTCATGGCACGGAAAGAGTGAAACAATATTTAGCTGAAAAGAATTATGACCTACCCCCACGGCTTATGTGGGCTTCCGGTATAGGTACTTCTTTCACGCTTGGTTTCGGGGGCTCAGCGGGAGCAGAGGGACCAAGCGCCTTCACCGGAGCTGCCATAGGCAGCAATTTTGGAAGATGGATGAAACTCGATAACGAGAGTCTACGTCTCTTGGTCGGAATAGGGGCCGGCGCCGGAATTGCCGGTATTTTCCGTTCCCCCATCGGTGGTGTGCTTTTCACACTGGAAGTTCTGCGTATGCCTCTTACCACTCTTCCCGTACTGGGTCTCATCTCCGCCTCTCTTTCTGCCGGACTCACTGCATATCTCCTTGCCGGCTCTCAATATGAGGTAGCCATCACCGATGGACCCGTGCCGGACCTTAACCAGATACCCGTTATTGTACTTTTAGGAATTGTTTGCGGTTTATATTCTTTATACTATTCGGGGATAATGTCGCGGTTCGGGAAAAGATTAAACGCATATCCCAACCCATGGATCAAGAGTATAGTATGCGGTCTGCTCATCGGTGTGTGTGTATTTCTGTTTCCCGACTTATATTCTACCGGTTACAGTTCTTTAGGGAAGCTACTCGTATCAAGCAACCTGAATATCACCAGTTACAGCATGTTTCATCATGATAATCCTACCCCGGTCTTATTAGCGTTAATAGCATTGGGAATAATAATCCTTAAGGCATTTGCAGTTACCGCCACTAACTTCGGTGGTGGAGTATCAGGAAATTTCGCACCTGCTATTTTCGCCGGCGGATTTGTTGGATTCCTTTTTGCCACTCTTGCCAACTACTGGTTTGATGCCGGATTGGATATCGGTAATTTTGTGTATATGGGAATGGCAGGGGGGATGGCAGGTATTATAAAAGCACCGTTAATGTCGATGTTTTTAACCTGCGAGATGTCGGGTCATTCCCGATTCCTGTGGCCATTAGCTGTAGTGTCTGTCATCTCATGGGCCACGGTCATTCTCATTCGCAAGCGTTTTATCAAGGATTAGATAAAAAAGAAACGGGACACGTCTCGAAAGGCGTGACCCGATTTCATAAAATAAGCAAATGTTTTATTATTTTATGGAAAAGTTTGCTTGTCTGAGAGGGAAATTATTTCCCGAGGCGAGCATTCTCGCGTGCGATATATCCGTCTACCGTCATACCGTTACCGAAACGGAATTGAGGATAACCGGTCTTTATCTGCTGATAGCATTCCAAAGCCTTGGCATAATTCTTTTGAGCATCATAGACATTAGCTTCCTTGATGAGTACTGTAGGTACAATCTGAGGATTGGAATCAGCCTTTTTAATTGCTGACTGATAAGCTTCGATAGCTTTGGAATAGAATTTCTCGCCTTTATTTACATAGCAATCGCCGAGGAGCACTTTTGACTGTGCGGCAAGCACGGGCTCGGAGAAGTTTGCTTTCTCAAGATATTTAATGGCAGCATCATATTTACCTTCATCGTAGAATGCCTGCGATGCGGCAAATGAAGCACAGGCAGCTGCGTCAGTTCCGGAATATTGGTCTGCAACTTTCTGATATTTTACCGCAATTGCTGAATCTCCGGCCTCACCTTTGATCTGCTCAAGCATTACCTTGTTATAGGCTTCCCAGGAATTATTTATACGAGGATTGCGATAGATGAAGAAATAGCTCATCACAAACACTGCTACAACTATAATTCCTCCTAAGGTCCAATATACAATCTTCTTATTCTGTGCCAAACGCTCTCCGGCTCCGGTCAGATGACTGTCAAGATTCTCTATTGCATTGGGCTCATTTGAGCCTCTATTCTTCTCTGATGCCATTTTATCTTATTTTTGTTTTGAGTTTCCTCTTCGGGGAATCCCCCTTTTCAAGTTGCAAATTTACAAATAAATTATTTCATGACAAAATTAACTTTTATTTTTTCGTGATTTTTTCATTAATTTTGTGCCCGATCTTTGACAATCTCAGCGGTTTCTAACCTGTATTGTCAATTTATTATCTCTTATAATGATTGATAAAACTGAAATTCACCACCTTTCAAACGGCTTGAGAGTGGCTGTACGCCACACTCCCGGTGTGGTTAGCTATATCGGTGTGGCAATTAATGCCGGTTCGCGTGACGAACCTTCCGACAAGGAGGGTCTCGCTCATTTCGTGGAACACACTATTTTCAAGGGCACGTTGCGCAGGAAAGCTTATCAGGTGGCTAACAGAATGGAGGCAATCGGCGGCGAACTCAATGCTTATACGTCTAAGGAAGAGACACTCGTTTATACGAATGCTCCTGCAGGATATGCGGAAAGAGCTCTCGAACTCCTTGCGGATATTATCTCCAGCTCCACTTTCCCCGCCCCGGAAATATCCAAAGAACGTGAGGTGGTCATTGAAGAAATCAATTCTTACCTCGACTCTCCAAGCGATTCCGTGTTTGATGAATTTGAAGAACTCATTTATGCCGGTTCCTCGCTCGCTCACAATATTCTTGGCTCTCCGGAGAGTGTCCGTATGCTCGGCGGACAAGATTGCCGTGATTTCCTCGACAGTTTCTACACCCCCCGGAATATGGCTCTTTATATTTCCGACCCCGGAGACTCCCGGAAACTATTACTCCTTGCCGAAAAATATTTCGGTAAATTGAATTTCCCGGCTATCTCTCATCGACGCACACCCCCTCCCGGTGTATCCACTTTCGATATCACCCGCAATCGCGACGGGCATCAGAGCCACACCATCATCGGTGCCCCTCTATTCGGCCGTGAGGACCCGAGAAGATTTCCCCTCTTCCTGCTGAACAATTATCTCGCCGGTCCTTGTATGAATTCTCTCCTTAACCGAGAATTGCGCGAGAAAAGGGGATTAGTCTACACCGTAGACTCCAATGTCTCTTTAATGAGTGATGCCGGGCTACTCCTGATCTATTTCGGTTCCGACCCCTCGTCATGCAAAAAATGCAAAAAAATTGTTTATGACACCCTCAGCCGTTTGGCCGACCATCTTCTTCCGGCACGTACCTTCAACGCCATCAGGGAACAATACTGCGGTCAATTGCTGGTAAGCACGGACAATAAGGAATCCCTTGCTATGTCCATGGGGAAGAGTCTCCTTTATTTCGGCACTGTTCATGATCCTTCCACTACTGCCGAACGCGTCCGGGCTGTAACTCCGGAACAATTCCGGGAGGTCGCCGAACTCTGCATACCTGATAACTGTTCCTCCCTTACCCTTCAATAATATTCTTTATACCGGACACCCGGACTACCTCAACCACAATGAAAATCGGAAATATTGATTTAGGTAACAGACCGATTCTGCTCGCACCCATGGAGGATGTCACCGATCCTTCATTCCGTCTCATTTGCCGAGAACAGGGAGCGGCACTGGTTTATACTGAATTTGTTTCTGCTGAAGCTCTCATCAGGAATATAAATTCCACCACCCGTAAACTCTCAATTGACAATAAGGAACGTCCGGTTGCCATCCAGATTTACGGCAGGGATAAAGATGCTATGGTGGAAGCAGCAAAGATTGTAGAGCAGGCAGGTCCCGACATTCTGGATATAAATTTCGGTTGCCCGGTTAAGAAAGTTGCGTCTAAGGGTGCCGGAGCCGGTATGTTGCGTGATATCCCTAAACTTCTGGATATCACTAAAAGTGTGGTCAGTGCTGTCTCTATCCCGGTCACTGTCAAGACCCGGTTGGGATGGGATTGCGAGAACAAAATCATCACTGATCTGGGACCTCGTCTCCAGGATTGCGGCATCAAGGCCCTTACCGTACATGGACGCACCCGCTCTCAGATGTACACAGGAAATGCCGACTGGACTCTTATCGGTGAATTACGCCGGGATCCACGTATGGAAATACCTGTCATAGGAAACGGTGACATATCCTCACCTGAACAGGCTGCCAATGCTTTCGACCGGTATGGGGTGGATGCAGTGATGATCGGACGCGCTTCTTTCGGAGCTCCCTGGATTTTCAGGGAATGTCGTTCTTTCCTCGATTCAGGTGAAAAAATTGAGATTCCATTAGAGGATAAATTCCAACTGCTATGGCGTCAGATTCGTGAAAGTATCGACAGAATTGATGAGTACCGGGGGATACTGCATATCCGGCGTCACCTCGCATCTTCACCTCTCTTTAAAGGGATTCCCAACTTCCGGGAAACCCGTATACGTCTGCTCCGAGCGGATTCCGAGGAGGAACTTAGCGATATTTTCCGACATATTGAAGAGAATTTTTTTAGTGTCAATAAGAATTCTTCTAAGGATATTGGCTAATTTTGCAATCCGGATAAATTCTCATTTCGTTTCATATCTATGAAAAATATTGCTTTACTTCTCAACCTTATTTTAATCTCTTTATCTTTTTCAACTTCCGCTTTTGCTTCAGAAGGTATGGTAAAGAGATACCTGTTTAATGTCGGTCAATTCGATAAAATTGAGATTGATGATAATATCAATGTTATATATCGATGTGTGGCTGACTCTACCGGATATGTTTCCTACACGGGATCCGAAGAATTTTCCAACACCTTTATTTTGACCAATAATAAAGGGTCTCTCAGAATTCAGATCAACACTGAAGATGTAGGGAATCCACACCTCCCTGTCCTTCATGTTTATTCTGATTTCCTTACCTCCGTTGTCAACTCATCGTCAGCCACGCTGCGCATCGAATCGCCGGCGCCTGCCGCATGCTTCACTGCGCGTCAGGTAGGAAACGGAAAAATTCTCGCTGAAAATTTAAAAGCTACAACTGTAAAGGGAATTATCGTTACCGGAAATGGCACAGTAAATTTAACCGGTGTTTGCGAAAACGCGGAATTTAAAATGATCGGCACCGGTAAAATCATGGCTGATCGTCTGCAGTCACAGAACTGTAAATGCTTCATCGTGGGGGGTGGGGAAATCGGATGCTGGGCTTTGGAAAATTTAAGAATCAAAGGTATCGGCTCCACTAAAATTTATTACAAAGGTGATCCTAAGATTAAGAAGAGCGGGGGTGGAAAAATTATGGCTCTTCCTTCGGCATCCTCTCCGGACTCTCCGCAAAAGTAATTGAAGTATTAATGCCGGAAGACTCTCTGAAACTCAAAACCGCCCGTACCCTGAAATGGAATACCATTGATCGTATTTCATCACAGGTGATATACGCTCTGGTAGGGATAGTACTTGCAAATATCCTTTCCAAGGAGGACTTCGGTCTTGTCGGAGCTCTGGCTATTTTTCAAGCTTTCGCTATCCTCTTTGTTGATTCCGGTTTCGGTGCGGCTCTCCTGCAGAAAAAAAATCCTTCAAATGAGGATTACTCTATGGTGTTTTGGTTTAATCTGGGAGTAAGCATTCTGGTATATCTTATACTTTTCTACGGAGCGCCGGTCATTGCCGACCTTTTCAATAATGACCTGCGCCTGATTCCTCTGTCGAAAGTAATGTTTCTCACTTTCGTAATCAACGGACTGGCAATTGTGCAGACTAACCGGTTGATGAAACAGATGGAAGTAAAGATGATTGCCATCTCCAACCTTATCGCTCTTATCGTTTCTGGAGTTATCGGTATCTGGCTCGCTATTGCAGGTTATGGTGCTTGGGCTATGGTATGGCAACAGGTATCGCTGGCTGCAGTTAAAACATTGATACTCTGGATTACGGGACATTGGCTTCCTTCACTGATTTTTTCCATCTCCTCTTTCCGCAGCATCTGGAATGTCGGATTCAGTGTCTTCTCCTCCTCCATGCTCAATACTATCTGCCTGAATATCTATAACTTCGCAGTAGGTGTAAAATATGGGATGGTGCCATTGGGACTATATACCCAAGCTGAGAAATGGAGCAAGATGGGTAGCGCATCCATCTCACAGATTTTAACTTCAAGTTTTGTCCCTCTTTTGGCAAAAGTGCAGGATTCCAAAGAGCATTTTCACAGATATGTTGATAGAATCATCCGGTTCACCGCTTTTATCCTCTTCCCCTTTATGGTTGGGCTGGCAGTGGCGGGAACTCCTCTTTTTCACCTCCTTTTCGGAAACAAATGGGATGAAGCTATACCTCTGTTCCGGATCCTTATGATTCGGGGTATATTTGTGGTGCTTATCTCTCTGTATTCCAATTTTCTCCTTTCTTTAGGACGTTCCCGGCATCTCTTTGTTGCGGAAGGGATTAAGGATGTTCTTCTGGTTGTGGCTCTTCTTGTTACTCTCCCTTTTGCCGACCTCGACACTCTGGTCTGGGGTCAATTAATTGCCACCCTTCTAACCTGGGTTGCCACTCTTTTTCTGACTGCACGCTCTATAAGATTAGGCTTCTGGTATTTCATCAAACCGATGCTCCCCTTTTCAGCAGCTTCAATGCTACTTTGTCCGGTGGCTTATATCATCGGGTATAATTTCCCACAACCTTGGCTACAACTAACCATGATGGGGATAATCGGCGGCTGCTTATATCTTATTCCCCTGTTATTCTTCAAGGTAAAAGAGCCGGCAGAGGTCATAGCATACCTGCGTCGGAAATTATAAAACTACACTTCTAATTCCGGTTCACTTCACCACCGTGATGTGAAAGCAGCATGTCTTCCGCTCAAATTTCACCAGACAGCGACCCTCTTTCCTCTTATCCAGCAACACTTCAGCCAAGAGATTTTTCAAATCACCCTCATGGACTACATGCGTGGGATTCTCACTATAAAAGTTAGACCAGGAAATATCGAAGGTTGTGCCGAACTGATGTGTGGAACTGTCGGTGGCATTTCGATTTACACGACGTAATTTCTTTACAGAGGATGGAGTTCGCAACAGACTGGTCACCTTTATCTTATACCCATCGGCACCTCGTTTCCGCAGTGAATCCCGGAAACTTCTCCCTATATCGCTTAATAACTGCCTGGCTTCCGGTACAAGATATGGGAGAGAATGGGTTAGCGGTGCCACAAAATATTCTTCCCCTGATTCTATCTTATCCAGAGCACGACCGGTGAAATAGGAACTGCCGATATCTTTTATCGGCTTTATTCCCAATCGTTCGGCATGTGCGTATTGCTGATAATTACTGTCATTAAAAACTTCTGCAAGACTCCCCCGGAAATAAATGGGAATACGTTTCGACGGTCCCTCCGGTCTTCCGGACTCATTTATTCTCCCCGTCTCCACATCACCTTCAGTACCCCCGGTTCTCATATCTGTTTCGTATACATCCTCAATCCATTCATCAGTGGGAGGAGCTGATATATCTGTCTTCTGCTTTCCGCATCCACCAAAAAGAATACCCACAATAAGACAAATCTGAAGTATATATCGCAATGAAGTCATTTTCCTTTAAATTTTGACCCCAAATTTAACAATTTTTTCAGTATTTTTCACCCTTTTCACCCTATAAGTTGTTTAGAATATGTATGAAGACTGTTAAGAAAATATTAAAATGGACCGGAATCTCTCTGGGAGGATTGTTACTGTTGATAATAGTAGCCCTGGTAGGAATTACCCTTTATTTGACTCCGGAACGTTTGCAATCCATTATACATGAGGAAGCTGATGCCTATCTTGAGGCTGATGTTCAGGTTGATAACCCTCAGTTTTCCATCTGGTCTTCTTTCCCCCATTTCCGCATCTCTACGGATTCTATCCGCATTGTGTCAAAAACTCTAAAAGGGGTTAATCCCAAGATTCGTGCATCTCTCCCGACCGACTGCGATTCTCTTGCCTCTCTGGCCTCCTTCAGGGGTGGGATTGATATTGTGGCGGCAATATTCGGAAAATACAGGCTGCACGATGTAGATATCAGGGGACTTAATCTTAACTTAGTGGCTGTCAACGATTCTTTAAACAATTATAATATTATTCCTTCAGAACTCAGTTCCTCTCCGGAGGTACCATTCGTCTCTGCTGATGTCATCCGCATTTCCGCTCCCGGGAAATTATCCTTCTTCAGCTTGGCTACCTCTACAAAAGCCACGGCAAATCTAAATGAAACAACACTCATTCGTACTGACTCCCATAAAAATGAGTATGAACTTTCTATCCCGGGAAACATATCCCTGAATGTCAATAATCTCAAGATTCTCCGTAACTTCCCTTTTATCTTCGATGGCAGGATGAGACTTGGGTTCAACCCCTTCTCTCTGGCTCTTTATGACTACTCCATAAATTTAGGTAATACCCGCGGGAAACTTAATCTGGACATGAAGATGGGTGAGACTGTTCAGATTAATAAATTTTCTTTCCGTCTGGAGCCTTTCAATGTGCCCCAATTGCTTAGTTATTTTCCTGATTTCAAAATCGCAGGACTGGAACAGTTTGCCACAAATCTGGAAGTGGATGCCTCGGCTAAACTGATTGGGAAATATCGTCTCTCTTCTGAGACCCTTCCGTCTATGAGGGTTGATTTCAATATACCGTCAGGGAATATCATGCTCGCTCTCAATAATGGTGAATCCCTGCCCCTTTATCACTCCAATCTCCATGCGTCTCTTAATTTCAATGGAGTGAACCCCTCTCTCTCTACACTCTCCATCGACCCGGCGCTGTTATCAATCCCGGGTGCGGAAGTGAACCTCTCTGCCAGAATTTCTGACCTGATGACAACTCCTCATATTCTGACCGATATTGACGGTTCGGCTTCGCTATCCGCAGCTTTGCAACAATTCCTTAAAGGGTCTACCGCGACCATAGCCGGAAATATCGATTTCAAATCTTCTCTCTCGCTCTCTATCCCGGAATTATCTTTCCAGGCATTAAGCAAGGGGGTGCAGAATGTTAACCTTTCCGGAAAACTCGATATAAAGGATTTCAAGTGCCGTCTCCCTTTGAAGGGGATTAATATCGCGTCCGGTAATTCGAAGTTAAACCTCTCTTCTTCCTGTAAAAATATTAGCTTCTCTAATTTTACCCAATCCCTTTGCAATGCTCCGGCTTCGATAGATTTCAAAGCTGATAACTTCCTGTTGTCTGACATCCCTGACTCCCTTAAGCTGGCGGCTTCCGGTCTTAATATCTCTTCAGAAGCCAGTCTACCCTCCTTCTCCTCTATTCTCAAATCAATTAAAGGGAACCTCTCCATTTTCGCAAGGAATCTTAAACTTGAAAGTCCCGATGCCAACATGCACCTGAATGGCGTGAAGTTAACTCTGGCTACCCCTAAAAACAATCCGGGCAGTCAGTCAACTGCTTCACTCCCTGTCAGGAATACCGTTCTGACTGATAAATCTCTTGAAAATATTCCTCACACTCCGCAATATCTGATTCCAAACCTGTCACAAAAATTCCGGAATCTATATAACTCCCTTTCCTTCAATCTTGGAATGAACGTCAACAACGGAGTAATTCGTGCAAAGGCTTTTCCGGTGAATAATTACATCTCTAATCTCAATCTTTCTCTGAATCCGGATTCCATATCCCTGAGAAATCTGGATCTCACTTCGCAGAAAAATCATATCCGGATGAGTGCTTCTGCAGGAAATCTCAGGAAGTTCCTCACTCTCTCCTCTCCCGGCACACCACAAATTCTACCAATTTCCCTTAAAGTGGCTCTGGACACTGTCAATATCAATAAACTGGCACGTGCGTATGAAAGTGGTGTAGCTCTTAAAAAAGGGGTTAAAGCCACATTCAATGACAAACCTCTTCCTCTCGATGCCATGGACACCACCGCACTCCTTATCCCTAAAAATATCAGGGCTTCCATTGATGCTTCAATCATGGAAACGGTATATATGAATCTCCATCTCTTTGATCTTGCCACTAAAGTCAACATAGCTGACGGAGTGGCCAATTTCAATGATTTAACCATATCCTCCGACTTTGGAAAGGCAAGGCTTAACCTCGGTTACGATACAGGGGATATCCAGAATATGGGAATTAATACCAATATATCGGTCTATGATATCAACATTGTTAATTTCTTCAAGAATTTCCATACGCTCCTGCTTATGATGCCCCAGATGAAAAACCTATCAGGTATACTGACTGCAGATGTGGAGGGGGGTATGAAGATTTTTCCCAAGATGTATGCCAATGTCCCTTCATTAAATGCCAAAATAAATCTGCAGGGACATGACCTGACTGTGCATCAGAATAAGTTTATACATCACATCGCAAAAATGATGATGATTGAAACATACAATGATATCCGTATTCAAGACCTCAACGTGAACGCTTCCGTTCATGATAATCTGATAGAACTTTATCCCTTCAATTTCGATTTCGACAGATATAAGCTGCAAATGGTTGGTACTAATAATTTTAACGGTAAACTCTACTATCACCTTGCCGTATTGAAATCTCCCGTACCCATACCCTTCGCCATCAATATCACCGGGTTTTTCCATGATCCTAAGCTTCATTTCGGTGGTCCGACCTTTAAAATTAATAAAGGGGAAGAGGTTACCTCCTCCATAATGGAGTCTAATACCTTTAATATCGTACGCGAAGCAAAAACTTATATCCGTGAATTTATCCAGAAAGCTGCAGAGTCTGACAGCTCTGATAATTCCGAATATGCCTATCCGGTGCCGGATTACAGAAAAGCCCGGAATTTGAACGCGAAATCTAAATCCATATCTAAAAAATAATCTTCACTTATGATTTCTAATTGTGAAATTCGCGAGAAACTATATCGTCAGCTTGAGGTGACAAAGGGTGCCCTTATCGACATGGATGGGGTGCTCTATGATTCCATGAAATACCATACTCTCGCATGGCATCGCTTAATGAGTGAATTGGGAATCCCTACTACCCGCGATGAATTCTATCTCTATGAAGGGATGACCGGAGCGGATACTATCAACCTTTTGTATCAACGTCATTTTAACCATGATTGTAATCCTCAGGAAATAAAACGTTTATATGAGATAAAAACCGGATATTTCCATGAATTCGGTGAACGCGAGCCAATGCCGGGAGCCGATAAGATGATTCAGGCTTTAATGTCGGCGGGAATCCCGAGAGTTTTGGTCACAGGCTCCGGTCAAGCCTCTATTCTTGAAGGTCTTAACTTAGATTATCCCGGTGCTTTCCCGGATAACTTACGGGTTACGGCCAAAGACGTCAAAAAAGGGAAGCCTGACCCGGAACCTTATTTGAAAGGGTTGGAATTACTCGGCATCTCTCCTTCGGAGGGAATTGTGATTGAAAACGCCCCATTAGGTGTCAGAGCCGGAAAGAATGCAGGGATATTCACCATAGCAGTGACTACGGGTCCTATTCCACGCGAAGCTTTCGAGAAGGAAGGAGCGGATTTAATATTCCCTTCCATGCCTGCGTTCGCGGATATGCTTTCTTCAATTCTCTCTTCTTAATCAATATCCATTAATATCCTGTTGGTGTATTCCCTCTTTTTTCTTAATTTTGCATCCAAACATTTCACAAATGAACTATACACTTCTTGATTTCCTTTCCCTTCTGGCTTCAGTCTGCCTGTTCCTGTATGGAATGAAGGTGATGAGTGAGGGGTTGCAGAAAGTTGCCGGCGACAGGCTCCGCAACATCCTCGGCATTATGACCAAGAACCGTGTAACAGGGGTGCTTACCGGTATCATTATCACTGCCTTAATCCAGTCCTCATCCGCTTCGACTGTGATGGTGGTGAGCTTCGTGAATGCCGGTCTCATGTCATTGGCACAAGCAATGGCTGTTATATTCGGAGCAAATGTCGGAACCACTGTCACTACCTGGATTATCTCAGCTTTCTCTTTTGAAGTCAATATATCTGATTACTCTTTAGTGATTCTCGCCATCGGAGTTCCAATGCTCTTCATGAAGAAGAGTACATACAAATCCTTGGGTGAGTTCCTTATCGGGTTCTGCTTCCTATTCATGGGATTGGATATGATCAGTCAGTATGTTCCAAATCTCCAGGAGAATCCTGAAATGCTCAGCTTTGTTAAGAACTATACCACTTTAGGTTATGGCTCAGTGCTGATATTCTTCTTCCTCGGAATCATTATCACTATGGTGGCCCAAAGCTCTGCCGCCACTTTTGCAATTACCCTGATTATGTGTTCTCAGGGTTGGATATCCTTTGCTCTCGGGTGTGCTATTATCCTGGGAGGTAACATCGGAACCACAATAACTCCGATTTTAGCTTCTCTCTCGGGTAATCTGGCTGCTAAACGCACCGCTATGGGGCATGTACTCTTCAATGTGCTCGGCTCACTCATAGTCCTGGCAATCTATTATCCTTTCCTGCATCTGGTTGCCGATATCACATACGCCTGCCAAGGCACCGACCCAATGCTGATTAACCAGATGGAAGAGGAACACATGGCTAATTCTACTCTCTTCGACCCCAAGGGGGGGCTCACTGCAAAGGCTCAATCGTCGATAGCTTTCGGTCTGGCTATGTTCCCTACTGTCTTCAATGCCTGCAACCTTCTGATCATGATATGGTTTACTAAACTATATGTAAAGATTGTGTGCATCCTTATGCCGGCCCGTCACAAAGACGAGGAAGAGGATTTTTCTCTCAAATATATCGGACGCGGAATGCTCTCTGCCTCTGAGCTTAACATCACCCAGGCGCAGAAAGAGATACTTTTATATGGCGAAAGGGTGAAGAAAATGTTAGGGATGGCACGACAACTTATCCATACGGATGAAAAGGATGAAAATTATACCCCCCTCTATTCCCGTCTGGAAAAATATGAGGAGATTTCTGACCGTATGGAGATAGAAATCGGTTCTTTCCTTAACCGTGTGGCTGAAGGGCGCCTGTCACCGGAAAGTAAGATGCGTATCTCGGGGATGCTCCGCATCATTTCTGAAATAGAATCAATTGCTGACGGTTGCTTTAATGTGGCTAAAACATTGATGCGGAAGAATGCCAATCATGTCAAATTTGATCAACCCGTACTCAAGGAGATTGATATGATGTATGACCTGGTGGATTCTGCTATGGATAATATGCTCAATATCCTAAAAGAAATGGAAACCCCGGAAGACTCTCTCATCATCTCTGCCTACAATAAGGAACGCGAAATTAATAATTATCGCAACGCTTTGCGAGATGCCAATATTTCTAATATCAATAATAAAGAATACGATTACGAGCAAGGTATCTTCTTCATGGACCTCATAGGAGAGGCTGAAAAACTCGGTGACTACATGCTTAATGTGGTCGAAGGCGTAAAACATCAATTCCGTCCTGCCTCTGAGCTCGTATAATAATCTATTCTTCCTTATCCTTACTTATAATTTATGCAATACTGCGTGATTATGTGCGGTGGAATCGGTAGCCGTTTCTGGCCCTTCAGCCGCTCGGGAATGCCTAAACAATTCCTTGATTTCTTTGGGACTGGACGAACACTCCTGCAAATGACTTTTGACCGGGTTCTACCCGTAGTGCCGGCAGAGCGGATACTTATTCTCACCAACCATCAGTATGCCCCTATCGTGCGCCAGCAGCTTCCGGATATTCCGGAAGAGAACATCCTTCTTGAGCCTGCTCGTCGTAACACTGCCCCTTGCATCTGCTGGGCGGCAAATCATATCATGGCTCTCGACCCGGAAGCTTCAATCGTAACTCTCCCATCCGACCATGTCGTGCTTAAAGAGGAAACTTTCCATCGCACTCTCCGCGAGGGATTCGATTTTGTGGAGAAGGGTGACCGGTTGCTGACCCTTGGAATTACCCCCACAAATCCTAACACTGGATATGGTTATATTCAAATCGGAACACCCGTTGAAGGCTGGACAGATATCCGCAAAGTGAAATCTTTCACTGAGAAGCCTGACCTTAAAATGGCGGAATTTTTCCTTAAAAGTGGAGAATTTTTCTGGAACGCCGGGATTTTCCTCTGGAAAGCTGAAAGTATTCTTCGCGCTTTTGAAAAATATGACCCGGAAACGTTCCAGGTCTTCAATGCCGGAAAAGAGTGCTGGGCTACTCCCAAGGAGGAAGACTTCATTATCCGCAACTTCTCCTCCGCTCCCTCAAATTCCATCGACTATGCAGTCATGGAGAAAGCAGATAATGTCTTTGTACGGACTGTTGACCTCGGCTGGAATGACTTGGGAACCTGGAACGCTCTTTACGATATCTCTCCGAGGAATCAGCAGGGTAATGTGACGCAGGGGTGCAGGGTGATTGCCCACGACTGCTCCAATTCAATGTTTGCCGTCGGAGCCGATAAAATAATTGTCGCTGCCGGGCTGGATGACTTCATCGTGGCCGACAACGGAAATGCACTGCTGATTTATCCCCTGGCTCGTGAACAGGAGATACGACAGATTGTTAATGAAGTGCGCGAAAATTTCGGCGACGATTTCGTCTGATTAAGTATTACGTATATATAATTATTTGCTCAGGCCGGTGGTGCGCACTATTGATATGCTCTTCACCGAGAGCCTTGCCTGCAAATATTCCTTGAACTTTGTGGCTTGGAGAGTTGTCATCGGTCGATTATAACTCACCAACGCCACATTTACTGTATCCTTACTGTGCGTATTCACATTACTTGCTATCACCCTGGTGATAGCAATATCCTGAATCTCGGGAAAGAGTATATGGATTTCGGGAGATATTGCCGCCGAAATGGTATCATTACGGGTTGTGGTGGCATTTACCATCCGTAGTGAATCTATTGTAGCCCGCTGGGAATTGATGGTATTCTGGGTCACCTGATACATATCCCTCAGCATATTCGAGGTCTCTGCCTTGGCATCAAATTCCGGACCTGACATATCTCCCTGAATTATCCGCAGTCGGGTCCCTTCCAGATTATATTCCGGCAACTTGTCGGTTAAAGCTAATATAAGTGAATCCTGTGCCAACCTTTTTCCTACCAATGATATAGTCAATGTCTTGTTCCTTCCCTGCATATCTGATGTGAAGTGCAACACTTGTGTGCCGTCAAAGTTAAACTGCTGCTCCACAAACTTGTCACAATTATTCTTAAAACTCGATTGCTCATACATCCTGAACGTCAGATAACAGGCCGGAATCATTGTCAGGATGGCTATCCCATATACAGTGTTCCTTACCCTCTTTGCGCGCTTGGGATTGGAGAAATCCTTAATGTGATATTTCATTATCTTTACTCCCGCAGTCGTGGCGCAGGCTATAAAGACTGAGTTTATAAAAAATAAGAATAATGCTCCGAAGAAATAGGTCATTTGCCATGTGGCAAGTCCATAACCTACAGTACAAAGTGGGGGCATAAGAGCTGTCGCTATGGCTACTCCGGGTATCACATTCCCCTTTACCCTGCTTCCTATGGCCACTATCCCGGCAGCCCCGCCGAAAAATCCGATAAACACATCATAAATAGTTGGAGACGTTCTGGCCAGCAGTTCACTATGACCCTCATTGACAGGGGAGATAAGGAAATAGAGAGTTGAGGTAGCCACACTGAAAAGGGTGGCCATCATCAGATTTCTAAAAGAACGCTTCATCAATTCAAAGTCGTGAATACCTACCGCAAGACCTATTCCGATAATCGGTCCCATTAACGGAGATATGAGCATCGCTCCAATGATGACGGCTGTGGAATTGGTGTTAAGTCCTAAGGATGCTATAAAAATCGCTATTATGAGGATTATTATATTTGTACCCCTGAATGAGACTCCCTCTCTGATAGCCTGTTCAGCTTCATCCTGTGGTATAAGCTCCCCACTGAGATCAAAGAACCCTACGATACGTGATTTCCAATCACTAAAATCCGGTAATTTCATAACCTTTCTAATATCCTTTATAATACCCGGATTTATCCTACGGGTGAATACCCTTATTATCCGGAGTTTATGATTGCAAATTTAAACATTTTTCTAAAAATTTACCGGGTTTGAACCACTTCCTAAAAAACATAAATCAATCTACTCCGGATTTTTTATAAAAAGAAGGGGGTAGAGCTCAAAGCAGTACCCCCCATCTTTTTTCAACTATTAAAATAATATCTTTCTTGTCGTGAGACCCTCCGGTGTGTCCATCGCTATTATGTGGAGACCAGTCAAAGCGGCGGCTATATACCCCGACTCGTTTTCAACCTTGGTTTCCAAAACTTTCTCTCCTGTGAGATTGTAGATCGTTAGTCTCGCCGGAGTTGTCACTTTATTATATTTCAGGTTCCCCTTTTCTGTGGATAATTCCACCCTCTCCGAAACAGATGAGATAAAATCCACACCTGTACCATTCTTGCCGGGATTCAGTATCCATCCCTTTGCTGACCTGACATCAGTGGGATTTTCAGCAAACACCGATACATCTTCCCTTGTCTTTGCATTTGCAAATATTCTTACGGATGAACTCCAGGTGTCATTTACGAAAATATCCAGAATTGAATGGTCGAAGAAAACATTTAATTTCACTATCGACCCTTTGGCAAGCTGCTTTGGTAATGAACTGCGATAAAATCCATCAAAGACACCCTCATCATTTTTAATTCGGCTTACTTCCCTGCAATCTACTATAATTTCATTGGAAGCTCCATTATAGTAAACCTTAACTGCCGAACTGTCATCTTCGAGAAGGTTAAAACCACATTTTCCCTCCCCTACGGTGAATTCGCCGCAAAGTTCTATGGCTCTTCCATTTATTCCTTCCATATCCAGCGAACCGTTGAGGATGAATTCCTCCTTGGAGAATCCGTTCGTCTCACGCATGCCGCTCAGACCGGAGAAAGGCTTCTGACAAAGGTTACCGTCAGTGTCTAACGACCACTCGCGTGGTAAAGAATATGTATGCGCATATCCCAGATTATAATTTGCTCCTGAAGGAAGTTTATCGGGAACAATTCCGAGTGCGATTGTTTTTCCTTCATATTGATATATTGTGGGAGAAAGAAGACCGTAACCATCGCGGGAAAATCCCGGTAACTCTACATTTGCCGGAACTAACCTTGCCGGTTTAAAGGTGCCGTCGGCATTGATCGCACCTACCCAAAAAAGAGTAGCTACTCCCTTGGATGTGTTAAGAGGTGTAGTGGTGAAGAGCCACTTATCCCCCATCTGAGTCACATTGGGCATCTCCCAGAAGGTTCCGGCCGTTGAACTGTTCGAACCGGAGAAGAAAGTTCTCCCATCATTGCTCCAACTGCGTGTCGAGGGGTTATAGCAATGAAGGGTGGTGGTGCCGATGCCATTTTTATTTGACCCGACAATAATGTATGCGTTATTATTAGCGCGGAAAAAATATGGATCGCGGAAATCATCGGAAAGTCCTTCCGGTCGACCGTTAATTATCGGTTCAGTCCTTTTCGTCCAGCTCAGAAGATTCTCATCCCCGGGATCGGCCTGAGCAATAACAGCCCTGCCATAATCCACACCTGTATAAATAATTGAGGGTTTACCTAAAGTAAGTTCATTGTCAGTAAACACACACCCTGACCAACAACCCTTGATGTCGAAAGGAGTACCCGGTGTCAGTGCCACCGGTTCCTCACGCCAGTTATAAAGGTTTTCGCTTGAGAGATGTCCCCAATGTAAACGCGACATATACGGACCATTCCCGTTTTTTTGAAAAAAGAGATGATACCGACCGTTGGAATAGGTCAGTCCATGAGTCTCATTAGTCCAGTTCGCACCGGGCATACCATGAAAAACAGGACGCAAGGGGTCATCGGCAAATCTGGATGCCGGGATAGTTAACTGCGCTTCATTTTCCGCTTCCCATGATGAAACAGTGGTTTGGCTGAGTGACTCGTCCCAAATGGTAATATCGTCTATTATACCATTAAAAGATGTAAGACAGAATGGTCCGCTGAAGCGCTCGTTAAGACTGCGTCCGATTCTCAGAACGGAATTCCCTACCATAATATCTCCATTAAATTTCCCGGATGCGACCTCTTTGCCATTGTTATAAAGTACGGCAGTACGGGATTCTGAATCTATTACCGCCGTGAGATTAATCCATGAAAATTGTGGAAGCGGAGTTTCTACCTTCAATTCCAGAGGCCAACCTCCTGCAAATGTTCTAAAGGAATATTTCCCGTCACATCCTACGAAAAAGCCAAAACCGGTGCGCGACTTCTCATCAAGACATGAGGCTATTGCTACTTGCTCCGTTGTGTTTACATCGATTTCCACAATCGGATAGGTCTCGATAGCACACCATAACGAAGCTGTCATCTTTTTAGATCCGGAGGGTAATACCTCCTCCAAGGGGGCATCTATATAAGTGGTGTATCCGTCAAAACGGAGACCTTTGCCCCTGGCTCCTTTTACATTCTCCGCAGAGCGGATACTTGTGATAGGATAAGTTTTCCCGGAAACGGTTTCTGTAACTTTATCTCCGTTATTCTCCATTGTAAAATGTACCACCTCACGTCCCTGAGATACTAAGGGGGAAATGGCGGCTAATACAAAGGGATAAATCTTTTTCAGAGAGTTTGTTTTAATCATTGTCTTAACAATATAGATAATTACACACCATCGGCATCTATTGTAGCGCCGATGGTGGTATAATTAGGTTTACATTCTAATCTATTCTCTATCTCTTTTAACGGAGATAACGATGGCGTTATTTTATAACAACCTTACGGGCCGGCTTATTACCTTGCTTCACGATATAGAAACCGGCTGATGCTGATGCCGGATTAACGCGCACACCATTGAGACTGTAATATTCTTCGGGAGCATCTGCATTGTCCCCGTCAGTTACCGCAATTACTCCTGAAGGATCTGAGGCAAGATATGAGAGTGTGTTCTTTGTGAGTTTCTCAAGATTACCATGGTAAGCGTTTACTCCGGAACGGGGAGCCCATTCACAGGCTGCAAGTCCGTTGGCAATCAACTTACCTCCATTATTCTCCGGGTGAAACTCCACGATTCCGGCTACGCAATAATCCTGAACATGTCCCCAGGTTCCAATTACGGTAGCGTTAAAATCTTTCTCAAACCGCTCAGTTGTGTTTTTACCTTCAGATGTGTACTGATATGCGTTGAGGTCCCACATACAGTTATGGTCTTCTCGCCACATGTTAGTACCGTCACCTGTTCCCTCCATGGGGAAAGTTGGAGTAACAAAATTTGCAAACTCGTATCCGGCAGGTACTGTTTCCAGATTCTCATAGATAGCATGCCCGGTATGATTATAAACCTGAGTAGCATCAAACACACGTTCGGGTTCGGCATTGGGGAAATAAGCAGCATCGTTCATAGCACCTATGATAGCTTGAATTGTCCAGACGTCAGAGCCGTTGCCACCATCGCCGGCGCCAAAGATACCCGGAGCGTAGTTGGCAGGGATTCTGCCGATAGCCGAGGTAAGCTGGGTAGCATGTTTGCTAAGGTAGATATTACCCCCGTCAGCAAGGTATGATTTGAGGGCATCTGTCACTGTCTCTGAGCCAAATCCGTCTGGCAGGTTCTGTGCTCCTGCATTGATACCGCAACGGTCGATGTGTACCCATACCGCGTCATAGTTCTCAGTAGTGATGGTGTTGACATCTGCCACATTTACCAATTCTCCATTTGAGAATTGATCTGTGAAAAACTTGGCTGCTGCCTTCTCCTGTGAGTTCAGGGATTCTACATCTGTTGAGGCTACAAGCATTGCAATTTTTCCTGTTGCCGCTGTTGCTGATGCGGAAAGAACACATGCTGCTGTCAGACAGCAAAGTTTAGTAACAATCTTTTTCATCTTAAAATTTTTACTGGTTGTAGAATGTGGTTTTAATTTTTGTCGTGCGGAACTCATGCGGGTTCCGCACGACAAATCGAATATGTAGGGTTTGAATAAGTCGAATATATATTACTTCAGGTAATTGAGGATGTTAAGTGTGAGCTGTTCCACATTGTGCTGGTAGGGATTCTTTCCGGAATTCTGATTCCATTCGTAAGCAGCAAAACCGTTGGCTATACAGCGTCCGTGATTTACCGTTGCATAGAACTCAACTAATCCGGCAACACAATGGTCACGCACATGTCCCCAGGTAGCGAGGACGAGAGAATTAGTGGTCACTTCAAAGTTCTTGATTACATCAGGCTCACTCCCTTTTCCATAGATATTGCAATCCCACAGACAGTTATGATCCTCTCTCTGACCCGGACCTATAAGGGGCAGATTCTCATATCCATACCCGTTGGGGTCTTCAAGCTTGAGACCTTTGAATATCTCATGGGCTGTGCGGTCATAGAATCCCTGATCGGAACCATCCCGGAAATCCCATCCGAGATAAGGATTAATTACCCATACATCTGTTCCGATACCACCTTCACCACTACCGAATACAGTAGGTGCCATATCACCCGGCACAAATTCAAGGGGAACTGTCAACTGTGTAGCCATATTGGCCAGATATAGACTACCACCGTCTTCGGAATATTTCTTAAGAGCTGCAATTGTCTCGTCGCTGGAAATCTCCCGGGGAAGATTCTCCCATCCGGGCTGAAGTCCTACACGGTCAATCTCAATCCAGATTACGGGATAATAGTCTGCATCAAGGGTTGCAATCTGAGAGGGCTGGATGAGTTCGGCATCCGGCTGAGATGCAAACCAGGTGGCGGCTGCACGTTCGTCATCATCGGGGAGTGACGCTATGTCAGGAGCTGTCATCAGGTAAGCCATCTTAACCCCATCAAGGTGGGAAGGCATCTGGGCATTTACCGATACCCCTTCGGATACATATCCTTTGTCATACATCACTTTTACTGTATACATATATTCCTTGCCGAGTGATAAACCCTTTAAAGTGAATTCCGTAGGACGTCCTGTCAGGGTTATTGCCGAATTAAAATCTCCGTTTGTAATAATCTTTACTCCGGTGATTTTCTCATCCGAGGGTAGATTCCATGTAAGTTTTACCTTACGCCCGTTCACCTCTGCCTTTAGGTCGGTTACTTTCGGGAGTGCCGGAACTTCCGGCATTCCCTTAGGCTCGAAATCTGAACATGATGTGAGGATACCGCTTAAGATAACCGTCATCATCACTATACAATATGAATATAGTTTTTTCATTGTCTATTTTAATTGATTGTTTACTTATAAAGATCACCGGCATTATCCAGCTGATTCACAGGAATCGGGAAATAAATCTCATCTTCAGTAAGAGTGGCTCCCAAATAGTAGCTACGGATTTTCCCTTCTGTGACATAGTAATTATTCATGGTTTCCACTGCTTTGCCCCAACGCACAAGGTCGAACCAGCGAAGTCCCTCCATTGCGAGTTCAAGACGGCGTTCCATGCGCACTGCCTTGCGTGCATACTCCTTAGTCCAGTTTGTTGCCGGATATTCCTTTACTGAATAATTGGCAAGCATCGGATTGCAATCCATAGGCTCGTATGTGGGATCTACTGAGCGGGCTGCCTTACGACGAATCTCATTAATAAGATTTCTCGCCTCTTCAAGATCCTTTCCCTGCTCGATCAGGGCCTCTGCTTTCATTAGCATCACGTCCGCATAACGGATTAGGATGAAGTTGAGTGATGATGCTCCCCAGGGCACTATACCCGGTTTTACATAAGGGGATTCGGGTGACGGATAAGGCTTCTTACCGGAATATTGACCGTAAAGCTCCAGGTTTCTACACCATTTCTCATTATATGTGTGTGAACGCCATGGCATGCCGATACGTCCGAGAGTAAAATCAAGTCGTGGGTCTACATTCCCTTCAAAATCAGCCTTATCTACATTCTTGTCATTATAGGAACCATCCAGGAATGGAAGACCGTTGGCATCGGTACGGAAGGAATTCACCAAATCCTGCGAAGCAAGATAGAAATCATCTCCGTTACCATAAAGATTATCCTCTGACCATGTACAGTTCAGACAGTTGGAATAATTGAACTGGTCGGGAGAATTGGCTGACGAGAATTGAATTGCCAACACTGATTCATACTGATTGTTGAATTCAGGCTTTGACATATCAAGGAAGTTGTCATAAAGGGCATACTTACCACTTGAAATTACGTAGCCGGCATATTTCTCCGTCTCTGCCCAATCTGATGTAAAGAGTGCGACACGTGCTAAAAGTGCTGCAGCTACATATTTATTGAAACGTCCCGGGAGTTCCTGACTTTCCGGAAGCTCCTTGTAGCTGTCACGCAAGTCCTGTTTGATAAATTCTGCTATCTGCTCACGCGTATATTGGTCGGCACGACATTCACTCGGGTTGGTGACATTCTCATCAAAGTAGGGGAAGGCCTTGAAGATACGCAACATATCGAAGTAGTAGTAGGCGCGGAGGGTCTTCATCTCAGCGATATAACTTCTCTTTTTTTCCTCAGAGAGCGAACCGGCGTTCTTTATACCCTTTATTGCTGCGTTACAGCGGCTCACTGAGTAATAATTATTACGCCATTTAAAATTGAGCACATCGTTGTCGCTCTGTACATTCCCCACTTCAAGCTGATGAATGTACCCCTCCATGGTGACACCGTCGCCACCTTTTAGTGCATCGTCTGAACGCACATCGAATACCCAGTTGGTAATCGGACCCGCAAACGATTCATTGTTACCGAAAAAATGGCAGAGAAGTGAAGCGTATGCCGAGGTCATCAAACCAACAGTCTCATCATCTCCGAGCTCCTCATCTGTAAACACACCCTGCGGCTTAGTGTCAAGCAAATCATTGCATGATGTTGCGCCTAAAGCCAGTGTTGTAATTGCTGTAGCGCAAATCACCTTTTTTATGATGTTTTTTATCATTTTATTTTCTGAATTTGAACGGTTAGAATTGAAGGTTAACTCCTAATGTAAAGGTGCGCGGACGAGGATATGCTCCATTGTCTATATGTGCGCCATATTCCGAGGGAAGTATCTCCGGATCAAGACCGGTGTATTTGGTGATGGTGAAGACATTCTCTACCTGACCATACACTTCAAAATTTGAAGCCCCGATTTTGCTTGTCACACTCTTAGGCAATGTATACGAAAGCTTGATATATTTCATTTTCATATACGACCCGTTCTCAACATAGTAAGAGGAGAAGCGCGATTCGTTATTGTCATCGGTAAGGGAGAGGGCCGGAATATCCGAATTGGTATTTTCGGGTGTCCATGCGTTAAGAATATCTATTCCACGGTTTGTGGCGAGATTTCCATAATTCATTGAGAGGAGCTGACGCTTCATGTGATTCTGGATATCAAAACCGAAATCTCCGGCAAAGAAAATATCCAATGCAAAAGCTTTATACTTGAAACCCAGGTTGATACCCATGGATAAATCCGGGTTCGGATCACCGATGATGCAACGGTCGTTATCATCGATTACTCCGTTTCCATCAAGGTCGCGATAGATGAGACGACCGGGAGCTGCTCCGTGCTGTGAAGCATGGTCTGCTACTTGCTGAGCGTTCTGGAAAATTCCGTCACATACATATCCGTAATAAACACCCATTGGCTGTCCGGGAATAAGTCGCTGGTCTCCTCCGATGAATTTCTGACGTGAGTTGAGATTGATAAGCTTATTCTTATACTGTGACAAATTCACAGAACCATTCCATGAGAAATCTCCATATTGCGGGCTGCGATAAGCCACGGTTACTTCCCATCCGGTATTCTTCATATCGCCGGTGTTGAGCCAGATTGATGCGTTCTCTCCCGCTACATCCAGTGCCGGGGGTATAGTTAGCATATCTTTGGTTTTCTTGATATAGTAATCGGCACTTACATTAAGTGAGCCATTGAACAATACCAAATCCAAACCGATATTATTCTGATATGTTGTCTCCCATTTCAAATCGGGATTGCCCGAACTGGCAAGGGTGATACCGGCTGTAGTCGATGCGTTGGTTCCACTCATATCATAAGCTCCGTTTCCTGTGTTATAGATGTAAGTAGAGTAAGCGGGATAGAGTGAGGGGATATTGGCATTACCATTCTGTCCCCATGAATAACGAATCTTTAAGTCATTGAGAATTTCATTCTTGGGGAAGAATTCTTCCTGTGTGGGACGCCAAGCAAGCGAGAAGGCTGGGAATACACCGGCACGATGACCCTTTGCGAAGCGTGAGTTTTCATCGCGGCGGATGGTAAATGATGCAAGGTAACGGTCGGCATAGTTATAGTCGGCTTTACCAAAAAGTGAGAATACTGACCATTGGGTCTTTCCACCACCATTGTTACGGACTCCGGTACCGGCTCCTATCTGCATAAAGTCAGCACTCTCAAATTCATATCCTTCACGTGAAGCGGTAAGGTCGCGGAATGTATATCCTATGGCCTCTGTTCCGACCAAGACATTAAGATGGTGTTTCTCTCCGAACGTCTTGTTATAGTTGGCGGTATTGGTCCAGGTCCAGGTATCGCCCTGTCCATACTCACTCGACATACTGTTAACATCCCCGGGATTTACTGATCTGCCAAGTGTGTTATTGAAATATTGGCTATGTTCGATACCTATATTGGACTTCAATGTCAATCCCTCTATAGGTTTAACTTCTAAATATGCATTACCTAAAATACGCCATGAAGCTGAATCATTATCTTTTGCATTGGCGATAAGTTGAACAGGGTTAGCCAGGTCGGACCCTATCAGTGAAAGGGGAAGTGTCCATTCGCCGTTAAGTCCGCGTACAGGGAGTGCTGGGTGCTGGCTCATTGCGGTGAAGGGAATACCGCGGTCGCCGGCTACATCCATTCCTCGGTTTTTCCAGCGCGCTACCAACAAGTTCTCTCCTACTGTGATATATTTGTTGAATTGATAATTTGAATTCACACGACCTGAGAACCGTTCGTAGAATGTATCCTTTATATTACCGTTCTGGTTGATATAATTTAATGAGAACATTATTGAACTCTTCTCGGTGTTGTTGGCTATCGAAGCAGTCAGATTATTGGTCCATGCTGTGTGATACACTTCATCCTGCCAGTCGGTATTGGTGGTAGGGAAATTCGGATTCCCATCCACAAATTGCTGGAGCACCGGTGTTGCGCCTGAACCATATAATACGTGTGAGGGCTGGATATTTGAATTGGCCGATGCTCTCCAGTAAGCCTCTCCCCATTGCTGAGGATTCAGCATTGTGTATCGTTTTGCTATTGTCTGGGCACTTACTGCATAATTGACATTGATTGTCATCTTATCTCCTTTACCCTGTTTGGTAGTGATGATTACCACACCGTTTGCCGCACGGGAACCATAAATGGAAGCGGAAGCGGCATCCTTGAGCACCTGCATTGACTCTATGTCGGACGGGTTGATGCAATTAATGTTGTCGGTTGGTACTCCGTCTATGATATAAAGGGGATCATTGCTGGAGTTGGCGGTTGACATACCGCGGACACGTATAGAACCGGTACCTCCGGGAGCCGCATCCGGGATTACATTAACACCGGGCAATTTCCCGGCCATTGAGTTCATAATGTTACCGGAATTTTCACTCAGCGGTTCCTTCATATTCATTACAGCCACTGACCCCGTAAGATCTGCCTTGCGTACTGTCTGATATCCGATAACCACCAATTCGTTGAGATTCTGTGAATCTTCATCCATGTAAACTGTCATTTTCGGTTCCGCTTTCAAATCTGCATTACTGAAACCTACGTATGAAAATTTCAAAATGGAACCTTCCGGAACTGTCAGCTCAAAGTTTCCTTCAATATCGGTAGCAACCCCTTTCTTGGCAACTTCACTGTAGACAGAAGCACCAATCAGCGGTTCACCATCGGACTTGGATAGCACAGTTCCATGCACCGTGATGTCTTGTGCGTGTGCTGTAATTGCCATTAACATTAGCAATATCGCACTGAATAGAGATCTGTTAATCATTTTTAAGGTTATTTGTGATTTTTTGCCGCAAATATAGACTTAGACATGATTAACAGGGTATTTCAAATGTTGTATAAACTATAAAATTTAGGACAAATCCCGATTTTTGATATTATCTGCACGATTTTTATTACACTAAACGGGACCTCTCCTCGCTCGGAGTTATCCCATAGGCATCCCTATAACATTTGGTAAAATATGCCGGCGTGGAAAAACCTGTCTCGTAAGCTATCTCACTTATCGATTTTTCTGTAGTCATTATCAACGTGCGACCCTTCTCCAACCTTAACCGGCGTATTAATTCCACCGGCGCATAATTGGTCAACGCTTTTATCTTACGGTAAAATTGAGAACGCTCCAATCCCATCATGGAGGCTATCCTGTCTACATTTATATCCGGATTCCCCATTTCCCCCCGGAAAATCCTCAGGAACTCTGAATAAAACTCACTGTCTATGTCCTTACTCCCTAACGCTGAGGGACGATGAATGTTCCTTTCATCTTTCTCTTTGGTGATATTGACGGTTTTTACCTTCCCGGTTTGCCATAATTCCTTGATTTTTCGCCTGTTTAATATCAGACTTGCACACTTGGCCTTCAGAAGTTCACTATTGAATGGCTTCGCAAGATAACCATCGGCACCACTGTCATATCCCTGGATTCGCTGTTCATCCATCCCGCACGCTGTCAGCATCATTACCGGTATATGAGAGGTGGTCACCTCAGCTTTCAATACCCGGCAACATTCCAGACCGTCCATAACAGGCATCATCATGTCGCAGATTACTATATCCGGCACATATTTAACCGCCATCTTCACACCCTCCTTACCGTTGGAAGCTGTGATGATATTATATTCATTATCAAGAAGCTCGCGCAAGAGATGCTGGATATCCTTATTATCATCAATGACCAAGGCTATGGGCTTGTCATTATCAAATTTCACCTCTGTCTCCATGCCGTCAAGTTCTGCCTCGACAGCTGTGGCATTTATCTGCTTGTTTGCTGTCTCTGTTGTTGTCGCGACATGTACGGTTGGGAGCACTACTGTAAATGTCGTACCTTTGTTGAGTTCACTCTCTACAGTTATGGTTCCGCTATGAAGCTCCACAAAAGCTTTTGCGAGTGAGAGACCTATTCCGGAACCTTTGGGATGCAACTGGTCTACCTGGTAGAACCGCTCGAATATATTGCCTATATCCTCCGCACTTATACCCTCTCCTGTGTCGGAAACTTTAAGAATCAGTTCTTCACTCGTATAATCACAAGTTACAGTTATCTCCCCGTTGTCCGGTGTATATTTAAAGGCATTCGAAAGTAGATTGAAGAATACACGCTCTATCTTTTCCGCATCTACTGCTATGGGCATCGGACCCTCCTCCGGATGGAATTTCAACCTGAGTTTAATATCCCGTTTTTGCGCCACTGCATAAAATGATTCAATCCAATCATTCAACGATTGCCTGAAATCTATCTCACTGAGATGGATATTCAATTTCCCATTCTCGTATTTACGAAAATCAAGTATCTGGTTTATCAGACGCCGCAGTATCCTGATATTTTTATCTGCGATTATTGTAAGCTTCTTTTGTTGTGGCGTGAGATTATCGGCATTTACCAATTGACTCACCGGTTCGGCTATAAGGGTCAGCGGGGTTCGTAAGTCATGTGAGACATTCGTAAAAAACACAAGTTTCGACTGCGTTGCTTCCTGCAACTGCTGATTGAGCTGTTGCTGCTTATCCCTCTCCTCTTCCAAAAGATGATTTTTAATCATCAGCTCTCGTTGATGCCGGCTACGCTGCCAATAGGCCCGCAAAAGAAGAAAGCCGACTCCGAAAAGTAATATTATAATTACTATGCAGGCATAAAAAAGAGATGTCTGCGAAGAATGTTGGGCCCAGTAATCATCAATGCTTACCTTTAACTGCTTCATCTTTCCGGTCTCCTCTTTCAAAGTTTCATCCTGGAACAGAAGTATATCGGCATTTGAACGGTCTACGGCTGATGAGGCCGGCACTACGGTGTCTTTCTGATATGGTTCACCTTTTAATATTGACATTGCAATCTGGATGATTCTGTGTCCTTCGGTAGGATATAAGAACGTGGCATCTATTACATTGTCTGCTACAGCTTTTATTCCTATATGCGGTGCTGCATCTATCCCTATTATCTTTATGTCGTTCCGACCTGATTTCTTGGCCACCTTGGATGCCCCGATTGCCATGCGATCATTATGTGCATATATGAGATTCACATCTTTATAAACATTCAATAATGAATCTACAACTATCTTGGCATCTTCCTCATTCCAATTGGCGGCAACAGTGGTGAGCAGATGACCTCCACCCTTGGAAAACTCTTCCATGAATCCATCATGACGTCCCTCTGCCGGGGTGGAGCCGGGGAGCCCGTAAATCTCCAATGCCTTGATTCCCTTTCCATAATTATTCAGAGCATATCGGGCAGCGGATTTCCCAATCCCGTAATCGTCTACACCTATACGAGCCGTATAGGTAGTATCATTGATATTACGGTCAAATATTACTACAGGCACTCCTTTCTTATACACTTCCCGTATCACCGGTGTGAGTGCCTTGGCTTCATTAGGCGAAACTATCAGGATGTCGAAATCATTATCTAAAAAATATTTGATATCTTCTATCTGCTTGGCACTGCTGTCATCGGCTGAACGTATCTCGACAATGGCATCTTCATGAAACATCATCTCGCGGTCTATCTCATCGTTCATCTTCTTGCGCCAGTCATCTTCGCTGCATTGCGACACTCCGATTTTATATACCTTACTCTCTGTACAACCTGTGAGTAATAATACCAAAACTGAAATTATTAGCGCTATATTCGGATATCTGTTCATATTTGGGGAATTGTGTATTCTTGCGTATTCACAAAATTAATATAATTCCTATCAAAAAAAGTGTAGATTGTATTAAAATCGGGGATTGAACCATATTTTTATATTTAATGCACGATTTTTTATATTGATTTCCCTCCTATGAATATAATTTTGTGATGCAAGATGATGTTCTCTACATAGCAGTTAGTAATTTTCAGGTAAATTAAAGGTAAGAAAGATTGTATTTAGGTTTAGACTCTTATTTGGTTATTGATGCAAAACATGAAGAACAAAATTAAAACTATTTCAAAATTCCTCACTGTCAGTTTGCTCTTTGCGGTTTCACGGCTGAGTGCCGCTGACGGCGTTGAGGTAAAACATCTCGGGGTTAACAACAGCTTAATCCGTGTGACGGGTTCGGAGAAGTATCTCCTCTTTCCTGTGCAGGAAAGCACCGACGATGCTAAAATAAATGTATTGGTCGATGGAAAAATAGTCGACACTATCTATGTGAGATTGGCAAAATCCAAAACAGACTATACCGTGCCTTTTGACCTCACCCCATATTCGGGTCACCAGATATTATTTGACGTTGTAATGCCACAGGACAGGGGTTCGGTCAGGGAAATCAAAAACGATGTCTGCTGGAATGCTATAGAACTGACCGATAATTATGATGTCACCAATAGAGAACAATTCCGTCCTCTCTATCATCACACACCGGAGTATGGTTGGATGAATGACCCTAACGGAATGTTCTTTAAAGATGGTGAATGGCATCTCTATTACCAATGGAATCCCTATGGCTCTAAATGGCAAAATATGACCTGGGGACATTCATCTTCTTCCGATCTTGTAAACTGGAAGCATCATCCTGCCGCCATAAAACCCAACGGATTAGGTGCCGTATTTAGCGGTAGTATCGCTCTCGACAAGGAGAACAGCACCGGTTTTGGTGAAGATGCTGTAGTGGCAATGTATACTTCTGCCGCCACCAGTCAGATTCAAAGTCTGGCTCATAGCGAGGATAATGGAGAATCTTTCATTATTTATCCCGGAAACCCCGTGATTACTCTGGATAGCGAAGCAAGAGATCCTAATATGTTTTGGAATCCGGAAACCAAGGAATGGACTCTGATTCTCGCTCATGCCCTGGACCATGAAATGCTGATTTTCACCTCCCCGGATATGAAGGAGTGGACCCTTCAAAGCAGTTTTGGAAAGGGTCTCGGAGCACAGGATGGTGTGTGGGAGTGTCCTGATCTTTTTGAATTACCCGTTGATGGAACCGGCATGAAGAAATGGGTTTTGCTCTGCAATATTAACCCCGGTGGTCCTTTCGGCGGGAGCGGTATTCAATATTTTATCGGAGAGTTTGATGGTAAGACTTTTAAGCCCGATACAGATGCCGAAGGTAATGTGCTGACCAAATGGCTTGACTTTGGTAAGGATAATTATGCTGTGGTGAGCTGGAGCGATGCCCCGGACAACCGACGCACTATCATCGGATGGATGAGTAATTGGCAGTATGCCGCCGATGTCCCTACCAAACAGTTCCGCTCGGCAAATACACTCCCTCGCGATTTAGGACTTTTTGTGGCTGAGGACGGTCAGATTTACGCTTATTCCAAACCCTCTCCGGAAATGGAGACTCTCAGAGGTTCTCTCTTTAAAAAAGTAGGTAAAGCTTCTGTAGGTAAGAAACCATCTTCCTATATGTTGCCTGCTGATAACAGCGGAGTATGTGAAATTCTTCTGGATATTGATGCGCAAAAAGCCAACAGTGTGTCGTTGACACTCTCCAATAAAGCGGATGATAAAGTAGTTATAATTTATAATCCTGAAAAAAGCGAGATATCTTTTGACCGTACTAAGAGCGGAATCACTGACTTCAGCGAGAATTTTCCCGCTGTCACTGTTGCCCCCACTTTTGAAAAATCTCGTAAAATTTCTTTACGCATCTTCATTGACCGCTCAAGCATCGAACTGTTCGGAAATGACGGAAAATTTGTAATGACAAATCTGGTTTTCCCGACTCAACCCTACACATCGCTGAGTGTGCAGGCACAGGATGGAAATGCAAAAATTGAGAATCTAAAAATATATTCGATAAAATAAAAAGTTATGGCTCAAACGCTTGTCAACAATCGTAAATCTTTTCTCCTCCAAATAATCCCGGTGATGCTATGCTTCTTCGTAATGGGATTTGTTGACCTCGTCGGGACTGCCTCCAATTATGTGCAGAAGGATCTTAATCTCACAGATGCCCAGGCTAATCTGTTCCCCTCGCTGGTATTTTTCTGGTTCCTGATTTTTTCTGTCCCTACGGGTATGCTGATGAATAAAATCGGCAGAAAGAAGACTGTCTTGATTAGTCTGGTGGTAACTGCGATATCTCTCTTTATCCCGGCCTTCGGTGACAGTTACGCTGTGATGCTAATCTCATTCTCCCTGCTGGGTATCGGTAACGCCATTATGCAGACTTCTCTTAATCCTCTCGTTTCCAACCTTATCGGAAGTGACAAATTGGCTTCTACCCTGACATTCGGTCAATTCGTTAAAGCTATTGCTTCTTTTCTCGCTCCGGTTATCGCCGCATGGGGTGCCACAACTCTGGTTCCTACCTTTGGCCTGGGATGGCGCGCTCTATTTGTGATTTACGCTGTAATCAGTTTCCTCTCCATCTCGTTGCTCGCTGCAACTCCGATTGAAGAAGAACGCCCGGACAAAATATCCGGTATCGGTGAATGTGTAAAATTATTAGGCAGACCCTTTATACTTCTTTGCTTCATCGGCATTATGTGCCATGTAGGAATTGATGTAGGTACAAACACAACTGCCCCAAAGATTATCATGGAGCGTCTCGCACTTCCATTGGAGGAAGCCGGATTTGCTACAGGTATATATTTTATCTTCCGCACTTTAGGATGTCTTCTCGGTTCTGTCATACTTCGTTCTGTATCACCGAAACATTTCTTCGCAATCAGTGTGGCTATGATGCTCGGTGGTATGGCGATTCTATTCACTGCCGCCACTTTGACACCTCTTTATATAGGAATCGCACTTATCGGTTTTGGCAACTCCAATATCTTCTCTATTGTCTTCGCCCAGGCTTTAATTCACACTCCCGGTGAGAAAAATGAAGTGTCCGGTCTGATGATTATGGGACTCTTCGGAGGTACGATATTCCCCCTCGCCATGGGATTTGCCGCTGACACCGTAGGGCAAGCCGGTGCGGTTGCTGTCATGACCGTAGGTGTGATTTATCTTCTGTATTATACATTGAAAATTAAAAAAGCATAATCATAACATGAAAGGAATAGTAGTAGGTATGGGAGAGGCTCTTTGGGATGTCCTCCCCGAAGGTAAAAAAATCGGTGGTGCCCCCGCCAATTTCGCTTACCATGTGTCTCAGTTCGGTCTGCCAAGCTGTGTAGTCAGCGCTGTTGGTGACGACCCCCTCGGTATGGAAATAATCCAGAACTTTACCCTGAAAGGTCTGAATTTTGAAATTGATACTGTGCCCTATCCCACAGGAACGGTACAAGTGGAGATTGATCAGGCAGGGGTGCCGCAATATGAAATCAAGGAAAATGTAGCTTGGGATAATATTCCCTATACTCCTAATCTTGAACAGCTCGCCAAAAACACTAAAGCCGTATGCTTTGGCTCTTTAGCACAGAGAAATGTTGTGTCCCGTAAAACCATCAATCAGTTCCTCGATGCAATACCTCAGGAGAATGACCCTCTGATAGTATTTGACGTCAATCTTCGTCAGGGATTCTACAACAAGGAGATTCTTTGCAACTCCATGGAGCGTTGCAATATCCTCAAGATTAATGATGAAGAATTAGTCACTGTCAGCCGTATGTTCGGATATCCCGGTATTGACCTTCAGGATAAATGCTGGATTCTTCTGGGAAAATATAATTTGAAAATGCTTATTCTGACCTGTGGAATTAATGGAAGCTATGTATTCACTCCCGGAAATATATCCTTCCAGCCTACACCTCAGGTAGATGTAGCTGATACTGTAGGAGCCGGTGACTCTTTCACCGCAGCCTTCATCGCTAATATTCTTAAAGGGAAATCAGTTGCCGAGGCACACAATCGTGCGGTTCAGACCTCAGCGTATGTATGTACCCAAAAAGGTGCGATGCCCATCCTTCCTCCCGACTTAATTTAGTCTCCCACAAATACCCGAACCATATCCCCGGGACCTCCAGATGAGAAGTCCCGGGGATAAGTATTTCACCACCCTTCTAACTCCCGGTTGAGATTGTAATTGAAAATCTTTCGATGTTATGGGTATATATCATATATATTGATTAATTTGGCATATATACTATAATGCTAAAGCTCATACACTTTGCCAAATAAATGATCTGGGATAAGTTGATAGAATTCACCTGCATCGTACGTAGGAGACGTGGCACCCAATGGCTTAGGCAAGCTATACATTCATCAAATTCCGGTTCCCTCTCGCATTGAATACCCATCCAGCCATAGATTGCCTACCATTTACTTTTCACGTTGACCTTCCGATAATTTATCTTTTAGGTTATTAATATTATTTATAACAATCTTAATATTTGGATGACTCTCATCAACAAAAATTATAAGAATTACCCATGCTCTTTCATAATTCTCAAGTGCTTTGGCATATTCTCCCAGTTGAGTAATAGCTGATAAATGCGTAAAACTGTTTGATATCTTCCTTTTGCATTGGTGAACGCTGTAATTTACGGACTATAAAGATAGTAATTTATTCAATTTGGCGCAAATGCAATTTCATTTGATTAACTGAATCATCAGAATTGTTCAGAGTAGGTAGCTATCCGGCTGGCGAGGGTATTCATTTGTTGGCAGAGTTCCCGGGTGAGAAGGGTTCGTGGAGGTTTCCCCAAAGTAACGATGAGCAGTTTCCCTTCGCAGCATAAATTGAAATCATGGGCTGCAGGCTTGTAGCGTTCGCCGAAAGTCTCATGGGTGATTAGAATGCTACTGGCACCGAGGACCTCCGCTTCACGTCTTATTTCCTTTTCTTTCTTACTAATAAAGGGTGAAACGAGTACCGTTCCCTTGGAAGCAGCTGTAAGCCACGCCACTTTCTTCTCTTCCGTTTCCTCAGTTGTGAACTTACTACTGACCCTTACAGCCTCTTTATCAGGATTACGCAATAGAAAAAGGTTGCCGTAAGCTTCATATTCTCTGTTTCCGATTCTTAGTTTCCTTGTTCTTTGGAAGAACTGTGGATATTGAAGACGCATTGCCAATCGATGGGGATTCTCCCGGATATATCGATAAAGACCGTCAAGGCTTCTCTTCAATAGGAGAGGTTTGTCGCAATAACCGGGAAGAAAAATATACCTACAGTCAATTTGTCTGCCAATTTTCTTTGAGTACTGTGCTGCGATATTGGAGACAAGATTTTCAATATAAAAGTCAAGGTGATAGTCAGACCATTCCATGACGCGCAAAAGAATATGCACATGATCAGGCATCACCTTAAATTGATAAATTTTCAATATGGGGAATTGCTTTTGCAGGTTTATGATTGCTTTAGCGATTATGTTCCCTAAATTAGTTTCCTCGATATATGCGCACCCCGGTTGTCCGGGTGCCAATCCCGCATTTCCCTTTACCAATCCAAAGATTCCACATTCATCAGCTTTTTTCAGGATGATATGATAAATAAACGGAGCATAATAATTATGAGAGAAAGCCCTCTTATGATATGCAGGTAATTCCGATTGGTCCGGGATTAAAGAATCCATAAATAATCACTTTTTTGCACCCAAAGACAAACTTCGAATCGATTATCCATGGGTTAGTATTAATATTTATCTTTAGTATTTATTCTTGATAATTATCCTTGAGTTTATTCTTAATATTTATCTTTAGGGTTATTATTAAAAATTATCCCCGGGGTTATTCTTAATTTGGTGTTTGTCTTCGGGTGTTATCCTGAGAATTTAAAACAGCGATTTTGTCCGGAAACAAAATTTAATGCCGGGGTTAGTTGTGTCGCCACATTAATTGTCACCCTCGGGTCAGATGGTTTGGCCGTAGGAGACGCGATTGAGTGCGGATTAGCCGATGGCTTCGGTTAGCTGTAAGTTCATCAAATTCTACCGGTTCTATCTCGCATTGTATGTCTATCCAGCCGAAGACTTTATACTCCCGTTTTCTTTCGAGTTTCAATCCGGTCATTCCAAATAATATTTATAACGCTCTTCAGGCGTAAGCCTTCGATTTTTGAAGCGTTCGCGCGCCTCATCCATCAGCTCTTGCAGTGGTTTCCATTCCCATATCCGTACGGTTTTGTCAGCCGATCCGGACACAATCCTGTTCCCATCAGGACTGAAAGCAACTGAATAAACAACAGAAGTATGACCCTCCAAAGGCAGACCGATCTGCTTTCCCGTGTCTACATCCCACATACGTATTGTTTTGTCATATGATCCGGACACAATCCTATTTCCGTCAGGACTGAAAGCAACGACTTCTATTGTATTTGTATGGCCCTCCAAAGGCTTCCCTA
>CAZDWB010000008.1:51950-73962 GCA_964509225.1 uncultured Sangeribacter sp.
TGTTCTATCCCATGATCCTGAGACAATCCTCTTTCCATCGGGACTGAAAGCAACGACTTCTATTGTATTTGTATGGCCCTCCAAAGGCTTCCCTATCTGTTTTCCCTTTTCCGTATCCCATATCCGGATGGTATTATCATATGATCCGGACACAATCCTCTTTCCGTCAGGACTGAAAGCTACAGAGCTGACGACCCAGAAATGACTTTCCATCGGTTTACCGATTTGTTTTCCTGTTTCTGCATCCCATATACGGATTGTTCTATCCCATGATCCTGAGACGATCCTCTTTCCGTCAGGACTGAAAGCAACGGAAGTAATATGGTCTGTATGTCCCTCCAAAGGCTTCCCTATCTGTTTTCCCTTTTCCGTATCCCATATCCGGATGGTATTATCATATGATCCGGACACAATCCTCTTTCCGTCAGGACTGAAAGCAACGACTCCTATTGTATTTGTATGACCCACCAAAGGCTTCCCTATCTGTTTTCCCGTTATCACATCCCACATACGTATTGTTTTGTCATTTGATCCGGACACAATCCTCGATCCGTCTGGACTGAAGGCTACAGAAGAAACTGGAGCTGTATGTCCAATCAGAGGTTTGTCTAGTTGTTTTCCTGTTTCCGCATCCCATATCCGTAGAGTTCTGTCACATGATCCAGAAACAACTCTCATTCCTTCAGGACTGAAGGCAACAGATTCAACCGAAGATGAATTGTATATTATGGTGGTATTGTATAATAATGCTTTTCGCAATGCACCTTCAGCTTCCACGCAGTAAGGTCGATCCGGATTGTTAAGATCCTTCGGCAAAACCTCAAGAGCTAAAAGAGCCGCAGTATAAGAATCGCCTTTATCAATGAGTTCATTTGCTTTTTCTGCGACTGCCCTGGCTTGGTTTTCCATCATCTTCCAATTCGTTTGTGCTAAGACATAAGCAAAGGATGATAAAGCGATTATTATCATAGCGAGACCTGATCCCCACCCAATAATTTTCTTGCGTTTGGCGCGTTCGTGGCGTTGCCAAAGGGTGTCGAAGCGGAGGCCGAACATGCGGGCGATGACTTTGATGGCGGCTGCGTCGCGCCCCATTTCGTTGATGTTGATGCCGAGGATTTCCCTCTCGCCTGAGAGTTGTCGTAACCCTTCAGGAAAACATTCATCCTCAGGAGTTTTGGAGTTTGGTGTCCCTCCAATTATGAACGGAATAATATAATCCTCTTTCCCATGATCAATGAAATATTGAACCTCTTTAGACACCCACGGACTTTGGGCTGCACGTGGGGAGCATATTACGATAAGATACTTGGAGTTCTCAAGTCCTTTCTCAATTTCAGCCTGAAGTTTGCCACCCGTAAGTTCGGATTTATCACGGAATACGGGATATATCTTTTTAGGCAATGTCGGATTATCTTTGCGCAGAGCAACAGGGAATCCGTATGACTCCAGTTTCTTATGAAGCCACTTCGCCCACTTCTCATCTTCGCGCTTATAGCTGATAAAGGCGTAATATTGATATTCTTTTTCTTTCATGGCAAACCGGTTATCTTGGTGGGAGGGAGGATTCTAATTCAGTGAGGTCATCGAATAGGAGTTGGTCTTCTTTATCGGCTTCGAGAACTTCGAGAACTTTGCGGCGTGCATGATAGACATTGTAGATTTCTTTTACTTTCGCTTCCATTTGAGCCGAGGTTATCTTCCCTTTGTCTGACAACAATGGTTTATTTTGGAATTGGAGCAATCCATCTACATTGTTCCGCCAAAATTGGATTGTGAGGTCTTGGCGCTCTTTGACACGAAGTTCGGCACTGGTAAGAAAAATTTCAACCAACCTGTTCAAATCTTCTATCTCATCCTTTTGGAGGTAATTCTTCGCTATTATAATATCTCCCTTTCTGACTATATTCCCTTTCCATGAAGTCAGTCCCATATTGGGTTGAGAGGCATCGGCACGTGCCATTATCAATTCGGCAGCTGTCTGCCTGGTAATCGCATATATGAGCTTGTTTTGTGTTTCGGCAAAGAACATTTGCGTAGCCTTGTCAGTCTTGACGTAATCACTACTCAATTTAAAGAGATCGCGAATCTTCTGGTAGAATCTTTTCTCTGAAGCTCGTATATCTCTTATCCGAAGAAGCAACTCATCGAAATAATCCACTCGCCCGTCTGGATTTTTTAACCTTTCATCATCCATCGTAAATCCCTTGATAAGATATTCCGATAGGTGTTCAGTCGCCCATTTCCGGAATTGAGTGCCTCTGACTCCTCGAACCCGGTAGCCGATGGCTATTATCATCTGAAGCGAATAATATTCTATATTATATTCTTTGCCATCGGAGGCAGTTGTTAAGTAATTCTTAACAACTGAATATCTATCTAACTCATTGTCTTTAAATATATTAGATATATGCAAACTAATATTCGGTTTTGAGGTGCCAAAAAGTTCTGCTATCTGACTCTGATTAAGCCATACGTTTCCGTCTTTAGCATAAAGAGCTACTTTGCTATTGCCGTCAGGAGTGTTATATATAATAATGTCTTGCATTTGAACCGTTTATGGAAAGTTGTAGGGTTAGATGGTTTGACCGTAGGAGGCGCGGTCGAGGGCGCGGTAGCCGATGGCTTCGGCAAGATGTCGGGAGGTTATCGGAGTCTCTGCCGCTTCCCGCAGTTTTTGCATATATTCTGTATCTGAAACCCTGATTGGGGAGTTGGTAAAGTGAATCAAGGTGCGTACCGCATCAAGGTCGGCTATTGTGCGTGCTACCCGCAAAATCCTGTCAAACGCACGCGCTGACATGCTGAGTCTGGTCATCTTCTCCTTCAGTTTAGCCATACCTTCTTCATCGGGCCAAGCATATTCGCGCAGTAATCGGGAGGTCATCTGTGCGTTACAGTGAATTCCGGGATGCTCCCGGAATCGCTCCATCTGTATCTTCCGCGCCATAATTACTCTGTTGCGGATAACTGCTGAGCTTTCTCCCGGTTCCAACGATGCCAGTTCATCAAATTCTACCGGTTCTATCTCGCATTGTATATCGATTCGGTCAAGAAGAGGTCCGGAAATCTTATTCATATAACGTGCAACCGCTCCGGGTTGGCATGTGCATCGACGTGTGGGATGTCCATAATATCCACATGGACAAGGATTCATTGACGCTACCAACATAAAGGATGCCGGATAATCTATAGTATATTTGGCGCGTGAAACAGTGATTACCCTATCCTCTATGGGTTGTCTCAGCACCTCTAACACCTGTCTGGGGAATTCCGGGAATTCATCGAGAAAGAGGACTCCGTTATGAGCCAGAGAGATCTCTCCGGGCATCGGGTTGGTCCCACCTCCTACTAAAGCGACAGGGGAGACTGTGTGGTGAGGGGTTCTGAAGGGGCGGTGAGTCATCAACATGGAGCCTCTGTGAAGCTTACCGGCCACGGAATGAATCTTCGTAGTCTCCAATGCTTCCATCATTGTCAGCGGGGGAAGGATTGAGGGTATTCTCTTTGCCATCATTGATTTTCCGGCTCCCGGAGGTCCGCTCATCAATATGTTGTGACCACCGGCGCACGCCACTTCAAAAGCTCGTTTCACGCTCTCCTGTCCCTTTACCTCGGCAAAATCGAAATCAAAGATTTTGGATTCGTTGGCAAAGAGTGCCCGGGTATTTATGCTTGTGGGCTTTAATTCTGTCTCTCCTTTCAATATACCGATGGTCTCTACCAAGGATGACACGCCATACACTTCCAGTTTGTTGACCACAGCGGCTTCTGTGACATTCGCTTCGGGTACTATAAGGCGGCGATATCCTAATTCACGGGCTTTTACTGCTGCAGGGAGGATACCTCTCACCGGTAGCACAGACCCGTCGAGAGCCAGTTCGCCGAGGAACATATACTCCTCTATATTCTCTTCCAAGGTCATTTCTCCGGTAGACAGCAGATAACCGATAGCCATTGGCAGGTCGAAGGCAGCTCCCTCTTTCTTAATATCGGCAGGAGCAAGATTAATTACCGTACGTCTCCGCGGATAATCGAATCCTGAATGGACTAATGCTTCGGTGATGCGATGATAACTCTCCTTTACCGCAGCATCGGGCAATCCCACAATATAAAAACCTACACCGCGTCCTGTGGCTACCTCAATCGTTACGGGCAACGCCTCGATTCCATGAATAGCAGCTGAATATACCTTAGATAGCATCTTGAATCCTTTAATCTGTTTATCAATGTCTCATCGAAGTGTCCGGCGCACCTTTTCCACCATTTCCGATGATTCTGAACCTCTATAAATCTGTTCACCCTTTTTATTGGTCACTATAAAGAAATCCGGTCGATAAATCTTCAATTTCTCTATCGACGGATTATTTATCCCTCCCGGAATCCAATATCTCTTAAATTCCTTTATAGTGTCCCGGGCAGCCACATTATGCCACAATGTGGAATCATTCTCAAGACTTACCTCTGCAAGTTGCAATCTTGACTCACTATAACGCTTTCTGAGCGATTTTAAGGAGTCTTCGGCTATAGGACTACCATTACTGTCATTAAGGCGAAAATACAACACCGTAAGAGGTGCGGATGTTACCTTGAGTGTATCTCTATGGTACACACTATCCCTCTCGGTTTTATAAGGCACGAGGAAAAGCCGGGAAACTTTATCCGGCGTTGCCGGAGAGTCCAAGAGATCTGAAGGGGATATAATGGCGGCTATCTCATCTCGACGGCTCCCTTTCTTCAAACTATTCCATAGTTTGATAAATTGTGTCTCGTCTTTTCTTCGGTCGAAATATAACAATAGAAGCAAAGTGGATAATGCCTTATCCGGATTGGCTTTCACCTCTGAGGCTACTATGAAATTTATCTTTTTATAATCTTCGGCTTTCAGAATCTTAAGATTATTAAGACGCCAGTCCGAGAGTTGCTCAGATAATTTATTACCCTTCACAGTCCATTCAATCGGATTCTGCGAATCTCCGCTGAGAATAATTTTATCCCCTTTTTCAACCCACACAAAGAGCTTTGGTTGAGGGGAAAGTGGGGAAATAAAATAGAGGATAGCGGCATTTTTGGTCGGACAGACAATCTCCCCCTTTCCGGCGCTGACTACTGCTACAGCTTCCACCATAAAGCTTTGTCTGGCAGAAGATGCATGATAGATATAACTATAGTTTCCGTTGACCTCCGGGGAGAGTTGGAAGTGTATGGAGAACTGATTCCTGCCACATCCCATGAAGAAAACAGAGAACAGGAAAATAAGATATATAAAGGATTTTCTCATAAGCTGAGACAAAAGTAGTCAAAAAAAGAATAATATGCTAATTCGCATAGTGATAAGAAAAGGGATTGAGAAAATTACAGAGGGGGAGTCAAAAAAATATTTTTTGACTCCCCCTAAATAAAAATCGTCAATAAGAGATTACTCCTTATATTTCTTCAACACCAAAGCAGCGTTGTGACCTCCGAATCCGAAAGTATTTGAAAGCACTGCATTGATATCCCTCTTCTGAGCTTTATTGAAAGTGAAATTAAGGTTATAATCCACTTCAGGATCGTCATCCCCGTCAGTATGATTGATAGTAGGGGGCACAATACCATCAGTTATAGCCTTCACACTAAAAATAGCCTCCAAAGCACCGGCTGCACCCAGGAGATGTCCGGTCATGGATTTCGTAGCGCTAAGGTTGAGTTTATAAGCATGATCGCCAAATACTTCCTTAACAGCTTTAGCCTCGCTGATGTCACCAACGGGAGTAGAGGTGCCATGAAGATTAATATAATCAATTTCTTCGGGCTTCATACCGGCATCCTTAAGCGCATTTTCCATCACGAGTTTCGCTCCGAGCCCTTCCGGGTGAGTAGCAGTGATGTGATATGCGTCAGCAGAAAGGCCACCACCGGCAACTTCGGCATAGATATGAGCACCACGTTTTTTAGCATGTTCCAGCTCTTCGAGCACGAGAGCAGCGGCACCTTCACCGATGACAAATCCATCGCGACTTCCGCTGAAGGGACGTGAAGCACCTTCGGGATCGTCATTACGGGTAGAAAGAGCCTTCATGGAGTTGAAGCCTCCCACACCCGCGGGAAAAACTGCGGCTTCGGCACCACCAGCCACGATAGCATCAGCCATTCCGAGACGCACTAAATTAAAGGCGTCTATTAAGGCATTGTTAGAGGATGCACAAGCAGAGACTGTGGCAAAGTTCGGACCATGATATCCATGTTCAATAGAGATATGACCGGCAGCAATGTCAGCAATCATTTTAGGGATGAAGAAGGGGTTATATTTCGGACCCTTTTCGGAGTTCATTGCATAATAACCTGCTTCCTCTTCAAAAGTGTGCAAACCACCGATTCCGGCAGCGAACACTACTCCCACTCTGTTCTTGTCAATTCCCTCATTGTCCAGCCCGGAATCCGCTATTGCCTCATCAGCAGCTACAAGGGCATACATTGCGTAAAGATCGAGCTGGCGCGCTTTCTTTCTGTCAAAGTGAGCCGCCGGATCGAAATCCTTTACCTCGCATGCAAACTGGGTCTTAAACAGTGATGCGTCAAAATGAGTAATAGGCCCGGCACCGCTCTTTCCTTCTACGGCGTTTTTCCATGTGGTCTCCACATTGTTCCCAATCGGAGTCAAGGCACCGAGTCCGGTTACTACCACTCTTTTAAATTCCATTCGGATATGGGTTTGAGAAGGGTTCCCTTCTTATTTCTGATGTGTCTCGATATAATTGATTGCGTCTCCTACAGTAGAGATCTTCTCTGCATCCTCATCAGGAATTGTAATGTCGAATTCCTTCTCGAATTCCATGATAAGTTCTACTGTGTCAAGTGAATCTGCACCAAGGTCTTTGCTGAACTCAGCTGCAGGTGTAACTTCGTTCTCGTCTACTGTTAATTTGTCTACGATAATTGCTTTTACTCTTTCTGCGATATCAGACATAATCTTAATTTTTATGAATCCGTTACCTCCTGAGAGACGCCCGATTCGGTTAATAATTTTTTATCTTTTTATTTTTCAGACTGCAAAGTAAAGCAATATTTTTTTATTGACGAAATTTTTCGCCATTTTTTGCACATTTATTTCTTATTTGTGCCGTTTTTAACCTTTTATTTTCCCGGACTTCATAAAAAAACGACCCCCGCAAGCGGGAGCCGTCATTATTTCATAGGCTGATTTTTATTTCACTTCCCAAGTCTCTGTGGTGCGGAGAATCATATCACGCAGATTGCTGAATCCTTTCTTCTCCTTTATACTCTTTACTTGTTCCGCCACTTCTGTCTCATAGCTCGGTGATTCTACATCACGAATCACACCTATTGCCAACGGAAGTGTCACACCATCCATCATTGCAAGCTGCTGGTGAAGGAAATTTGTAGGACAATGGGCATCGTGCACCAATACGTCATCGATGGTGTAACCATCTTGTCCTACTGTGACAGCTTTAAGACCGAAACCGTCCTGCACGAGACCTTTCTCCAAATCCTTTCCGAAAAGCATCTTCTGACCTTGATGCAAATGAATGGTATGATCGTCACGAGTCTCTTTGGAAGAGAGTTCCGCATGGCTGCCATTATTGAAAATAACACAGTTCTGGCGAATTTCCACTACCGATGCACCCTTGTGACGAGCTGCCGCCACCATTACCTCTTTAGTGGTGTCAAGTGCGATATCAATACTTCTGGCGAAGAAATTACCGCGTGCCCCAAATACGAGCTCAGCCGGGATAAAGGGGTCTTCCGTGGTGCCGTAAGGGCTTGACTTGGTGACACTGCCTCGATCTGATGTAGGGGAATACTGACCCTTGGTCAGACCATAGATTTTATTATTAAAAAGAAGAATATTGATATCGATGTTTCGACGCACGGCGTGAATAAAATGATTACCACCGATGGCAAGACCGTCACCATCACCTGAGACTTGCCATACAGTAAGTTCGGGACGGGATGTTTTCACACCTGTTGCGATAGCTGCGGCACGTCCGTGAATGGTATGCATTCCGTAGGTATTCATATAATACGGAAGGCGAGAAGAACATCCGATGCCGGATACAACTACTATATCCTGCGGAGGAGTGCCAAGTTCTGCCATTGCCTTGTGAAGCACATTAAGGATGGCATGGTCGCCGCAACCCGGACACCATCTGACACTTTGAGAATTTTTATAATCTGATGCCTGAAAGGCACAAACGTTGTTAGATTCCATGGTTTTCAATTAGATTGTCATTTAGTGAGACGGTTTACACCTTCCACGATTTCGCGTACGAGGAACGGCTGGCCCTCTACCTTGTTAATACGCTTAATCTCCTTCATAGGCAACTGCATCTGCAGGTAGTCGGCAAACATACCGGTGTTGAGTTCGGCTACAATAATATTCTTGTAACCTCTCAAAACTTCCAGTGCATTTGCAGGAAGGGGGTTGATATATTTAAATTGCGCGAAAGCAACGGGATTGCCCTGTTCCGCCAACTCCTCAGTGGCTGTGAAAAGATGACCGTAAGTGCCACCCCACCCTACGAGGATAGTATCGGAATCCTTATCGCCATGCACTTCAAGCATCGGGATATCCTTAGCAATATTAGCCACTTTCTTACGACGAATCTCTACCATCTTTTCATGGTTTGGTCCGTCAGTAGAAATTACAGAAGTCTTCTCATCCTTTTCAAGACCACCGACACGATGCATAGCATCCGGAGTGCCGGGAGCTGCCCAGTATCTTACGAGTGTTTCTGCATCTCTGTCATAAGGCTTCCACCCTTTATCAAGAAGCTCCTTTGTGATTACCGGAGCTTTGATTTCAGGATAATCCTTCTCTTCAGGTATTCTCCATGCAGAGGAGCCGTTAGCAATGAAGGCATCTGTCAGCAGAATAACGGGGGTCATGTGCTCAACGGCGATGCGCGCAGCTTCAAATGCCATATCAAAGCAGTCGGTAGGACTGGTAGCCGCCACTACACAGAGGGGAGACTCTCCGTTACGACCGTAGAGTGCCTGCATTAGGTCAGTCTGCTCTGTCTTTGTAGGAAGTCCGGTAGAAGGTCCACCACGCTGCACATCAATAATTACCAACGGGAGTTCAGCCATAACAGCCAAACCGATACCCTCGGATTTGAGAGCAAGACCCGGTCCTGAAGTGGTTGTTACCGCCAGATTCCCGGCATAAGAAGCACCGATTGCTGAACAAACACCTGCTATTTCATCTTCCATCTGACATGCCTTCACACCAAGGTCCTTTCTCTTGGCGAGTTCATGAAGAATATCAGTAGCCGGTGTGATGGGATATGAACCGAGGAACAACGGACGTCCAGCCTTTTCAGAGGCCATGATAAGACCCCATGCAGTGGCTGTGTTACCATTTACGTCAGTATAAATACCCGGGGTAGCAGCCTTAGTCTCGATTCTATAAGTAGGCATTGAGGAATGGGTGTTATGACCATAATCCCAACCTGCCTGTATCACCTTGGCATTTGCCTCATATACTGCGGGTTTCTTAGCGAATTTCTTTTCAAGTTTCCTCAATACACTATCTACAGGACGATCAAACAGCCAGCAGATAATACCCAGAGCCAGCATGTTTTTACACTTTAGCATTGCCTTCTGATCCATACCTGAACCCTCAAGCGCATGCTTGAGAAGGGTAGTCATCGGGACAAGCATAATTCTCTTAGGGTCAATACCCAATTCCTTTACCGGATCATCAGTGGCATATTGTGCCTTCTTTAAATCTGCAGGACGGAAAGTATCAACGTCACAGATTATGATTCCGTTAGGTTTGAGGTACTGTAGATTGGTCTTAAGGGCTGCCGGATTCATAGCCACAAGGACATCTGCCTCATCCCCGGGAGTATGTACTCCTACTCCCACATTCACCTGGAATCCTGACACACCGCTAAGGGAGCCTTGCGGAGCTCGTATCTCCGCAGGATAGTCAGGAAATGTACTGATTTCATTACCCTCGCCGGCTGAAACATTGGAAAAAATGTTTCCGGCGAGCTGCATGCCATCTCCGGAGTCGCCTGAAAAACGAACTACAACCCGATCGATGGTCTTTACATTGATACTACTTGCCATAAAATGGTTGTTATCTGATGGTAGACAAGTTATTAGCCACTTGTCAAGAATTTAAGGTTAGTCGATATCCACGAGCTTCAGATAATGAGTTTCATCCCCAATTTCCTCCGCTTCTATTTTAATTGGCAAATTTATAAAATAAATCTGAACCTCAAACTCATTCCGGAGATTTTTATGTAATTTTTCTCCTGTTTTTAACTCCTGCTCCTTGGCTTTTCAAAAAAATAAAACCGGTTATCCTTTATGAGAACCGGTTTCTTTATCCTGACAATATTTTGTCAATATTAATTCCTACAATATCACCTTCCTGGATTTTCCTTGCGGTGTGACAACAATATATATCCCTTTCCCGGGACGAGATGAGACAACTCTACCGGACAAATCAAAAATCTTGCTTCCTTCCGGACTTATTATCTCTCCCCTCTCAACACACACTGTTTCAATGGAATATATTTCATCCAGACCAGAACCGCCGGGATTCCAGGGTATCTCGTTTTTGCTTCCCCAGATATGTTCGGCAAGTTCAGGATAATCTATGAATGGATTGCGGTTTCCCTGAATCTTATATACCTGCTCGTTACGATTTCTTTCCTTTTCATCAACCGGATCCTGTTTGCTCCACTTAATGAGGAGATCTATCGCCCACTGCTTCAGGAGTAATGTATTGGCTGTGTCATACATCCATTCTGTTTTGGATGACCAGCTGATGGAATTATATACAGTGAAGACATACATGAAAGCACGCGCGAAGTCACCCTTGTATTCATCGGCCGGCTCATAGACCTTGGAGCTCCCTCCACCTTGACCGGCCACGGGATTACCAACATTAGTCACACCATTAGTCCATGAAGGATTTCCATTAATCTCGCCCAGGGGATAATTTGCCTTTCTATTGTTGGCATCAGCTTCCGAGGGATTAAGGTGGAAAAGGTCACAACCCTGGTCATTATTGTGACCACCACCCCACCAGGACTGTGCAACTGAATGTTCAATATTTAATCCATTGTGACCCGGGAGATAGACTATTAGGTTGGAATACATATCCCACCAGGCTTCCTTTCCATTTACCATCCTTACATCGGTTTTGGCGAAAGCCTCCCAAGTTCCGGAACTATAGGTGATTCTCTTATGACCGTTAGCTGTAGCTTTTGCCGCATTGCGAAGTGCTACCGATGATTTGCCTTCAAGTGCGGAGTAATATCCTTCAGGTATCTCAGCCCAAACAGGGAGAGATAACAATACTGTCAAGCTTATAACTAAAAATTTCTTCATCTTATAATCAATTTTAAAGGTTTGGGGAGAGCAACTGAACGTAACAGATACACACCCGGGCTTAAAGTAACCATCTCCCCTTCCGCGGGAGCGCAAAGAGTTTCGGTTATTTTGCCGGAAATGTCATAAATCTCCAATGATGCATTGCTTTCATTGGAAAGAATTGAGAATCCTCCCTCCAACATTCCTATCACCAAGGGTGAAACCTGATTTATTTCCGACACACCCGAAGGGAATACCAGAATTGAATTGGAAGGCTCGGAAAGGTATTCCAAACGTGAACTCTGAACAGTATAAGACTCCATAATCTCCGGGTCACGCCCGTCAATGACCAATGAGTTAGTGTCTGACTCCAAGGTTTCGGCTTCTGTTCCATCAGGGAGATAGCGGACACGATTCACTACATAATAATCCACAACCTCCGGTACAGGCTGCCAATTTGCCTGGTAGGAAGTTGAGGTAATGGCGGTAGCATCCGTAGCAACAGGTGTGGATAAACTTGGTTTTGCCATTCCTTCGCCACGTAGTGTCACAGCAATACTCCCCGTAAGACCTCCATCATATAGCAGAAGACGTGACTCGATCACACCTTCCCGAGTGGGAGTGAACGAGATTGGGAAATTATAAATCTGACCTGTATTTAAGACTGACGGGATAATGGTATTGCTCTCCCCTACAAACATGCTTCTGTCTGTCCCGGAGATAGAAACCGACACGGGTGTCAGGAAATTGGCACCTTTAACCTGAAGATAGAAAACCTTCGTCGATCCGACTGCGACCTGTCCGAAATCAAGTGCCTCTCCGTTGACAGGCATAGTTATTTCCGGATCACCCGTAATCGGAGGAGTCACGTTTCCTCCTTGCTCTTTAATATAGAAAGTTTCGGTGACACGGGTTCCCCATATATATTCAGCCAATTCAGGAAAATCAATAAACGGATTGCGATTACGCTGATATAATTCCACTTGATTATTTCTATCTATCTCTTTCTGGCTTACAGGGTCTTGCCGAGCCCATTGAAGCAGCATTTCGTAAGCCCAGGGACGAAGAGTGGGCCAGCCTTCTGACTTAAACATATAGTTTATGACCCATGGAAGTTCATCATATACGGTTGCCATATAGAAAATGGCACGTGCAAAATCACCCTTATATCTGTCATCCGGTTCGAAAACTTTTCCCGAACCACCCCCATAGCCGGTCTTGGCAGCTCCAACTTTAGAGACGCCATTATCAAAATCAGCCTTCCCTGAAACAGGACCAAAGGGATAATTCAGTTTTGCCTGGTTTGCCGATGCATCCGACGGGAAGAGATTCCACAAATCCGAATACGCAGGTGTGTACTCCACACTCCCGTTATTCTTCCACCAAGATTTAGGCACTGAATGTTCCCTCTGCATCTTATTGGCCGAAAAACTGGAGGTCCCGGACTGTCCGCGCTGTATCAGGTAGACCGCATCAGAATACATCTCCCACCATCTCTTAAGACCATTTACCAGCTCCGGATATACATCGGTGAATTGCCATTGATTGGGAAGATTAGAATAACTCAATTCTGTATGAGAACTTATGCACTTCTTGGCAGCTGCTTTAAGCTGCTCCTTCTTCTTCCCATCCATCTCATTGTAGTATCCCTCCTTATACGTAGCATTTCCCAATACCGTTGAGAAAGCCACCCAGAGCAAAACCAGCAATGTGGATATTTTTTTATTACTATATTTCATAGTTACGCTTTTTGGGGGGACACTAATCCCGTTGTTGCCGGAACAACAACGGGATTAGTTGCTCAATTTTTAAGTTTTTATTCTATCAGAATCACAGTTTCGCTTGAAGAGAGTCCGAACCATCCGAGATAATTACCGGTAGAACCTTTTAACTTAATTTTCTTACCGTAGATTGAGGGATTATTACCCATACCGAAATTCTGACGGTCGGCAATTCTCACCGGAATAGCAAGGTTAATATCAGTCACATCTGTTGAGGGAGCGATGATAAGGTTATTGTTGGCATAGTCTGAACCAGTGACATCGCTTGTAAACTTCGCACCGGTTGCATAGTCACGACCGGATACATATCCTACCACATATCCTTCAACCCATGTACCGACCAACTCAGGCTGTACCAGACGGATGAAGTCGATAGTATAAGGATCTGTCTCCGTTCCGGAACCTGTGTTTCCGACACCTGTGTCAATCCCCTCGATTGAGAAATCAGTAAGTGTACCGGGACATTCAACAATACCATGAAGTCCCATAAATTTCTTGAAGGTACCCATAACGCTTAACAAATGACCGTAAGCGTCGGGGTCATCAAGAAGATTAGCATACTTACGCAGTTCGGTGCCGGCGGGGAGTTCCACAACCACACATTTATCAATATCCTTGCAATCGGCACTTTCAGCTATCACAACATTATTTGAAAGTTCTGCATCCTTACCGAAGATAATATCCTCGGCTGAAGTCACAGTATTGATTCCACCTTTCACAGAACCGACGATATAACCGGCAACCCAAGCCGTACGCCCGTTATTGTTCTGCTCGAGAAGTTCTGAAATAGTATATGGCGTATCTTTGGTGCCCTTGCCGTCGAAGATCACGTCAGAATTATCTCGAATAAGGAGCTGCCAGTTGGTAGCTTCATTAGGATTGGTGCCGTAATAAGAAAGAATACCACGCAGTGTACCGGTTCCCGTCGGGAGAGGAGTATTGAAGATACTTGATTTTCCAGAGAACCTCACAGCAATCGAATTACCGTAAGCATCCTTTATGGTGCGGTTGATATTCTCATTGTAAGCGGCATAATTAGCCTGACCTCCAAGTTCAAAGGTCACATTATTGAATTCCACGAGCTGACTCTGAATATTTATATACTCCTCACCGGCGATGGGAATTTTACTCAGGTCATTGAACACAAGACAATAAGGTGTGTCGGAAGGCACATCCCCTCCATAGGGGACATACTGCACAGTCTCCACAGGGAGTCCGTTGAGCTGTGAATGAGCTTTAAAGGTAGAGAACGCCATACGGGAGGTGACAAGAGAACCATATTCATTCGCACCTGCTCCTATGCAGATAAGATTATGGTATTTGCCGCCCCACAATCCGGTAAGGTTTACTAACACCTCTTGACCTACACGATAATTAGTATACATGTTTCCCTCATTGATAGAAAGGGAAATAGCAGCTGTTTCATCTTGAATTACAAGAGTTTTGAATATATTGCCGGAAACATCGGAAGAGACAACTCGTCCGCTAATAATATAAGGGGTCTCTGATGCCTCATCCTTGTAAGGAATCTCCATTGATGACTTTTCAGCCACTAACGATTTTATCTCGGCAATGGTAGTATTTGCTACAATAGTTGCCTTATTATCCACCAGTTCAGGGGCATCGAAATCAGTCTGACATCCCGCCAGCAGAAGTGAACATCCGGCAAATAGTCCGAGTAATGTATGATTTAAGAATTTCATCTTTTGCTTTAAATTTAAAGTGACTAATTTCTCTTATAAAGAGTGGGAAGAATGCCGGAGTTTGTCTGGTATGCTCTCACATTGTTATATTGTGAGCTATACTGCAGGATATACATCATCTCCACATTTTTAATCTCAAAGGTGCCGTTATTCTGTGCTGTCACGCTCCAGATACCACCCTCTGTTCCACGGTTAGCTGTTAGCTGGAATGATTTATGAGAGGGGTCTGAATCCCACCAAACATATCGTCCATAACCATCGCGGATTTCATATCCACCGTCAGCTTCATAGAACATGTAAGCATTCAGTGTTGAAGTTACAATCTCATTATTAACAGGTGTAACATCAGTAACGGGCAGATAACCGTAAGAATAATTTGATGGCTCAACCGGACCGGCCATCTTGTACTGACCGCCATTTTCAAAGACGAGAAGATACTGACCGGGACCTTCAAAAGTATCAACCTTGGTAAAGGTTACATTTTCCATTATTCCCGGCATGGGAGGTACCGGCTCCTGCGGCTCTTCATAAAATCCCCGGTCACCCCAGTTGTAAGCTGATGTGTCGCGAATACCGTAAGCACCACAATACTTGCTGCCGGATGTACCCTTGATAGTCACCTGACGACCAAGGTTATCTGGATTGTTGGTCAGATTAAGCGCGTTTCTAACCTGTCCGCTCGGAAGCTGAACACTGATACACTTTTCCCAGAAATCCTCGCCACCAATGAAAATTTTCTCACTGTTTTCATCAAGTTTAAAGGTCGGGAAACCATCTTCGTTGATAACCGGAAGACCGTTTTCATCCATCTCCACCTCCCAGGGGAGTGTGTAACTCATAAGCATATTCGAGTTGGAGCCGGCAGGAACAGTGAATCGGGCTGAATTTTTCTCGAGAGAGAAAGTGGGACTTGCATCTGTGTCAATCCATCCGACAATAAAGCCGGTGGTCCACACCATTTCACCATTGGGGTCCGTATACCCTACTCCGGCCTGCCAAGAGCTGATGGGGTTATCGTAGGAACCGTTGCCGATAGCCTCAAGACCACATGGGGGTACCGGTACGGGCGGGAGCACCGGATCCTCATTACATGAGCTCAGGCTGAGGACTCCGAGTGTCAACATTGATATATATAATGCTATTTTTTTCATTGTGTTTAGATTTTAGAATCGGATACCGGCATTAACAAATACTCGAATTCCCTGTGCATACCAATAACGGTTGGGGAAGCGGGTGGTGGTATAGTTGGTATAATCAAACTTGCTCTCCTGGAAACCACCGGTCTGAATATTGCGATTGTTAAGAAGATTGTTAACACTGAGATTGAAGTTCAGGGCTCCGAATTTGGTATAGATAAGCTTTCCTACAGAAAGATTCATTACAAATGCATTCTTCAACTTATCCTGATGAGCGATTACCGCCATCTTTTCATCATATTCCTGCTGAGAAGAGCAGAATTTCCAGAGACCTGTCATCTGTTCATGACGTGTAGGAGCTAAATCCACATATCCATCGCAGAAATAGTTGGCATTGATTTCAAAGAACCACATCTTCGGAGCTGCCCAGTTAAGCCCTAAGCTATAAGACTGCTGAGGTGTTCCTCCAACATGGTAATTCTTAAGATAAGTGATACGGGTCACATCATCAATCGCACCATTGTTGGCATTTCGCACTCCGGTAGGATTGTTCTTATATAGGTATTGGGAGATTGAAGCTGCACCCTTCAGGCTGAGTCCATTCCATATCTTATATTCCAGACCGATTTCCAAACCCTTATAATCAGTCTCTACATTTGACATAGCGTATGCCCTCATGGTAGAGAGGTCATAATCATAGAAGAAATTATGCTTGATTCCATTCCATAGACGAGTGTAGAACCCTGTGACACTTCCGCGGAACCTGCTATAATTCCAAGTGTAAGAGAGGTCGGCTGAAAGGAATGTTTCAGATTTTAAATCCGGTACTGACGTATCCTTAATCTGAGAGTTGATATATGCATCATTAGGTTGCGGAGCACGATTTCCGAATGAAGCGTGAGCAGTGAAATAATTTCTTCCGTCAAGTTTGTAAGTTGCGCCAGCCTTCACTGCACCGGTTACGAATGAATGTACATCACCTTTTCCGTATGAATTTTCCGGAGCACGTCCGTTCTGCATATTACCGTAACGATAGAATGAAGTATAATTAACTTCTGCAGCATAGTTCACATTCCAGTGCTTTGAAGAGATCTGATTCTGAATCCATGCGTTGGCTGTGTAACGATGAATATTGTAGTCATACCCATAAGTATCTCCCACAGTCACCTTGCGGTTAGGATCCTTCATGTTGTTCTGAAGTTTATCCTGGTCTCCGTTGAAGTCGGTAGTGGAGAAGTTATCGATATCGTGCCAATAATACGCACCGAGAAGATTATCTATACTCTTGTAATAGTGACCGTTTGCATAATTAAAACTGATACCTGCCTGAAGAGTCATTATGTCTGAGAGACGATGGTCGAGATATGAGTTAAGCATCCAGCTTGACACATTGCTATGCTGGCGCGCAAGGATATAATTGGCACGTCCAAGCTCTGTAGCGTTCTCATTAAAGCCATTTATATTCATCAGGTTTGCCTGATACATTGCATCCCAATTAATCTGGCGTACACTTTCATTGTTCATCCATGCATCACGCACTGTGTTATATTGATCTAACTGTGCATAATAAATTTGGGAAGCGATAGTGGTAGGATCCTCATCGGGCACAATAGTCGGTTTATAATATGAGGGGAGATTCTGATAATATGTGGGTCGAGGGTCAGCTGCATTATACCTGTCTAATGTAGTGCGGCTATAGAGATTGCTTCTGAAAGCGATTGCAGTGTTCAATACTGTACCCATTTTCGGTTTCCATATCCAGCTCAGGATTGCCGATGGGTCGAAAGAACGATATACCCTGTCAGAAATTTTCTTACCGTTGAGATAACCCCAATCAGGATTATAGAGATTTGTTCCAGCGAGGTCAGCAGCCTCTTGAGTGATGGCATTAGAGCCTGCACGCAATGTGGGAGCTCCCCATGTGGTGAGGTTGAGACTATGTTTGTCGTTGAAAATCTTCTGAAGAGATAATGAGTATCCGAAAGAATCGTAGAAAGTACCTTTCACCACACCTTCCGGAGCATATCTACCGATAACGGAAGCGGAGAATGCCCATCCGTTCTTATTAAGCCCCGTATTATATTGAAGCATTGCACGAAGCATATAATTGGAGTTGGTATAACTGATATTTCCACGGAAACCTGGAGCATACTCAGATGCGTAGGTGGTGAAATTTGAACTTCCGCCGATTGAGCCGAAGCCATAGGATGAAGCATCAGTTCCGATTTCTGTGGACTTATTACGGAATGCACTTGAGGTCATACCTCCCAGTCCGGAATAACTGAAATTGCCACGCATCATGTCGTTAAACTTTACCCCGTTGATATATCCGTCACTCCAATTATCGGCATATCCACGGAAACGGTAGCGCTTAACAGAGAAATTATAATTGGCAATCTGGAAGAAAACATCGTCGGTTGCTCCTTGAATAGTACCGACTGATTGCTGAAGACCGTCGTCATCTGAAATCTGCTCGGAATCGAAAATATAGTTATCCGAGTCAATTGCCGACTGATCAAAACCGGAGACAGTAAGTTCGAGTTTCCCGAGATCACTAATCAACCCTTTAAGGATGTTAACATCTTTGTAGAATGTTTCATATCCGTAAGCCACAATCTGAAGTTCATCCTCTCCGGATTGCGCATTGCTGATGGTGAAATCGCCATTAGCACCGGATTTCACAAAGATACCTTGCTCTTTGAGAAGGATATTGGCGTCGGCAATCGGTTTACCGCTTGCCGCGTCAACTATAATACCTTTCAGCCCTGTCTGCGCCAGGGACGGGAGCAGGGTCGCCAAAAGGAGTAGTAAGGTTAGCTGTAATCGCATATTTTATTATTTATTGTTATTCATGTTTTAGATAAGGTCTTAGTCTATCTCCTTAAGCAGGAAAATCTCGGTCGGGAAATGGTCGGAATATCCATTTGTCCATACTCCTCCGGAGAAGGTGCGGAATGGATACCCTTTATATTGTCCGGTCTGCTGCTTGAGGAATTCCATATTGCGTACCAACGCCTCTTTGAAAATCAGACCGCACTTCCCATCGACTAAATTGGAGTTGATGATAATCTGGTCGAAAAGATCCCATCCGCCACGATAGATATAGGAACCTATACCTTTATCAAGTAATCCCCAATATGGGTTGAAAAAACCTCCCGGCAGAACATTCTTGATATTCTTTACGGCGCCCAGAGTTTCTGAACAACTCTTGTCGGAGGGGTCATCGTTGAGGTCGCCCATGATGATGACACCCATATTTGGGTCTACACTTAACAAGGAGTCTGTGATTTGCTTACAAAGTTCTGCCGCAGCCTCTCTCAAGTAACTGCTCTCTTTGGACCCCCCTCGACGGGAAGGCCAGTGGTTGACTATTACACCTACTCTCTGTCCACCCAACAATCCGGTGACGCACATCTGATCACGTGTCTTCCACCATTCCCTGCCGGGTATCACCAGACGATGATTTGTGACACGGATTGGCTGGAAGAACCGGGGGTTATATAACATGGCTACATCCACACCTCGCACATCCGGACTGTCGTGATGAATGATTTTCAACCCTAAATCTTTGATTGCGTCTGCCTTTACCAAATCTTCGAGCACAGTGATGTTTTCTATTTCAGAACATCCGATAAGTGCCGGACCTAAAGGGGTGGTCTTTGTCTTCATTTGCGAGATAGCATACGACATGTTTTTGATCTTTGACCAATATTTATGGCTATCCCAATTATTCTTCCCTGCGGGGGAGAACTCAAGGTCATACTTCCCGTTATTATTGATTGTGTCGAATAGATTCTCCAGATTGTAGAATGCCACGCCGAACATCTGATAACGCTTCGCATTCCCGACTAAAGGAGATACCATCCCTAATATAACAGCAAGTGATAATATGAGTTTTCGCATGATATTTTATCGGTTTAAGTTACGAAAAGCTGATTACAAAAGTCTTCCTTTCCCCTAATTGTGGGAAAGGAGATCAAATTAAAAGTATTTTACATCTTCACCGGTCATGGCTGTGAGCATAGCATTTGCCAAGCTGCTTGCTCCGATCCTGAATAGGTCCTGACATAGCCATTCTTCTCCCAACACCTCTTTAACCAGTGTATAATAACCCAAGGCATCTTCCACAGTGCGCACCCCTCCGGATGCCTTAAATCCTACTTTACGCCCGGTCTGCTGATAATATTCCTTGATACACTGACACATTACGTATGCAGCCTCCAGACTTGCGCCTGAATAAATCTTTCCGGTTGAGGTCTTCAGGAAATCAGCTTCACTCCATAACGATAGTATGGATGCCTTACGAATCTCTTCAGCTGTCTTCAACGCACCGGTCTCCAATATCACTTTGAGCTTCGCATTCTTGGCTGTATGCTTAAGTTCGATTATCTCATCGCTTACATCTTCATAATTGCCATCTCTGTACAATCCTACCGGAAAAACAATATCAACCTCATTTGCTCCTCCGGCGACTGCCAATGCTACATCCGCAACCTTTACTGCTGTGAAAGTCTGTGACGAGGGGAAACATCCGGCTACTACTGCAATATCCACTCCGGGAACATCAAGATGGGTACTTACTACCTCAGCAAAATTGCTGTAAACACATATGGCAGCCACATTCTTGAACTGAGGATAATCATTATCAAAATCATTTACCCGCTCTGTGAATGAAGCAACACTCTTCTGAGAATCCTCTGTGCTGAGAGTGGTAAGATCTATTGAACTGAAAATAAATTGATACACATCCTGATTCGCATTCTCAGGAACCTTCTCTAAAATCTTCTTAACTTCAGCAGCAACCAGTGCATCATCCCCGGTCACCTTGCTGTCTGCAATAGCTTTCTGGTATCTGTCCATTTTTCTAAGGTTTTTCGTTTCACCCCTTCGGTCTTTCTGAGTGACTCTACCGGACCGCCGGTTTGAGATTTTATCTCTATTCTAACTGCAAAGATATTATTTTCAAAATATCTCTACAAAAATTTTAACAAATATCACCCCTTTTCTTAAAAAAATTTAAATACATTGGTTTATTAAGGGTTATTTATCTCCTCTATCTCTCCCTTTTTATGATTCCGGGGAATACTTTTTCGTTGTGCTAATCTCTCGGGATGCTGACGCAAAAATTGCTTCCAGTCTTTTGCTCCTCCTCCAAGGGTTGGCTTCCTGCGCTCGAAATGATGAGTCAAAGCTGCTGCCAATGCATCAGTTGCATCTAAAAGTGCCGGCATCTTATCCTCTGATATGTTTAATATCCTTTTGAGCATACCGGCTACCTGTTCTTTGGTGGCCTGGCCGTTGCCGGTCACTGATTGCTTGATCTTGAGTGGAGCATACTCCGTGATTGGGATGTCACGGCTTAAGGCGGCTGCCATCGCAACCCCCTGTGCTCTCCCCAACTTCAACATAGACTGGACATTCTTACCATAAAAGGGAGCCTCTATAGCCAATTCATCGGGTAGATATTGTTCTACAAGACCTGTAACCCTCTCGAATATCCTGTGCAGCCGCTTATAATGACTCTCCATGGCACTGAGCTTGATTACACCCATTACTATCATCTCCGGAGTCTTCCCCCTTATTCCGAGCACTCCATACCCCATTACATTCGTGCCGGGGTCTATACCCATGATTATCAAGTCATATTCTTTCAATGACTCTTTGGTATCACCCATTAAACTTCCTTTAGAATTGTTGCAAAATGCAGAGCGTGACCATCCATCTGCTGATGAAAATTTTCGGTGATTTTTGGTAATTCACTCTTACCCCAGTCACGCGAAGCTGAAAGTGAATCAAAAGCTAACTGAAGAGAAATGCTTAATGCTTGCTTGTTGAATTCCGGATCATCAGGCACCGCAACTACCTTTATTCTTCGCCATTCCCTACCGTCCAGTGCCTTTTTGACATCGGCATCGCTGTCAAGCCATTTTATCAGTGTTCTCTCCGCTTCACGCTCTACCATAAAAGTTATATTATACCAATACTTATCCATATCAAAATTTATTAATAAAAAAACGGCATGCTTATCACTAAACACGCCGCCAAAACAAAATTATGAAAA
>CAZDWB010000009.1:0-71089 GCA_964509225.1 uncultured Sangeribacter sp.
TACGTAAACATGGGCATGACTCATAGCACCATCAAAAATCAGACACGTGGATTTATCTGCCGTCTCTGCAAGATTAAACGTGGTCTTATAATATCCCTTCCCTATATATGGGAGACCTCCCGTCCTACCGGTTTTTATGGTTTCCTCTGTCTCTCCATTCTGTTCCACTGCTACTCTCTGGAGATCATTGGAACGGTCAAATGGACCATAGATAGCCCAGTCATGCGGAATTGTGACCTGTTGCCAGTTAGTACTGTCTCTTGAGAAGTCCCATTTTCTCAGAAGACTCTCATCACGCGCTCCCATTGCTAACAAAGGTGTTGCAACCAAGGCCAGCATCACCGATTTTCTTAAGATATTCATAGTATTTAAAGGGTATTTAATCATCTGATTACAAAGATAATTAAAATTTCACATTTTTGCATATTTTCGTTTTTATACAGAAATGATTATTTTTGTAATGTAGAATTATCCATGCTTTTAAAATCGTTCTTACCACTCAGATAATTCTGAGTGACCGAATCCCTTCGGAAGCTGTCATCTTAATTCTTTTCATTATAATCCTTTCCTCTGAATTCCTGACGGATTTTTCTTTAAATAAAATATTGTGAGAGTTTTAGCCGTAACTTCAGACAAATTTATTGAATCCATTCTCCGCGAAGAATGGAAGGATGATGAATTTCATCATATTCATTTTCACGATCTGCACTCCCAAGATGCAACTGAGCCATCGTCCGGTCAATCTTCAACCCTTTTAAAGAAGATATCCGAGGAAAATCCTCTTGACCTGGTGATTGTAGAGGCTGACTCACACAAAAAATTAGCAAACTTCCTTCACTCTTTATCAAAACTTCCTTCACTCCCCAAGGCTCTAACCCTTATCAGTTCCGATGAAGTTTACAGCCCCGATGCCGGAGACGACGTTGATGAAACCTATCCTGTTCATCCCTCCACAGAGAAAGGACGTAAAGCAGTAGCAATGGAAAAAGAATGTAATCTGTGGGGGGAAGCCGCCGGTATTCCGGTTACAATACTTCGCAGTGCAACACCCTTCGGGTCAGACATGGAGGGATGGCCTGTCGAACTGTTCCATCAGGTTTTGGCCGGGAGATATCTGCATGTGCGCGGTATTGAAGGAAAAATTAGTATCGTCACCGGTCTGGATCTGGCTCATGCAACGCGTCTTACACAAGCCATCCCCGGAATCTTCAATATCGCAGACGGAGTCGGTCCGACATGGCTCCGGCTGGCTGAAGCCATGAGTGCTAATGCCGGTGCCCAGAAAAGAATGATTACCATACCAATTAAATGGGCTAACCTTATCTGGAAACTTTGTCCCGGAATCCCGGCTGTCGCCGCTTCCCTATCTCCTCAAATTATAGAATGCCGCTCCATGTCACGCTCTCTTTCTCCTAAAAAGGTTATGGAAATGACAGGTATGACTTTCTTCAACACTCTTCAGGTCCTCTCTCGCACTGACAAAAATTACCCATATAAGGATTAAAAATGCTCAATTTCATTCTTGCTTCAGCCAAAGCTCTTCTCCGCTCCCGGATTCCTTCACCAAAAGGGTCGTGCAAAGAAAGAAGTCTTATTGTCATGGGTAATGGTCCGGCTCTTCGTCAGACTATAGACAATTACAGCAACTGGCTTTCTCAAAACGATCTCCTTGCTGTAAATTTCGCGGCTAATACACCGGAATTCTTCTTGCTCCGCCCTATGATATATGTGCTTGCCGACCCGCATTTCTTCAATCTCCCATCATCCGACCCCAATGTGGAAAAACTTTGGAAAAACCTGACCGCTGCCGATTGGAAGATGAGTCTGTGGATTCCTGTCTCTCAAAAGAATAAAATCCGGAATCTACCCAACCTTCCTCAAAATATCACCCTCAAGTTCTTTAACCTTACTCCCGGCGACGGAACGGGTAAAGGGATGAATTGGCTTTATAAACTCGGTGTGGCTATGCCACGGCCCAGAAATGTCCTTATCCCATCAATTATGATAGGAATCCGCGAAGGGTATAAAGAGATTTTTCTGGCAGGTGCTGACCATACTTGGACCCGTACACTCTCTGTCAACGACAACAACCGGGTGGTGAGCATCCAGCCACATTTCTACAAAGATTCCGATGGCGAACTTAAACGTGTGGAAACCGAATATAAAGGGCTGCATCTGCATGACGTGCTCGGAAGCATGACCATTGCCTTCAAATCCTATTTCGACATCGCTGCCTTCGCTGACTCGGAGGGTGTGAAGATATTGAATGCAACCCCGGGGTCTTTTATTGACGCATTCCCCAGATTTACTCCCGTCGCTGATGTCGCGTCAGTCTCCGACGCGCAAAACCGGACGCACTGAGTGCCGTTGCGATACTTATTATACCGACTGGAACAAGGATTATCAACAAATCACTCCATACTACCCTTACCGGATAACTCGACATAACCAAAGTATCCGCATCTCCCGACAATTTCAAGAAACCATATCGCTGTTGAAGCAGACATAGCAGCAATCCTAAAATCATTCCTGCCACACACCCAGCACCTGTCACCATGACGCTCTCCCAGGCAAATATGGAGCCTATTCCGCGTCGCGTCATTCCGACTGCCCGGAGACTCGACATTGACCTATCCTTATCGATGACAAACATTGTCATCGCACTTACTATATTGAAACTGGCAATTATCAAGATAAAGAAAAGCAATAGAAAAGTCACCCATTTCTCAATGGAAACCATTTTAAAATTGGTCTCCTGCATCTTAAGCCTATCCTTTACTATATACCCTTCACCGGCAACTTCTTCTATTTTTCTGACCGCATCAGCCGGCACTTCACCTTTTTTGAATTTCACTTCAACCCTGCCCGCTTCATTGTCGTAAAGGAAGAGCTCACGGGCTGTCGAAAGAGGAACTATCACCATATCCCGGTCAAAATCACTCTGCTTTGCCTCAAACACTCCACTGACCAACAATGAATCGGACACAAACGAATTCACAGGATTTGCAATATTGATGCTCCCAACCCTTCGAGGAGCAAAGAGAAGTATCTTCTCCCCGGGCATTGCGTTTCCGAGACGCACTGCTGTCCCTATTGAGAGAACCCCCGATGCCGGTAGACCATTTCCACCCTCGTCAAAATCTGTGACACCTCCCCTTATCTCCGGCTTTCCGGCTATCAGGATAGTGTCCAGACCCGTCATCCCTTTATAGGATTCCTCGGGCACTCCTCGCAGGGTCACCGGCATCTCTCGTCCTCCAAACAGTGCCAACGCCTGCTCCTCTACCACAGGCAGTGCCCGTTCAACGCCTGACACCTTCCCTATTTTTTGTGCAAGCTGCTCTCCGTCTTCTATCACTTTCCCCTTTGCCGGAACTACTATACAATCGGGATTCAACGTATCCAACCTTGAAGACAATACCTCCCGGAAACCATTGAACACCGACAATATACAGACAATTGCCGCTACAGCCACCGCTATACCGACAACAGCCGTAACGGCTATGATGTTAGCCGCTCCATGACTCTTCTTCGACCTTATCCAACGTAAGGCTATCGATTTTGTCACACTCACTCCTCTGATGAGGAACTTTCTCCCCGGTCTTCTTTCCCTAACAGACGGTCTATGTTTTCTATATAATCCAGCGAGTCGTCAAGATAAAACTGCAACTCCGGACATTTACGCAAAGTGTCCTTCACTGCCTGTGCCAGTTCATAACGTACCGTCTTGTTCTGACGGTTGATATTCTCAAGTATTTCACTACCCTTATCCGAGGGAAACACACTCAGATAAGCTCTGGCAATACTCAAATCAGGAGTTACTCTTACTGCACTCACACTCACCAGCACTCCTCCGAGCTTGGCTGTCTGGCGACGGAAAATCTCACTTAACTCCTTCTGTAACAATCTGGATATCTTTGCTAATCTCTTACTTTCCATAACTTCAATTTTTGTATTTCTATATTTTTCAGTGTTTCTCATTTCAAGGCCTCTTTTCGTTGCCCATCTATCTCTACAACACTTCAAAACATAGTTTGGATTGATTATAACCTCTTTTAGAGCTTTCGAATCAATGTTAAGCCATCACGTATTGGCAATATCACCTTCTCCACACCTTCATCACCGGCCACCATCTCATTAAACCTTACGATTCCGGCAGTCTGCGCATCATGTCGGCGCTCCTCTATCACATGTCCGTCCCACAGTGTATTGTCGGCGAATATATACCCTCCTCTGCGCAACAACCGCTTCGCTTCAAGGTAATATTCCGGATATTGACGTTTGTCCGCATCCATGAAGATTAAATCCACACTCCCCGATTCCATCTCCTCCATACTCTTCAAGGCATCTCCGATTATCAGCCTTATCCTATCCCCATATCCCGACTCTCTGAAATTCCTGTTCAGAAAATCCTCAAGTTCATCATTAGACTCTACAGTGGTCAGAATCCCGTCATCTCCCGTCTCCGACAGTCCCTCGGCTATACAGAGTGCCGAATATCCTGTGAAAGTCCCTAATTCCAATACCCTTACCGGTTTTAGCATACATACCAGTAGCTTGAGCAATCTCCCCTGGATATGTCCCGAACACATACGTCCATGCAACAAACGCAAATTTGACTCACGTTCCAGATGGGACAAATATGCCGGTTCAGGACTACTGTTGTTTTCTATATACTCCTCTATTGTCATCTATTCTTAATTTTATCCAACAGGTAGTCAACAGCTAAATGATACCCTCTTCTTCCCAGTCCGGCTATTGCTCCGCAACACCCCGCAGCCGTTACACTGACCCTGCGGAAATCTTCACGCGAAAGAATGTTGGACAGGTGAACCTCAATTACCGGTTTACTGCAATCGGCCAATGCGTCGGCCAATGCGTAAGAATAATGGGAATATGCACCGGGGTTGATGACAATTCCATCTATATCCTCTCTTTCATCACACTCCTGAATGAAATCTATCAGAGCACCTTCGCTGTTTGATTGAAAAAAAATCAGGTTCTCGCTTCCGAAACCAATCTTCAACTCTTCCTCCAGATCTGAGAGAGTAAAGGTTCCGTAAATCTCAGCATCTCTCTTTCCGAGACGATTCAGGTTAGGTCCGTTCACAATCGCTATCATTGTACAGATATATTTTAAAGCAGTATGCCGGTTTAAAAAACTTAGGGAAGAGATAGCAGATATGAAAAATGAGCAGCAAGTAGTAAAAATACTAACATTGCTGCTCATCCTCTCTCCTCAGCGGTGCGGACGGGACTCGAACCCGCGACCCCATGCGTGACAGGCATGTATTCTAACCAACTGAACTACCGCACCTTAATCCTTTTTTAAATTCCTGAATCAAGATTTCTTAATTTCTTAAGCCTAACCAATTACCGGAATTTTATTTTTTGCTCCGGAACTCTTTTGTCCCGTTTGCGAGTGCAAAGTTAGAGCTTATTTATGAATCTACCAAATTTTTTATCCTATTTTTTTAAAAAAATTTTATCCCAAAATTATATCGCATTATTAATCAATAAAATAATTCCCGAATTTTTTTATACTTTTCGGGAATTATTTTATTTTTCTTTTTTATCGTATACTGTCAGTAGACGCAGCAGCTCCGGATTCAGAAACAATGCCAAGCACCTTTACTGTCACCTTCATCAGTTGCTCCGCTTTATATTCTCCCAATTTATAACGACGTGGGGTAACCTCCATAGGAGTGGAAAGAAATTGACGGGTCTCCCCTACTTTCATTCCCGGAAGTGCGGCACCAAGCATGGGAACTGTATAACTCCGACCAACCACTACTTCCTTGGGAAGTTTAATCCCTACCATATCTCCGTTGATGGTTGAAACCGACAATTCCAATGCAATCTTTTCTCCGATTTTTATCTCCGGACCATTACCCGGTGTAACAATCTTACTGTAAAGCATCGGTCCCTGCACCTTCATACCAAGCTTCGGACCTTCCTGGGCAAGTTTTGCTTCGGCTATCTTGATATCTGCCTTCTCCTTTGAACGTGCCAGATCATCCATCAATTTATAAAACTTACTCTTTGCCTCGGCTGTGTTCACAGCTGTGTCACTTTCAAGTCCGGCGCGCAGGGCACTTATCAGCACCTTCTCATCCAACTTGATGTCCGGATACAATTCCTTGAAATCTTTAAGATTCGCTGCAACCTGCACTCCGACAAACAAACCCTTATTATAGGCCTCGTTCTGTCGGGCTGCCGCAATGCCTGCCTCTACGCCACGAAGATAATCCTCGCGCTCGTTCTCTCCGCGCAAGGTAGTGTCTGACTCGGTTCCTAACCAGAAATCCGTTGCCAGATTCTGTCCAAAATAAAACATCACTGAATCTCCGGGGGTTGCATCCGAGATATCACTGATCGATTGGGTCTTACGCCCATCACATGATGCCAACAGCATCAGTGAGGCTATCCCAAGGAAAGAAAGATTTTTTAGTTTCATTATCATTTCATTATTTAAGAGTTTTTTCACACTAACAGCTAATAATCAATGCCGGTACATTATCCTTAAATCTCAGATGCGGCATGAGTCGTATCGGCAGCTATAGATTGGTTATCATCCTCCGGCACGGAAGGGCTCTGCGGTTCTTCTTCCGGAATCACCACCTCTACAGTCTCACCGGTGGGCACTACATTATCTCCTCTCCTTCCTTTACAGGAGGAAAGCAACAATAAGACTGCCGGCAACCCGAAGGCTGCCACCAGTCTTATTACTGTTCTGTTTATTTTCATATTTTTCCGCTCAATTAACTTTCAAAAGTTCTACCTTGAAAATCAATGGTGCATTGGGGGGTATCGGACCGCCGGGAGTTCCTTGTTCGCCATAGGCGATTTCTGACGGGATATAAAATTCGGTTATACCACCCTCTTTCATTGTCTGCAACCCTTCAGTCCATCCCTTGATTACTCCATTAAGGGGGAAAGTTGCAGGCTCACCGCGGTCATAACTGCTGTCGAACTTTGTGCCGTTGAGCAATCTTCCTTCGTAATGAACTGTCACATTATCGGTCGCTACCGGACTCTTACCGGTACCCTCTTTGAGAATACGGTATTTCAATCCCGAAGGAGTCTCTACATAAGTGGAGTCCTTCCCGTTACCTTTACGGTCACTGTTGAAAAAATCCACCGTCTGTGCAAAAACACTGTCGGACGGAGTAATCTCCTCTACCCCTAATTCTTCGGTCTGAACTGTGTCTTCCGAAACCGAATCCTTGTTCTGACGCGAACTTCCACAACTTGACAGTGTCAGCAAAGCTGCCGCCACTGCCATAGTTCCAATAAAACCCTTTTTCATTATTTCTTATTTATCTTAATGAGTTCTACATCAAAGATAAGGGTAGAATGAGGAGGAATAACATTAGGCACTCCATGAGGACCGTAGGCCAGATCAGACGGAATGAAGAAGCGGAACTTGGAACCCTCTTTCATCAATTGAACACCTTCGGTCCAACCGGGGATTACCTGATTCAACGGGAAGGTAGCCGGTTCTCCTCGATTCACACTGCTGTCAAAGACAGTGCCGTCGAGCAGACGTCCAGTATAATGAACCGTCACTTCACTCTCAGCTGTAGGATGTTCCCCTTCCCCTTCCTTTTCAATGATATACTGCAAACCGGAAGCGGTTTCCTTTACATTCTCATTCTTTTTGTTGTCGGCAAGGAATTTCTCCCCCGCTTCACGGGCTGCCTTATTTGCCTTCTCCTGAAGTGCTCCAAGATACTCCTGGATGAGTTTCTGTGCCTCGTCAGGCTGCATAGCCGGTTCTTCACCTGCAAAAACGCTCTTTACTGCATCTGCATAACTTTCTACATTAAGGTCGCTTACACCCATGGCTTTGAGCTGATTGCCCATGGCAAGACCCCATGCATAACTTAATTTGTCCATAATTATTTAATAGTTAATCAATCGTTCTTTTACTCGAAGCTGAGGGGTATATGCCGATTCCGGCGTAGACCTCAATCTTCATGTTTAGAACGCCACATGCTTCTTTATTGTTGACTTTGTAACTGCTAAAAAAGTATAAACTCCCTATCCTTCCTTTAATTCCAAAGTCTCAGCTTTCACTTTACGGGAAAGACATTTTTTATATTGTGCGAAGATAACAAATATATTTTTAGTTTCCAAAAAATCCCGGTCTCTAACCTCTCCCCCCGTTTTAATAACCATTAGTTGTGTGTTTGAAAGAAAATGGTTAACTTCGCGAAAAATAATAATATTCTTAAAGAATACACCCCGGGAAACTTACTCATATTGACGGGGCTGCCTAAATTATCTAATCATCATGAATCACATTTCAAGAAGGGTTGAAAGTCTATCACCCTCAGCCACATTAGCCATGTCTCAGAAAAGCGCGGAACTCCGCGCACAAGGCGTTGATGTTATTAACATGAGCGTCGGTGAGCCTGACTTCGATACCCCCGATTTCATAAAGGATGCCGCCAAAAAGGCCATTGATGATAACTTCTCCCGCTACACTCCGGTCCCGGGTTATCTCAGTCTCCGACAAGCTATCGTCGAGAAACTCAAAAGAGAGAATAATATCGAGTTTTCCCCCGAACAGATTGTTGTAGGAACAGGCGCAAAGCAGGAACTTTGCAATGTAATCCTCGCCACAATCAATCCCGGTGATGAAGTCATAATCCCAACTCCGGCTTGGGTAAGTTATGTTGAAATGGTGAAGCTTGCCGAAGGAATCCCCGTCACTGTCCCGGCTGGTGTGGAAGCTAACTTCAAAATCAATGCCGACCAACTGCGTGCCGCCATCACTCCTAAAACACGCATGTTGATGCTGAACTCCCCTTCCAACCCCAGCGGGAGTGTATATACTTACGAAGAGCTTAAGGCTCTTGCGCAAGTCCTGGCAAACTGCCCCGACATAATTATACTTGCCGATGAAATTTATGAACACATCAACTTCATTGACAAGGTGCACAGCATTTCGGAGTTTCCCGAAGTCCGCGACCGAGTGGTTATAATCAACGGTGTCTCCAAAGCTTACGCTATGACAGGTTGGCGTATCGGATATATGGCAGGTCCTCTCAACATTGCAAAAGCAGTCACCAAGCTCCAGGGGCAGTACACCTCAGGCACTTCTTCAATAGCTCAGAAAGCTGCCGAAGCGGCTTATAACGGTCCTCAGCAATGTATCGCCGATATGCGCAACGCATTCCAAAGACGCCGCGACCTAATCGTTAACCTCGCTCGTCAAATCCCCGGTTGGGTGGTAAATAATCCCGAAGGAGCTTTCTATCTATTCCCGGAAGTCAGCTCTTACATAGGTAAGAAATATGGCGAGAAAGTTATCAAGAATTCCGGCGACTACGTAATGTATCTCCTTGAAGAGGCTCACGTGGCGGCTGTAGATGGTGCCGCATTCTGTCTCCCCGGCTATCTACGTCTAAGTTACGCAACTTCCGACGACAATATCCGCGAAGCTATGCGACGCATACGCGAAGCTTCTGAAAAACTGATCTGACTTGCCATCCCTCCGGCTTTTCTAACGGAAGGTAAATATAAAGATACGGCTGTGTCAAAATGAAAATTTTGAACTGCACCCCAGAAGTTGGATAAAAACTTTTGGAGTGCAGTTTTATTATGAAGCATACCTTTGATGATTTGTGTGTATTGGTCAGTGACGAGAGGATGAGCCAGTAGGGTGCATCCCGGAATATGCTACCAAAACCGAATTCCGACAGCAACCCCGCAGATGTCCTGATATGACACACCTCCGGTTATATATTTCGTTTTTATATATATTTAACTTTTATCGACTAATATTAAACCGGTTGCCGACGTTTTTTCTCCAAAGCGCCTTTCTGATGAGGTTACCCTCGTGTGCAATAAGGATTGGGCGCGAGGGACAGAATTGTCTAAATTTTGGGTTATATACATTTATTGCAGTTCGTAGATAGTATGCTGTCTACGAGAAGGAGCCGGGTGTCGGGAGACATCCGGCTCTTTTATTTTATGCTTGAAGAGATGTATGTAAGGCACTCATGCTTATTGCCGCAACGGCCGCCTCACTACCCTTGTTCCCTAAGATTCCTCCGGCACGGTCAAGAGCCTGCTGCTCATTATCCACCGTCAGAACCCCGAAAATCACCGGTGTTTCTCCCCGGGCATTGAGTGATGCTATACCCTCGGCAGTGTGCATGCACACATAATCGAAATGCGGTGTATCTCCACGGATTACACACCCTATCACAATTATTGCTGAGGGAGCTTTTGTCCTCATCACTGCCCCGGCTGCATTTACCAATTCTACCGTACCCGGCACCTCAAGCGTATGTATTTTCTCTTCTTTTGCACCACCCTTCAGCAAGGTCTCAATGGCACCTCTGCACAAGGCACCCGTAATCTCCTTATTCCATTCTGCCGTTATAATGTAGCAGCTGAAATCTTCAGGATGAGCAATCCGGGGCACTTCCAACTCTGTCCCGTTAGTATTTAAAATTGTCGACATCTCTAATTTTCAATTCCTTTCCTAATCCTTCTTCTCTTCCTTGAGCTCTTTCTTCAAATCTTTTCTTTCCTTCTTCTCTTCCTTGAGCTCTTTCTTCAAATCCTTTCCTTCCTTCTTCTCTTCCTTGAGCTCTTTCTTCAAATCTTTTCTTTCCTTCTTCTCTTCCTTGAGCTCTTTCTCATTCCCCTCCGGGTTTGTCTCCGGGTGAGATATCGTCTCTCCCTTCTTCTTTTTGGAGGATAAGGATAATTTGTGGAGGAATGTCTTCCATCTGGGTTCGCGCTCCAGATCGGCATCAATTATCTCATTGAGAGCCAGAATCTCCTCTTCCAGTTCCAGAGTCTCAAGCGCAATGGCGTGAGGCAAGATAGCGCTGAGCAGTCGTTTTGCGCGTGGTCGCATAGAATTGACCCGCATCATAATCTCCGCCATCTCTATTGTCATCTTCACCTCCTTGCGAGTGACTCTTCCCGTCCTCTTCTTGGAGATTTTTATGGCTTCTGCATAAAACTTCATCGCTGCCCGATAATCACCGGATGAAGCAAGCAATTGTCCTACCTTACGGAGCGATTCTACAAGTTTCTCTGTAGCCGCAACCACACCCTGATTCACTTTTTCGTATAGTTGATTAGCATTAATCTGCTGCTTTACAAGCATATCCATCGCTCTCTTCCGTGAGCGCAGGATACGGGTAGAAAGTTCCATTGCCAGAATATGAAGTCTGCCGAATCTATCGGAATCATGACGAATCATACTATCGAGCAATTTAAAAATTGTCTCCAACTCTTTCTCGCTCTGCTTATAATCTTTGAGCGCGAAATAAATCTCACTCAAATCAAACAGAAGAGCCAGTAACAAAGCCCGGAATTCGATATTTTCAAAATCTGAAAAATCGCGCAAAGTCCGCATCGCCGACACTGTACGTTCCAGGGCATCTACATTCTTGTCGGCAGCCATGAACTCTTCGGCTGTTTTTCTGGCAGCCATCGCTTCTTGCAGAATCTTATAATCCCGACTATTCTTGTCAAATCCCCCGATATTAAGAGCAATCTCTAACATATTCATTTTTTTAATTTCCAATAATTATTTCAGCAGGATCTATCCTTGCATTTTACGGCTTTTATGCCCTAAATAGCCACCATGATGACGCTTGGCATACTCCTCGGCTGTAAAACCGATTTCCTCCATCACTCCTACCACTAATACATCTCCAATCACAGTCATAACCGTTGTCGAGGTAGTAGGGGTAAGACCCAGAGGACACACCTCCGGTGCCCCTCCGGTAGTCAGGGTGATATCTGCCATTTCTGCAAGCGGACTTCCTCCATCTCCTGTTATAACAATCATCTCCACTCCGGGGTTTAAGCCACGTGCAAGTTCCACCAGTTCCAATATCTCGCGCGTTTTCCCTGAATTGCTCAGCAATAACATGATATCATCCGGTTGAATAATCCCCAAATCACCATGCTGCGCTTCCGAAGGATGAAGAAAAACTGCCGGTGTGCCCGTGGAGCAGAAGGTAGTGGCGATATTCATTGCAATCTGTCCGGCTTTTCCCATGCCGGAGGTCACCAGCTTCCCACCCTTTCCATGAGTATATTCCACAATTTTATCCACTGCCCGGCGATATGCTTCTGTCACCGGAATATTCTCTATCGCTTTTGCCTCCGCCTCAAGTATACGGCGCATTCTATCTTTCATCTCTGTAATTTTTGTTGAGTTAGTTCATCCCAAATCTTTACCCTCGAATTCCTCCACATTCCGGCGCCATTCCTCTGACACTTCCACTGCCTGGCGTAAATCAGGATCGTAGGCAACCATCACTGTCCTGCACACTGATTTTATGTCTCCGCTGTGGTCGGCAAGCACTTGCTCCAAAGTATAACTCTTATGTCCAAGGGCTATGCAACGGGTATATACCCTTATCTCATCTCCGAAACGCATCTGGTTCACAAACGAGCAGTTGATATTGGCTATTATGGATTCGACTCGCTGCCAATTTACCCGACCCTTATTGACTGCTTCCATATACCGCGCTTTACCCAGATCATAAAGTGAGAGATAGACGGTATTATTTACATGACCAAGTATATCGATGTCATTGAATCGCAATTGTACTTCCGCTCTATGCCGGAAATCCTTCAGCGACGGTAATTCTATATTAGTTTTCATGATACAAATCTTATTTCTTTAATTACAGCATTATCGAGCATTTCATTAAGCATCCGGCACAGACGGCTCCGCATCAAATAGAGTTCATGGCGCAAACCGGCATTCGCCACACTCACATACATCACTCCACCTTTCACAACCGGTCGTGGGCTCCTCCTTGCTATTTCGCTTCCAACCAATGCCGGCCACAAATCTATGGCGCGAAGTTCTTCCAGCCGCGCATCCATGCGCGCTGCCTGTATGAACCCACGCATCACATCGCCTATCGATTCATAATCCTTCCGCTCCATAATCCCTTAATCTTCTATGATATCGGCTCAAATACTCCCTCCTTTACTCCAAACAGTCTGTGATCTCCGCTCAACGTAGACAATATCTCATCAAGATGCTCCCGGTTTGTGTCGGTAATGAATATCTGCCGGAAATTGGATGCCCCACTCACAAGCTCCATTATTTTTCCTACCCTGCGGGAATCCAATTTATCAAAAATATCATCGAGGAGAAGTATCGGTGTCATTCCCCCCTTGTCTCGCAGATAGTCATAAATGGCAAGCCTTAGTGAAAGCGTAAAGGTCTTTATCTGTCCCTGGCTCCCCAATCTGCGCATGCTGTAGGAATCCAGACCGGTAAATAAATCATCCCGATGAATCCCCTGCGACGTGTAACCGAGTGCCATATCCTTACCGCGACTCCGGCTGATAATCTCCCGGAATGAGGAATCGTTCAAAACACTCTTGTACGATATTGAAGCATTCTCATTACTGTCGGCTATGAGATTGTAGTATCTGCTCACTTCCGGTGCAAGCCTGCCGGTCCACTCCTTCCGGGCTGCATGAATAGCCTCCGATGACTCTTCCATCTGAACCTCCACCGATTCATACAGGATATCATCCCTTACACCGGCACGCAACATCCTGTTCCTGCTCTCCAAGGCCCGGTTATAGCGCACCAACTGACTCAGATATCCCCCATCTCCCTGAGAGATGACCATATCCATCAGGCGGCGTCGCTCTTCCCCCGAACCGGTCACAATATCGCTGTCGCGCGGCGTGACACTGACTATCGGAAATGCCCCGATATGTCGCGACATACGGTCATACTCCTTCCCGTTACGCCGCAAACTCTTACCTTTATTCCTTACAATCCCTATGCTCACCTCCTCCTTATTGCCCGTGTCAGACGTGAAATGTCCCTTTACACTCAGCAAATCAGTCCCATGACGAATCATTGACGACTCCGGCACTGAACGCATCGGACGAGCAAGACACAAGAAATGGATAGACTCAAGGAGGTTACTCTTCCCCATCCCATTATTACCCAACAGACAATTTACGCCTGCCGGGAATTCAAGAATCGCCGACTCGATATTCTTGAAATTGACTATCTCGATTCTATCCAATACCATAATCAGAGTTTCTCTCCGTAGGCCAGATCGCCGGCGTCTCCAAGTCCCGGCACTATATAGCTGTGTGAATTCACCTCGTCATCTATTGCTCCTATCCATACTGTGGTCTTATCCTCCGGAAAATGCTTCCTGACATATTCCACACTTTGTTTCGAAGCGATGACGGAACAAACATGGATATGCGCCGGAACTCCCTTACCAAGCATGGCCTTGTAGGCCAGTTCCATTGAGGAACCTGTGGCAAGCATCGGGTCTACCAACACCAAGGTCTTACCCTCTATGCTCGGGGAGGCAAGATACTCGACGAGCACATCAAAGGAATCCCCCTTCTCCTTATATCGACGATACGCACTTACAAAGGCATTCTCCGCATGATCGAAAAATCTCAGAAATCCCTCATGAAACGGTAAGCCCGCACGGAGAATAGTGGCAAGCACCACCTTATCCGATATGTCCTGACACACACATGGTCCCAGTGGTGTCTGTATCTCCACGTCATCATAGGTCAGACGCTTTGATAATTCGTATGCCATCACCTCCCCTATACGTGCCAGATTTTCACGGAAGCGCATAGGATCTTTCTGTATTCCGGTGTCCCGGAGTTCAAGCATATAGCGGCTTACAAGCGACGGCTCATTCGCAAAATTTATTATTTCCATATATATTTTTCCTCTCTTTTTTATTTATCCTCCATCTTCATCTCTCTTACCCTCACTATATCCGTACGGATTGCCTCTTTCAACGCTGACAAATCCGCAAATTTTTTCTCCCCTCGCAAAAATTGCAGCAATTCCAAACCCAACCGCCTGCCATACAAGTCTCCTTTATAATCAAGAAGATGCACCTCTATTGATGGAACACCCGCACTGTCGACTGTCGGTCGGACACCTATATTGACCACCCCCTTATATCTTTTTTCAACTCCCTCTATCTCCACCAATGCGGCATATACACCTTTCTTCGGTAATTTCCTACCCGGCTCCACGTGAAGATTCGCTGTCGGAAATCCAAGGGTACGTCCCAATGCTTTCCCATGCACCACCTCTCCTGACAACATGTAAGAGCGCCCCAACATACGGGATGCATTCTCCATGTCACCCTCTTCAACAGCTTTGCGTATTGCCGAACTGCTGATACCGGGAAGCGAAGGAGCCACGACAACCTCCAGTCCCTCCTCACGCCCGATACGTATATAATCACCGCTGTCAAGGCTCCTTCCATCACACCCGAAGGTGTTGTCGTAACCTATCACGACCAGACCGGCATCATATTCGTCCCTCATACGGCGTAACCAATTTCGTGCGCTCACCCCGGCAAGCCCGGTAGTGAAAATTAAAGATTGAACTGCCATATCCTCCTTGCCGAGGAGCTGCAGCTTCTCTTCAGTTTCCATCAATTGTCCCGGCACCCGCTCAGGCGCCAAGACTGAAAGAGGATGACGGTCAAAGGTAATGACAAGGGGGGAAAGACCGCGCGATGCACACTCCGTGCGCAACGTCGACAACACCTCCCGATGCCCCAGGTGAACACCATCAAAGGTGCCTACGGTTACCCCTCTTTTCCCCTTTTCCTTTTCCATCTGTATCTTTCAATTGGGAGTTATTACATCCTCCTGACGTAAACAGATTTTCGAATCCTCTCCCCTTTACATTATCTTCCGCAAATTTAACAAAAAATTTAACTATTTCACGCACCTTTCTTGGGAAATTCATACCCGTTGATTACCTTTGTGGAACATCTCATAAAGATTATCAATATATAGTAACGTCTGATATGAACAAAATAAAATCAATTGGAATTCTGACATCAGGTGGAGATGCTCCCGGAATGAATGCCGCAATACGCGCCGTGACACGCGCCGGGATTTTCGCCGGTTATCGCGTATTCGGGATTTATCGCGGTTATCGCGGCTTGATTGCTGATGAAATTGAGGAGTTCTCCACACAAAATGTTTCCAACATTATCCAACGTGGCGGAACTATCCTTAAAACCGCACGATGCAAGGAATTCACCACTCCGGAAGGTCGGCAGTGTGCTTACGATGTCCTCCAAAGACATGGAATTGACGCTCTCGTTGTCATCGGTGGCGACGGTTCCCTTTCCGGAGCACGCGTTTTCGCTAACGAATTCTCATACCCCATCATAGGATTGCCGGGAACAATCGACAATGACCTATACGGCACTGACTCCACAATCGGATATGACACCGCGCTCAACACCATCATGGAATGTGTGGACAAAATCCGTGACACCGCCACTTCCCATGAACGCCTTTTCTTCATTGAAGTCATGGGTCGCGACGCCGGATTCCTCGCGCTTAACGGGGCTATCGCTTCCGGTGCCGAAGCTGCAATTATTCCCGAAATTTCCACACAAGTCGACCAGCTCTCTGAGCTGATTCAGAACGGTTTCCGCAAATCGAAGAACTCGTCTATCGTTCTTGTGGCTGAATCTCCCGTCACCGGAGGTGCGATGGGGCTCGCTCAACGTGTCAAGGAGGAGTATCCTGACTATGATGTGCGCGTCACAATCCTCGGTCATCTGCAACGTGGCGGTTCTCCCACAGCTTTCGACCGTATTCTCGCTTCCCGCATGGGTGCCGCTGCAATTGACGCGCTCATCGATGAGCAACGGAATGTTATGATTGGTATTAAAAATGACGAAATAGTCTATGTACCTTTCACCAAGGCTATCAAAAACGATAAACCTATAAATAGCGAATTACTCGCAACCCTGCGCCGCCTCTCCATCTGATGAGTATGTCTCGATTTTGTCCCCTCCCTCATCGGGCTGAAGACGATATCCTTATCGATAACGCCTTCAATCTCCTCATTGCCACTTATCTTAAATCCAACCATAGGCGAAAAATCGATATAATCGGGAAGGCATTCTCTTTTGCCCGGAATATCCATCGCGACACACGACGCCTTAACGGCGACCCTTACATTCTCCATCCTATCGCTGTGGCTCAGATAGTGGTCGAAGAGCTCGGTCTCGGCTCTACATCCATCTGCGCCGCTCTCCTGCATGAAGTGCTGGAAGAATCGGATATCTCGGCAGATGACCTGCGCCCTCTCTTCGGTGACAAAATCACTGATATGGTGGAAAGCCTGTCGAAAATTTCAGGGGGAATATTCGGCGACAAAGCTTCTGTCGAGGCTGAAAATTTCAGGAATCTACTCCTTTCAATGTCGGCGGATGTCAGAGTGATTCTCGTGAAAATGGCCGACCGCCTTCACAATCTCCGTACTCTCGATGTGCTCCCTCCCCTCAAACAGAGACGTATCGCACGCGAAACTCTATATGTCTACGCACCTCTCGCCCACCGGCTCGGTCTTAACACCCTGAAATCGGAATTCGAGGATGTCGCTTTCAGTTACGAACATCCTCATGAACATTCCGCAATCTCGGAAAAAATTGCGCTAAGCAGTGAGAGCCGCCGGAAAATCGTGGATGAGTTCATAGCACCTGTCAAACTCAAACTTGACAAGGCGGGATTCAAATATGAAATCAAAGCAAGGGTCAAAACCCCTTACAGCATCTATAAAAAGATGACCAAAAAGAATATCCCTTTTGAGAAGGTGTATGACATATTCGCAATCCGCGTAATTTTTGAAAATGAAGATGACGCGCTTGAAAAAATCAGATGCTGGGAGATTTACACCGCTTTTACCGAAAATCATCAAGTGCACCCTGAACGCCTTCGCGACTGGACCTCAACCCCAAAGGCCAACGGCTACAGAGCCCTGCATATCACGGTGATGGGACCTTCCGGAAAATGGATCGAAGTGCAGATTCGCTCCCGGAAAATGGACGATATCGCCGAACTTGGTCTCGCTGCTCACTGGAAATATAAAACCGGTGAATATTCGAGTACTAAAGAACTCGATAACTGGATGAATACCATTAAGGAACTTCTTGTAAATCCTAATCCTGATTCTCTTGATTTCCTCGAAACCATTCGCCTTAGCCTATATTCCAAAGATATTTACATCTTTACGCCTAAAGGGGATCTTATCTCTCTTCCGGCAGGCTCATCCGTGATTGACCTGGCATTCGCCATCAGCGAACATACGGGACTACATTGTCTCGCAGGTAAAATCAATCACCGTCTCCTTCCCCCCTCGCATATCCTGCAAAGCGGCGACCAGGTGGAAATCATCACTTCCGATGCCGTTATCCCATCTCGCGACTGGATTCCTCACTGCCACACCGCAAAGGCAAAAACGGCACTCTTCAATTACTTCTCTCCTAATCCTTAACTTCATTATGAAAAATATCTTCTCTAAAAATTCTATCATTAGAATTACTCTTATTCTCGGTGCTACTGCGATTCTTCTCGCCATCCTACCCCGTGCCGACCATCAATCATACTCATACGAACTGAATCAACCATGGAAATACCCTCTTCTCACTGCAGAATTCGACACCCCTATCCTCAGGGATTCCGCTTCTGCTAATCGGATGCGCGACAGCATCGACATAAATTTCATACCTTTCGTGGTAAAGAAACCGGCTATCCCGAAAACCTCCATTGATCGGTTTGCCAGGCTCCCTATATCTTCTATTTCCCCACAACAACATAATATCCTTACCACTCTTCTCGCTGAAGCTTACCAGAGAGGAATCATCCAACCGGAGGTCTACGACCAGGTACACCGCGGCAAAACCACCTCTATCCGCATGATGGAGGGAGATGGTGATAACTCCACTATCAGGATGATGGAAGGGAAAGATATGCTCTCTCCGGCTAAAGCATTCCATCTTATCGACTCTACTTATTCCGCCCAATCAGGTAGCGATCCGGGGACTATCCCGGCAGAAGTGGCCCATGCCCTTAACAACTGTCTTATCCCGGATATAACACTCGATTCCGTTTACGATGATAAATACCGCTCACAGGAATACCTCGATGTCACCGGAGCTCTCGGTGTCATCAAAAAGGGGCAAAGAATCGTAGACCGTGGAGAAATTATTGACGCTCAGATTTTCACTAATCTTAACACCTACCTCGACATTATTGAACGCAACTCCCTCTCTTCCTCTACTCATACATACTATTTTATAGGACAAGGGATGTATATCCTCATCTCTTTCCTGGTCCTTTACCTATTCCTCCTCATATATCGTCCCAATGTATTCGCCTCTATACGGTATATGACCTTCCTGACTACATACATCACCCTGTTTGTGGTATTCACTGTCGTGATTTTTGAATTCGTCAATTCAGGCCTGATGCTTGTCCCGTTTGCGGCTGTGCCGGTGGTGGTGTTAGTGTTCATTGACTCGCGCACCGCAATTTTCACCCTGTTGGTCACCGTGTTGCTCGCTGCTATGGTGGCTACATACCCCTTTCAGTTCATTTTCCTTGAAATGATGGCCGGTATTTTCGCCACATACTCTCTCCGTCAGCTCTCCAAACGCTCCCAGTTACTTCGCACTGCATGGGTCACTTTCCTCTCCTATATGATATGCTTTGTCGCAATCTCCCTCCTTATAAACGGCGACCTCAATGACCTTTCCTGGAAAATGGTGACATTCTACGCAATAAATGCTGTGATGATGTCTTTTGCATACGTCTTGATATTCATTGTCGAAAAGATTTTTGGATTCACATCTTTAGTGACTCTCGTCGAACTCAGTGATATCAATTCCCCCATCCTACGCCGCCTGGCTGAGGAAGCACCCGGCACTTTCCAACATTCCATGCAAGTTTCCACCCTTGCTTCCGAAGCTGCACGCTCAATCGGTGCCAATACCCAATTAGTGAGAACCGGAGCATTGTACCACGACATTGGTAAACTGGAAAGTCCCGTTTTCTTTACTGAAAATCAGCATGGAATCAATCCCCACTCAGGTCTTGACCCGGAGACAAGCGCACGTAAGATTATCTCTCACATCTCCGGTGGTCTCTCGTTGGCGGCTAAATACAAACTCCCGACAGTCATACGCAACTTCATCTCCGAACATCATGGAAAGGGAATCACCAAATATTTCTACAACACCGCCGTCAATAACAGCAACGAAGGAAACACTGTTGACATTGAGAATTTCCGATACCCGGGACCCAATCCCCAGACAAAAGAGACTGCTATACTGATGATGGCAGACGCTGTTGAAGCCGCGTCAAGGTCCTTGAAAGACTATTCGCCACAATCCATCGATACTCTCGTCGATAAGATTATTGACTCTCAGCAGCATGATGGACTCTTCAAAGAATCTCCCATAAGCTATCGGGATGTGGAAGAGGTCAAGAAAACCTTCAAAAAGCGCCTTGCCACAATCTACCACTCCCGCATCGCCTATCCCGAACTTAAAAGCCAGTCCGATAGCTGAACATTGACCCTCTCTTTAAAAGTACACGTTTACATCTTAATTTCTATCCTGCAAAGAAAAAATCCAAATAGAATTAAAAAAAATTTGCCGGAATAAAATTCTTTTACTAACTTTGTTCCCACAACGGGCGAATACCAGAGTGGCCAAATGGGGCAGACTGTAAATCTGCTGGTTTATACCTTCGGTGGTTCGAATCCATCTTCGCCCACTCAGAACAAGGCAATAACAACTTTTTTAGGCAATAAAGAGACATCTTCGGGAGAAAATGTCTCTTTTTTACGCTTTGACTTCAAACCTCCTCTTGAAGCAATATTCTCTAAATAATTCTCTAATATATAATTCTCTAAAAAAGCAATCCTATAACATTAACCTCTCTCCAAAAGAGTTTCGGGATGCAACGGATAATAGATTACCGGTTTTCAAAGAGTGAGTGAATTGATAATTTCACTTATAGCCACAATATCTTCATCAGTCGTTCCCCTCCCTATCGGCAAGCTCACTATCTCATCAGCTAATCTGTTGGTATTCGGATGAAAAGTTGTGAGAGTGCCGGAATAACAAGGTTGCCTGTGAGGTGGCACAGCATAGTGAATATCCGTTCCCACTCCCGCTTCAGCGAGCAACTCCCGGAAACGATTACGCTTCCCTCCGGGAATCCTTACCACATACTGATGCCAGACATGTTCGCGCTCATCTGCCGGCAACTCAGGCAGAATCACCCCCGGGTGGTGTATATTCTCCGAATAAAGACGCGCCTTGCGCCGTCTTAATTCATTCTCCTCTTCCAAAAATTCCAATTTTATATTTAACAAGGCTGCCTGCAAAGCATCCAGGCGGCAGTTCAGCCCTTTAAAGATATTGTGATATCTCTCTTTCGCTCCATAATTAGCAATGGCACGTACGGTCTCCGCAAGACGCGGGTCATTAGTAGTCACCGCTCCAGCATCTCCGAGAGCACCTATATTCTTTGTGGGATAAAAGCTAAAGGCAGCTGCGTCTCCCAGATTTCCTGTAACCGTACCTCCGCCGAGTCCCTTCACCGCAGAGCAGGCTCCTATTGCTTGAGCGTTATCCTCAATTACCTTCAGTCCATACTTTCGAGCCACCTCTGCCATGCGCTCATCCCAAGCCACCCGTCCGTAAAGATGAACAGTCATTATCCCACGTGTACGCTCTGTAATATGCTCCTCAAGGAGCGAGGTGTCGATATTCATGGTGACAGGGTCGGCATCAACCCCCACGGGTATCAAACCCGTATCACTTATAGCCAGGAAAGTAGCGATATATGTATTGGCCGGCACGAGTATTTCATCCCCGGGGTGCATCTCCCCCAACTCGATATAGGCTCTGAGAATCAATCGGAGTGCATCCAGTCCATTACTTACCCCGATAGCATACTTGCATCCGGTCAGAGAACACAACGACTCTTCGAATGATGCCACTTCCGGACCCCCGACATACCAGCCGCTCCGTATGACACGGCATGCTGCCTCTTCCATCCCCTTCATATAAGGACGATTGCTCTCTTCGAGTTTAAGAAACGGGTACTTCATGGGTATTGGAATTTTTAATTAACTATTATGGGATGGGTCAGGAATTGATATTTTTTGAAATCAGAAATTCATCAAGTTCCCGGATATACTCCTCTTCATTATAGAAGTCGGATGCAATGACCATACATACACTTCCGGATGCAAAATTATCAAGAGTGCGCCAATATCCCGGAGGTATCAGCAATCCCTTGTAAGGTCTGTTAAGCTGGTAACGCTCCCAGTTTGACCCATCAAAGATATTTACATCAAAACTCCCGCTTGTCGCAATCAGCAATTCGGTCAACTCCTTGTGTGAATGTCCCCCTCTCCCTGCACCGGAAGGTAAATCGTATATCCAATACACACGTTTAATATCAAATGGAATTTGATCTGAATCCTGGACAAAGGTCAAACTGCCACGTGGATCACTAAACTGCGGCAAATCAATAATTATCGGTTTTCTAAAATCCATATTGCAAAAGTAATGAAAAATTTTGAAAATTTTTCTCCGGCGAGCTAATAACCCCTTATCATTACCCCTCATGCGAAGATAAATCTTGTTTCTGATAAGATGATTTGATAAATAAATATAGATAGATAAAAACAAGGAGGGGTGTGGAATCCACACCCCTCCAATATAAAGGATTAATCTATTCGATTATTTCGGTTCGAATTTCACGCTATACGGATGAGTAAGAAGGTTGACTGTCACCTTATAAGTACCCACACCGGGAGCAGGAATATTAGCACCCTTGAATACAAGGTCATCAGCCGATCCACCTAAGTTCCATCCATCCCAGTCACCGTTAGCACGGAATTTGTATTCCTGATCCGCCTCAGTGAATGTCACCTCACCGGTCCAGGTAGTGTACTTGGAATTCTGAGCTTTGGAAGGAGTCAGGTCAATATCAGTCCAACCATTCATGCTGCCGATAATGCTGAGAGTCTTGATATAGTATGCGGAATAGCTCATGTCAAGCAGGTTGACATCAAGCCAATACAGACCCTCATTACTCATCTTAATCATATTATCCTCAGTCAATCTTCCTTCTGTAGTAGAAACGATTTGACCTTCTCCACTGCCTGCTACATAAAGCACACCTCTCATGCGAGGCTGTCCGGCAAGACCGAATCCCTTGCTGATGTAAGCCGCACCTGAATAATTGATAAAGTTGTCTGTAGTAAGTGTACCGCAGTTACGTGTGAACGAGTTGTTGTTTCCGAAAGAGGGCACATAAAGGATATCGATAGCCGTAGTAATTGTGTAAACCTTGGTAATCATGTTTACTTCAATCTTCCACGGACCCTCGGCAAGGCGCAAGGGAACACCACCCTCTTCAAGACGACCTGAAACGGCCTCTTCATTACCGGCCTTGACACCGAATAATTTTGTAGGATCGTCAGTCGGAGCAATCTGTAATGTGTAGCCGGCTGCCGCCTGCTGTTCTGTCACACTTACTATAGCTGTGAAGTTAGGATCATCATACTCATGCTTATCGCCATGGAGCATCACTTCTCCCTGGTCGGGAAGGAAGGTGCCGAAGATTGAATATGACGGACGAACATCATATTTGAGATCTACGGGAGTCACTGATATAGTGTATGTAGGCCACCAATCGCTACCCTGATAAGGAAGAATCATAGTTTGATTCCCATCCTGGATATAAAGCTTATAGCGTACATACATAGTCTTAGCATAAGGAGCTTTACCGAAGAATGTGACAAATGCATCTTCCCATGCATTACCCTCAATCTCCACATTAGCTTTACGAAGATTATCTTCCACAACAACCTCTCCATAATTCATAGGAATCTCAACAGTGTTGAGTGCATCAAAATCAGGAGTTGCTGATACTTCGAACACACCTCCGTTTGTAGCGGAAGCCGGGAAATCATTCTTCATCTCCGTGTGCAGAACAGGAAGATTCAGATTCTCATAATTAGCAAGGTCAATATTCCCGCCAAGTAGGAATTGGCTTGCAACACCATTTGACTCTACCAACGCAGGCTTCTCATTGACCTGCATTGAGCCGAGATCGCTGGTATCTTCGCAGGCAGTAAACATCAGACCGATGGCACCTGCCAGACATATTATTGATTTTTTCATTGCAATTTCCTTCTTTTAAGTTATTGTGCAGGTTGATAATTCTCTTCATACTGGAAGATGACAGTCATACTGTTAAGATTAACCGTAATCTTCATCCAACCACCGGGATAGTTGGTGATATTCCAGTTACCCTTACCCTTCACACAGTCTCCTTCATATACACCGTCTTCGAGTTCCATGCTGAGGTTATCACCATCATTGGCGTTAGCACCGATTGAGGGATATTCTCCATCTTTACCCCATCCGTCGGGAGCAAGCTCCTTATAGAAGCGGAAACCGCTCTTAGCATCTGATGCTTCCATCTCAACATAACCGGAGTAGATATCTGAGCCGATTCCATTTTCCTCTTCTGTAAGAGCAACGGTCTTTTCATTTCCGGCAATATTCCATCCCTGATACTGACCTATAATATAGATTTCTGCAGGTTTGGGTACTACAAAATAGGGTTGAACAGAATTCAGCTTCGCAACATTGGAGTACATGTTGGAATATGCCAGTTTACCATCCGGTGAAGAGGGATCATTAACGTATGCATGCACTCTTACATAGAGTGGTTGAGGATTGCCGTTAAAGAGATTTATATCCTCCTCGCTCTTGACGCCCATCATGGCATTCATACCGGCGGCAATCTCTCTGGCACGCATTGAGATTACACTCTGGGTATTGATAGTCTGAAGCTTATAAGAGGTCGGTGTTCCGGTCATCACTTTCGGATCGTCCGGGTCCTGGAAGAGAGACTCATCATATTGGTCTACCCATTTGGAAGCGTCCTCGATAAGAGATATTTCCACCTCATACTGAGTCGGGACAGCCACGCCATAGTCCGGCTGACCGGTAGTGGTCAGAGTGATCATTCCATCCGGCTGGAGGTAGTATGTATAATTATTTAAGGCAGGCTCGTAAATCTGGAAACTCCCTTCAGGAGCCGGCTCCAGACGAGGCTGAGTATCATCCTTACATCCGGTAAGACTCATACCGAGAACCGGAAGAAGCGCTGCCAGAATTAATGATTTTTTCATTATTTCTATACTTCTTTTTAGTTTGACAATTAATATCCGGGATTCTGTTTGTATGGTCCGGAATATGAGTTGATAACTGAAGATGGAATCGGGAACAGATTCATGTGAGAACCGAGTTCTGCACCAAGGGGCACATTACCCTTCCAGTTCCAGTTGTAAGTATGACCGGTAAACAAGCCGAAACGCACAAGGTCGGTACGACGGTTATTTTCCCAATAAAGCTCACGTGCACGCTCATCAAGAAGCACGGGAAGTGTCAATTCTGCTACACCGTAATTGTGTTTGGTGTCGCCGAATGCACGCTCACGTATATAATTTACATAAGCTACTGCCTTGCTGATATCGCCCACTGCTCCGTTACTGCGGAGAGCTGCTTCGGCCGCGGTGAGATATATCTCCGCGAGACGAATCACCGGGAGGTCGGTATCGGCAAATGTTGCACCATGTGAGATACCATAGTTATTTTTGGAATCATTGATGTCATGCACACCTGCGCGGTTAAGTCCTGTTGCAGGGTCAGTCCAGCGGGGCATTGTTCCGTCAGGATTACACTTCAGGTTGGTAAACTTCACAGGCACATATCCATGCTTAAAGTTTGTGAAGTCATTATTGGAGATAGTGAATCCGTCAAGGTCGGTCATCCAGAGATAAGTACGTCCATCCTGGCTCACACCACCTGAGAAATCGAACTTCTCGGAGAACTGCTGACGTGCATGCATACACTTCCAGGCAGCGTTGATTCCGAACCAATCTGAGGGTGCGGTAGCCTCATTATCCATAGCGGCTGCGATAAGGAAGGTGGTTCCTCCGTAGCTCTCGGTGAGTTCGTATGCGTAAGGCACATTCCAAAGAATCTCATTCTGTCCGGGAAGTGAGCCACCGGGTGCGAACATATCATTGTTGGCACAGAATACAGAAAGATAGTCGAGAGCGAGACCATGGTTTGCATTCACATCATGCTTCTCGATGATTTTCTGGCAATGTTCCCAGCATTTAGCCCATTCAGCCTTACCGGTGAACACCTCAGCGTTGAGATAATACTTGGCAAGAAGAGCACGTATACCCTCTTTCCCTACACGTCCGTACACCGGAGTGGTGTCAGGGAACTTAGAAAGGACATCCTCAAGGTCAGCAGTAACTATATTGAAAAGTTCCGCGCGTGACATTTGGGGAGGCTCCTCGCCGGTGAGCTGAGTATCCCATGCGTAGGCAGCGTTACCGAAGATATCGATAACATAGAAATAGCTCAAATCACGAAGCGCACGTGCTTCGAGACGGAACTGGTCAATCTCCTCTTGAGAGATAGCCGTTTCCCCTTCTCCCCCTACTGTAATCTCGTTCTCAGAAAGAGAAGAGGGTGAGGTAAGGCGCAGGAAGTCGTTGCAGACTGCTATGTGACAATAAAGACGTGAGTAAGTACCGAACACATTTTCATTGTTGGTACTCCATGTAGCGGTCACAAGGTCGAAAATACCGGAGTCCTTCCAGATCCAGCTGACCTCATCAGTCGGGAATTCATTCATCATGAAAATCGCGCGGCTCCAGCAGCTGCGACCATTGTCAAGACCGGAAATGTCGGAAGAACCGGCACCGGTTTGTCCGGAGATGGCGATTCCGGAATAGCACTTTCCGAGCGCACCCCCGATATATTCGTGGGGATTCTCCTTGAATTGTGCCGGGGTGGTGGTGCGGCTATCCTCTGGAAGCTGATCCAAGTCACCTACACAACTGCTCAACGCAACGGTGGCAACCATGGCACCTGCCATAAATATTTTATTGAAAAGTTTCATAAAGTTTCTGATTTTAATAATGACTTTAACAATCAATATATTTAGAATGTAGCCACTACACCGAGTGTGAAGGTAACGGGACGCGGATATACGCTATTGTCGATACCGTCAAACACTTCCGGATCAAGACCCTTATATTTGGTAATTACAAACGGGTTCTGCACTGCACCAAACACACGGAGACGAAGATTGTCATTCAGCAGGTGTGGCCATGTATAACCAAGGGTAATATTGTCGCAACGTACAAAACCGGCATTCTCCAACCAGTAGTCCGAAAGGTAAGTATTGGTTGTCTGACCTCCCTGGAAATAGTAGTCGGCCTGAAGCATGTTGCTCAATCCGTAGGAGTAGGTTGATGAGAGTGTAGTATTGTTTGAAAGCGCATTGTTGTAAACATAGTTACCGATGGAAGCGCGAAGCTGGAAGCCGAGGTCCCAGTTCTTCCATGAGAATGTATTGTTCCAGGACATTGTCACCTTCGGGTCACGGCTGTGTTTGATGACAAGGTCATTATCATCTATCACACCATTACCATCCTGGTCTACGTAGCATCCCTCAATCGGATTGCCGTCCCTGTCATATACCTGCTCATAAAGAAGATATGAATATGCGGGATAGCCTACCTGGTGCACCTGAACGGTATTACCGTTACCACCGGAGATACCACCGGTCTGCACGTATGTTCCCTCATTGTTCAGCTTGGTTATCTCATTTTTGTTCCATGCCACGTTAAGGGTAGACTGCCATGTGAAGTCTGCTGTATCGATGATACGCGCGCCTATCGTTGCCTCAACACCTATGTTGCGGAGTGTACCGATATTCTGGTCGAGCATATTGGTGGTGAACGCACCCGGAGTTGCGGTTACGAATGAGAGGAGGTCTTTTGAATTACGCAAATACCAGTCGAGAGCCACGGTAAGACGGTTGTTCCACCATCCCATATCCACACCGACATTCCATGTTGTTGTCTCCTCCCACTTAAGGTTAGCGTTGTAACCATTGGGATAGTAAGTGTTACCGGCAACATTGTCTGCATGTTCCTTCCAGTTCACATTAGGATCCTTCAGATACTGACCTGTGTATACATTAGGATAGAAAGAACCCCCTGTTGACTGAGAATAAGTCGGCATATAGGGGAACCAACCACCTACGTCCTGCTGACCGGTGATACCCCAGCCGAGACGGAGTTTAAACTCATTCATATTGGCGCGGTAAGGCTCCATGAAGGGCATGTTGTTAATCTTCCAACCCAAAGCAACTGAGGGGAAGAGACCCCAACGGTTATCCTTGGAGAAGCGTGATGTACCGTCATCGCGGAGGGTGAAGGTCAAAAGATAAGTATCCTTGAACTGATAATTGATACGTCCGAAGAAGCTCACAAGCATCAGGTTGCCCGATGTGTAAGGATATACAAGGTAAGCGGGCTGACCTACGGTGTAGAGATATTTATAACCTGAAGGCTGGTCTGAATCCGGCATCATCACCTGGTTCGGGTTGTCCGGATTGGTGATTTGGGGAATGAGCTGACCGCTGGCGTTCTGGAAACCCATAGTCTCCATAATTGTACCGTTGCTGCGGTTGTGATAATCGAAACGCTGCCATGAGTAACCGGCCATTACATCAAGGTTTGACTCGATAGCATCGAAATCTTTCTTATAATTCAGATAGAAATCGAGAAGAGTATTGCGTTTCAATTCATAATACCACTCATGTGTAGCGGCACCATCCTTGAAGTTGCTCTTCCAGGCAGTTGCACTGTTCTCAGCGATAAATGTGTCGCTGGTTGACTTAGCCACGTCATAACCGAGGTTAAGGTTGGCATGAAGTTCGGGGAGGAAATGGAAAGCATAGTCAATCTGGAGATTTCCGTTAGAACGCCACACATCTGAATAATTATTCTTATCCTTGATCATTGCAAGTGGGTTTGTTGAAGCATTCTCCTCAATCTTGTTGTACTTTCCGCTGGCTACGAAGCTATAACCGTTATAATAATATTTCAGGCCTTCCACAGAACCTTCCGGCACCGGAGTATAGCTCATCACGGGCATTGTCGGGTTGAAGCTTATCGCTGAGCCGATAGCGCCTGTATCTGCCCAGTTGTTACGGATATAATATCCCTTGACATTAGCGTTAATCTTAAGCTTTCCGTCAAAGAATTGCGGAGTAAGATTAAGACCGGCTGTCACACGCTGCATACGGGTGTCCTTCAGGATACCGTCGTTTGAAGCGTAAGAACCGCTGATTCGATAAGGAAGCCATCCGAGGGTTCCACCGATTGACAGGTTATAATCATGAGAGATTGAAGTGCGGAGCACCTGGCTTTGCCAATCTGTATCGGCATCACCAAGCAGTTCTGCAGCCTTTGAATCAACTCCCCAATAATCTTTTATTTTCTGTGAGAAATCATGAGCATTCAGCACCTTCCATGTCTTGCGCGGAGTGTTGACAGTCACATTAGCCGAGAAGTTAACCTGCGGACGTCCGCTCTTACCCTTCTTGGTTGTGATGATGATGACACCGTTAGAAGCGCGAGAACCGTAGATTGCGGTAGCCGAAGCATCCTTAAGGATTGTCATTGATTCGATGTTGTCCGGAGAAATCATTGCCAACGGGTTACCCATACCGGAAATGTCGCCGGAAGCCAAGGGCACACCGTCAAGCACTATCAACGGATCGTTAGATGCTGACAATGAAGCACCACCACGGATACGGATAGTTGCGGCACCCTGAGGTGAACCACCTGAAGATGTCACAACAACACCCGGGCTGGCACCCGTAAGGAGGTCCTGAGCTGATGTAGCGATGTTTGCTTCCACTTCATCGGGAACAATCATGGCTACAGAACCGGTGGCGTCTGCTTTCTTAACAGAACCATAACCGATTACTACATGTTCCTTTAGCATCGTCACGTTCTCCTTCATGACGATATGAATGTTTGTTCGGCCATTCACTGCCACATCCAGAGGATCATAACCCACATAGCTTACTACCAGAGTTGCGTTCGGTTTAACGTTAATCTGGAAATTACCGTCAAGGTCGGCAGCTGTTCCGTTGGAAGTGCCTTTCTCCATGACTGTAGCGCCAATGAGGGGTTCACCCTGCTCGTCTACTACATCACCCTTCACAGTGATGGTCTGAGCTAAAGCGGGAAACGTCAGGGCAAGTACCATGATGGCAGCCACCCAGAGTCTTCCGGTCAGATTAAAACATAAGTTCTTCATGCAAGAATGAATTTAATCTACATTGGTTAAAAAAAATTGTTATTATTTATCTCGAGTTTTCTTATTTTTGACGCGAAGATATTTATAATCAAAGATTTAATCTTCAATATCTCCTGATAATGTTCTATGTTGTGTCTTTTCCTATGTGCCTTTAGCGGAGCCTGAATGGCTCATCCCTACGCTATCAATTCGCAAATATAAGAATTTTTTTAATTTTTTTACAATTCTGCAATTCTTTTAACAACTTTAAATCCCGGTTTTTTACAAAAAAAGAGCGCACCCTTTTGCAGGATGCGCTCTCGTTTATTGAGATTATATTTTATTTCACAAGTACTTTCACTGATTCCTTGCCAATCTTCACCAGATAAATTCCGGCATCGATGCTGACTGTTTCACGGTCAGATGCAAGGGTCAAGTCGCGTACAAGGCGTCCGTCAGTTGCGTAGATCTTGGCATTCTTGCCGGAAAGACCTCCGAAGAGGATGATGTTCTTTCCACCTCCTACGAATGTATTCTCTCCGAACACACCCTCAACTGATGTTGAGTATACATTTACTACATTAGACTTAGGTGATACGTAGGGCTTACCTTCGCTGTAAACCACTGTCTGAACATAGTAAGATGCATTTGAATCGTTGATGTCGTTATCAACGAATGAAGGAGTATGAACATTGCCGATAATTTGCTCTGTGCCGTCCATTACGCGAACCACATCGTAAGATTCAATATCCCATGACTGGTTGTTGACCGGTTCAAACTGGATATCATCAATCATACATCCGAGGTTACCGATTGAACGATATACGAAGGCAAAGTATTTGGCATCCTCCGGAAGAGTGAAGCTACATTCTTCCCATGCATCGGATCCTGACTTAGTGAAGTGACGGAGTGACTTGAACGAACCGCAGCTATAAACCTTGTTCTTAGGATCGGTTTCATCCACTTCGAGTTCATCACCAAGCTGGTCATCAGTAGTAGAATAGAAGATAGTGATAGTCTCGGTGTACTGATAATCCAGAGTACTCATCCAGAAGTTAACAGTTGAACCACCCTTGACTTCAGGAGAAATCAACCAGTCTACTGCCGGGATAGGATCTTCGTTTGCATCACCGTTGTAACCGATGGAGCGGGCAAGGATATATTGCTTACCACTCTTGGCGAGTGAGCGTTCGTCAGTGAAACCAACCTCGTCGGCGTTGATTACCATCCATCCTGACGGTACTCTACAGTTCTCCCATTCAAGACCATTGAGGTAGAAGGGATCCTTCTTATCCATATCGACATTCTTCCATTGTCCGATTCTGTCAGTAATCTGGAACGGAGGAATTGCCTCGAAGTCCTCGTTTGGTCCCCATTCAGTTGAAGGTTCACTCCAGGTAAGGTTTACACCCTTGTTATTGGTTTTGTCTGCCCATTCTCCCTTAAGGTCGGTAACAACAGGAAGTACACTTTGCTTGATAATGAATGTTGCTGAACCTGAATTGTTGTGTCCAATCTCATCATCAGGATAATTTACAGAAGCACGAACAGTGAGTTGATCATACTTCATGGACTCTGCTCCGATTTCAAAATTCACTCTCTGGGTCATATTGCCGGAAGAGGGGATACGTCCGAGCTGGAATTCCTTTTTCTGGAGAACTACGTTGTCATCTGCCACGAGTTCCACGATAAGGTCAGGACGTGCTGCTTCAAGACCACCGTTGATGACTTCAATCTCAAATTCAGGAGATTCACCTACAATTGCACTGTAAGGACCGGTGATTGAACCGATAGCGAAGTCATATTCCACTTCTGATATCACGCTGAATGAGTCGATTACTGTGTATGTATCGCCTGTGCGGTGATAAACACGGACTGCTGCCTGTACCCATTCGCAATCGAGATATTCCGCGGGGATGAATGCCTTCCAGTCTTTCCACTGGGCACCTACAATCTGACGACCGTTAAGTTCTTCAACTTTCTTATAAGTCTGATCCTTATTGCTGCGCAGATAGAGTTCCATGTTTGTGGATTTCGGGCATGACCAGTAACGGATATTTACTGAAGCCTTCTTAACACCGGTGGTAGAGAACTTAGGTGAGTTCATACGTCCGTAAGCACTTCCCTCGGTTGTGTTGTAGCTGTAAAGCATACCGCCGCCATTGGGAACCGGATTACCGATGCTGAGAGTTGACAAGTTAGTGGCTGTCTCCCAATATGTGGGAAGATATTCACCATTCACTTCCTGTGTCCAACGCTGAGTGTTGAATTTAGTATTATTAAATTCTTCAGACATCGGAAGAGGATACGGAGTTCCAAGGATGTCACCGATAAACATTGAAGTCTTGTTCTGACCCTTAGCATTCGCTGCCATTGGACCGAGATAGAATGACTCCTGCTTCATCGGAGAAATTGTGTGGGTATAAGTAAACTCATTAAATACCTCAGCAATCTGAGTATAGTTGATGGAGTACTTATTATAGATACGGTAGCTCAGGTTGTTGGTATCGACATAACCGCCATTTTCACCTACTGAAGAGGGTGCTTCCCATGTAAGGGTCATTCCGAGGTTGTTGTCGAGAGTCTTACCCTGTACATTCTGAGGAGCTGTCGGAGTGTCAAGACCGATGTAAGCATAGTATGGACGGCTTACACCTTCACCTTCTGAGTTAGAAGGAGTAACTTCAATTTCCTGCTTACCTTCAATATCGGTCGGCACACGAATTTCACCCTTAGCACCGGGGAGCAAGGAGATGTTTCCGGAAGCCGAGTTGCTCTTGGCTGTGATTGTGATCTGCTCTGAAGATGAAAGAGGATTACCCTTCATATCCACTGTAGGAGCTGTAAAGGAAACTACTGCTTCCATCTTGCCGGTAGGATCGGTTACCACTGTTACATTGGTAGGATCACCCGGAGCTTTGGTAGTATATCCTTCAAGAGCCTGAACCTTGAAGTTGGAGATATTGGCACCACGATATTTCTGGTCCGGACCAAGTTCACGAAGCACGAGGTAGTAATCACCCGGCTCAGGAACTGAGAAACGTACTGTAATTGTGCGCGGTGTAGCTACATTGATGTTGGCGTGTGTATCATCGATAAGTGTCATCTGACGCGGATTGGCATTTACCGACTTGGCAAGATAAAGCTCGAATGTATTGGGAAGATCATCTGCCTTGAAGTAACCGCCATAAGTGAATGATACTGAGTACTGGCTTTCTCCGTCTGCAAAATTAATGCGTGGGAAGAAGAGATAGTCGTTTGCCTGATAGAAGTTGAACTCATCGCGGTAAGTGAAGCATTTCTCAGCTGCATTATAATAGAATATATTGAATTTGTTATCCTTACCGTCGCCATTAGCATCGATAATATCGAAGAGGTCTGCTTCCTTGGCAGTCGGAGTAAACGATACGGGAAGAGTGAAAGCCGGACCGAATACACGTGAGTAACCTTCGGAATGATCTGATTCCATACCATTGACAACAGTTGTCACTGTTACTGTGTGGCGTTCCTGCTGTGCCGGTTCGGGAATTGTGAATTCACGCACTGTAAGGGGCTCGCTGTTGAGCTTTTTAGTGCCATCCCAATATACGTTGTAAGTCATCTTGGTGTTATCTACATAACCATCGTGAACACCACCATAGCGAGGTTCACCCCAAGTGAGTTTATAACCTTCCAGATATACGTCCTGAGGTTCGAACGGATTATCGTCACCTGCATAGAATCGCAATCTTACTTCCGGACCTACAAGGTCATTATTGATTTGTGACTCTACACAAAGTTTGTGAAGACCGTGAGGGAAGGTGTAGTTTACCTTAACATTAGCTCCGGGAAGTTCCTTGCCGGTCCAGATCACATTGTCGTTAAGTTTTACCTTTACATCAATAGGAGTGGATGCGGGAAGTGCGATACCACCGAAGGTAGTGCGCGGCATCTGGAATTCGAAAGAACCGTTAAGATTGTTTTCTACAAGATTTACCTTGAGATTATCCACACGGTCCGGTGCGTCGTCTTTCGCATAGTCATCGGTGCAATAAAGAGATGCGAGATAACCGGTAGGATTAAGGGTACCGAGTTCGTAAGCATCGTATGTTTCTGCATCGATACCATACATCACCATGCACTCGTTATCGCTGTCAATGTGCATACCGATGAAGGCTTTGTCGCGCGGGCTATAAACCAACGGGCTGGCCATATACATGGTATTGAAACAGAAAGGTGCTTCGGCGCGGTCGAATTCACACACGATTGATGCCTTCTGCTCCTTTTTAGGATCAATACTTACCAGAATACCATTGTCACGAATTGCATAGACGCGCTGGTCGATGGGGTTGTAGACGATAGAGTTTGCAAATTCTCCCTCTGTTGGACCAAGGTTGATACCTGTGTTATATGTGTCCCAATATTTGGGATTTCCTGCACAGTCTACTCTCACAAGGTTACCGCCGGTTTGACCACCGAAATCGATTGACAGACCCCAGAAGCAGTCGTTCTTATCATCATAAACCATTGAATAGAAGAACGCAGCTGTGTTACTTGCGAAGTTGATGTCAGCCAGTCTTTCACCGGTCTCAAGATCTACACGTGTCCAGAAAATACGAATTTCACCTGTTGCGGGATTTTCGTAATAATTAGGGATGTAGAGGATGTTTTCGCGAACGGCGCCTGACTGATAGTAATAGTCAGTCTGAGAAATCTGGAACACAGGGTCACGGTAAATAATTTCCCATGTACCGGTCACAGGGTTGATTTTGGCATAAACCGCATCAGCATTGGAATAGGCACCAACGAATGTGGGGAATACACCGTAGATTTCACCGACGGGGTCGTCAGCGGTACGTTTGATAACCCTTTTGGGGTTCTGTTTAACATTGAGGAGCGCCGGTCCCTCGTTAGCCTGGGGTGCATCAAGCAACATGCTACCTACCATAGGCTCCAGGGAAGTACCCTTCGGGGTTCGGGAGTTTAAGAACTCCTTCATGGGTTGCGCCTCTGTTTTCGCTGTCTCCGACTGTGCGGAACGTTCTACAACGTTGCCTTTGAAGGCCCGCTGAAGGGTTGCGCTCGCGTTTGCCGGGAACATCATAGCAGCTGCCATCATTGCCGCCGCCACTGAGATTGACAATCGTTTCATAAATTAGAGGTTATATTTAAATATTCTTGTTTCCTTCGTTTTATATCGCGATATCTGATTTGCTCTTTTAAAGATTCGCTTTTTGCTTTAAGGGTAACGCAAGTTTGCCCCCGAAATTAGCCAATAGATATTAAAAAACCAAACTTTCTCTATAAAAAGCGTAAATTTTTCTTTATTTTATTTAATTCTTAGCCGTCTTTACGTTTGATTTATCGTTTTTCACTATATGAAAGAACCCTCGGCCAATTTCTTCCTATCAGGAAATTTAGCTAATTTTGCATTCACTTAATCCCCTCTTTCATAATGGCAACCGGCTTTAATAAACGCTCTGAATACAAAACTCTCCTTTCTCTGGGATTCCCCGTGCTCATCACTCAGCTCGGCGTTATCATCGTGAGTTTCTCCGACACTTTGATGATTGGTCGTTACGGTACCCCCGAGCTGGCGGCAGCCGCTTTTGTCAACAGCCTCTTCCTTATCCCTATCGTGATGCAGATTGGCTTCTCTAACGGACTTACTCCCCTCATCGGTGCGCTTTTCAGCCAACAGGATTTACCGGGTGCCGGTCGTATGTTGAAATCCGGACTCCTGGTAAATTGCATCCTTTCTCTCTTTTTTACCCTGGTCATGGGTATCCTATATTTCTTTATCGAATTCTTCAACCCCCCTCACGATATCATACCTCTCATCCGTCCTTATTATCTCATTATATTAGGCTCTCTGATTCCCATGGCGGTCTTTGCTTCTTGCCAGCAAACAGCTAATGGCTCTACTGACACAGCCATGCCTATGTGGATTATGCTCGGTGGCAATGTGTTGAATATAATAGGTAATTTCCTCCTCATTTATGGCGTGGGTATCTTCCCGGAAATGGGGTTGGAAGGCGCCGGAATCTCTACCCTTATTGCCCGATGGTTGATGGCTTTCGCCATTCTTCTCATTTTCTTCCGGAGAAAACGATACAAACCTTACGTGAGCGGTTTCCTGTTCCCCCTCACCCGTCAAATCAACCGCAAGGTGATAAATACATCTTATCCTATCATGATTCAGAGTGGCGTGGAATGTATGCTTTGGACATGGGGGGCTGTGGTGTGCGGTGAGTTCGGCAAGTTTCAGCTCGCGGCATATCAGGTGGTGAACACCATCGGTCAGTTGGGCTTTATGATTTATATGAGTTTCGCCGCCGCTGTGTCGATTCGTGTGGCCAATTTCACCGGCATCAATGACCTCCGGGGGGTAAAACTCGCCACTAAAGCCGGTCTGAACATCAGTCTCGCATTAGGCACAATCTCTTCAATAGTGTTTATCGTATTCAGCCATCAACTGATACGCATGTTCACTAATGACGAGGAAGTACTCGTCTCTGCCCTGGGGCTTATAATTCCTCTGATTCTCTATCAATATGGCGATGCCGTGCAACTCAATTACGGGAACGCTTTGCGTGGGATGTCAGTGGTGCGTCCCCTCTTATACGTCTCTATAATCGGCTACCTTATAGTCGGTATACCGTGGCTGTATATTTTTGCTCATGGTTTCAAATTAGGAAATGTTGGAGTCTATTACTCCTTCTCGCTGGCACTCTTCACCTGCTCGTTGCTCTATTATCTCTCCTACCGGCGGGCGGTGAATCGGTTCACACCCGACCTATAGCCCTCTTTAAACAAAATATAGTTAAAATTTGTAATAATATTGTAATGATTCTTCCCTCTATGGGTCAAGAATATCTTCTCTCCCGGATTCCATTATATTAAGGTTACTTATGAAAAGAAATATCCCCCTTCTCACAGGCATCGCTCTGGCAACGCTGACCACCATGTCGGCATGGAGCGCACCCAATGAGACGGTAAGTCTCGACTCTTGCCGCCGATTGGCGTTGACCAACAACAAGACTATCATGATAGCTCATGAGGGTATCAACACTGCAGAATTCAACCGCAAGGCGGCTCGCGCCGCTTACCTCCCGGGAATTGACTTCTCTGGTGGGTATATGTATAACCAGAATATAATCAGCCTGCTCGGCGAGAATGCAAAACTTCCCACCATGAGTTTTGATGCGGCTTCTGCTTCCTATAAGCCGAACATTCTTACCGGACCGGACGGAATACCGGTCAAGGACCCGGCTACAGGCAGTTATATCCCTACCGAGGTTGCCGTGATTCCCAAAGAAGCAATGGAATTCGATGTCCATAATGTCTTCGCAGGTGCTTTCACCCTTACCCAACCCATTTTTATGGGGGGGCGTATCAAGGCGCTTAACGATATCGCAAAACACGCGGAAAGTGCTGCCCGCTCAGGTGAAAATAATGTGATTCAGGATATCACTTATAAGGTAGATGAAGCCTATTGGCTCGTGGTGAGTCTTAAAGAGAAGGAAAAACTTGCCGATAGTTTCGTCAACCTTATGGATTCTCTTAAGAATAATGTCTCTCATCTCATGAATAACGGGATGGCGACAAAGTCGGATATGCTCAACGTGGAAGTTAAACTTAACGAAGCACAGATAGCACGTACTAAAGTCACAAACGGCTTGTCTCTTTCGAGAATGGCTCTTGCCCAGGTCTGCGGACTCCCTATAGACACTCGGATGACACTCGAAGATGAAGACCTTAAGGAGTGTAATCTCGATTCCTATAATATCCCTTCTGACTTGAATATGGCAGATATATTTTCCCGGCGTCAAGACCTCGAAGTGCTAAGACAAAGCATCAATATGCTTAAGGGGAGTGAAAAACTTGCCCTGGCGGATATGCTCCCCACTGTAGCTGCTGTCGGCATGTACTCTTTCTCCAATCCTAATGTGAAAGACGGCTTCAAGAAAAGGTTTGGCGGCGGTTTCAGTGTCGGCGCCATGATTACAGTCCCTCTGTGGCATTGGGGTGGGAACTATAACAAATATCGTGCTGCCAAATCTGCCACCAATGCTCAGCGTCTTCTGCTTGAGGATGCGGAAGAGATGGTGAACCTGCAGGTAAATCAGGCACGCTTCAAATATAAGGAGGCTTTCAAGACTCTCGACATGACGCGCACAAATATGCTCAAAGCGGACGAAAATCTGCGTCAGGCACAACTCGCTTTCCGGGAAGGAGTGCTCACTGCCGATGATGTGATTGCCGCTCAGACCGCATGGCTCCAGGCTCATTCTGAACTCATCGATGCCGAAATCGGTCTCAGACTCTGTGATGTTTACCTCTCTAAAGTCACCGGAAATCTCTAACATTAATCCCCCTGATACTCCTTATAAACTAAGAATCTCACAAACAAAAGAAAATATCAACACCTATGAATACCAGTCAGAATAATCCCGCTTCATACGATCAGCCGGTAGAGAAGAAAGACAAGCTCCTGATAGGAACCATCCTAATCGTAATTTTGGTATTGGCAGCCCTTGCCATTGCCGGATTCCTATGCATCAAACAAAGCCCGGACACTATCCAAGGTCAGGGTGAAGCAACTGAAATCCGAATCTCCGGAAAATTACCGGGACGTGTGGCAGAAATATATGTAGAAGAGGGTCAACGCGTAAAGGCCGGTGACACACTGGTGAGAATACACTCTTCACTGCTTGACGCACGCCTTGAGCAGGCTCAGGCTATGGAGGATGCGGCACGTGCCACCGACCGCAAGGTTGATGCCGGCACGCGCTCTCAGATAATCGCTTCGGCAAAAGATGTATGGGCCCAGGCACAAGCTGCTTCGGGAATTGCAGCCAAAACATACGAGCGGATGCAGAACCTTTACAAGGAGGGGGTTGTCACTGAGCAGAAACGTGACGAGGCTAAAGCTGCATACGATGCCGCCAAAGCCGGCGAAGCCGCTGCTAAAAGTCAGTATGAACTCGCTTTACAAGGTCCTCAACGGGAAGATAAAGAGGCGGCTAACGCGATGCTGAATGTTGCAAAAGGTGGAGTCAAAGAGGTGGACGCTGTGCTCGAAGATCAATATCTCGTTGCTCCTTGCGATGGCGAAATCACTGTGATTTATCCCAACGTAAGCGAACTGATTGCCACCGGAGCTCCAATCATGTCGCTCCAGAAAGATGATTACTGGGCTGTGTTCAATCTGCGCGAGACAAGCCTTAAGAATATGAAGAACGGCACTGTGCTTAAAGTATATATTCCCGCTCTTGACAAACATGTGGATATGAAGGTCTTCTACATCCGCGCACTCGGAACCTATGCCAATTGGCAGGCCACCAAATCAACCGGCGATTTTGATGCCCGTACTTTCCAGGTCAAGGCACGTCCCGACAAACAGATTGAAAATTTCCGCCCCGGTATGTCGGTGGTGCTTGAAGACATTAAATAATGAATACCAAGGCTGAAAATAAAGGATTCAGAATTATATTCCTGCAGACCTGGCGATTTATCGTCCGCAATCCGGTATGCTGGATGGGGTTCTTCCTGCTCCCTCTCTTCTGCTTCCTTTTCCTGACTGATATGCAACGGGAGGGTCTCCCTACGCAGGTCCCTGCCGCAATAATCGACAAGGATGGCTCAGCCTTGTCAAGAGAGGTCAGCCAGACTCTTGCCGGTATGCAAATGGTGGATATTCAGGCTGACCCCAACTCCTATACAGAAGCGCGCCACCTGGTGCAGGAGGGTAAAATTTTCGGTTTCTTCTTTATCCCTGAAAATTTCCAGGCCGACCTTATGGCAGGTCGAAAACCGGTCATCACTTTCTATACCAACATGACCTATTTTGTGCCGGCTTCGCTATTATTCAAGACCTTCAAGTCGACAGCTCTGTACTCCAAAGCCGGCATAGCGGTCAACATCATTGAACAGGTAGGGTATACATCCAATGCCGCACCGTTGCTTCAGCCGGTAAATGTTTCTACACGACCCATAGGGAATCCATGGCTCAATTATGGTATATACCTCTGCAATTCTTTCGTGCCGGGTGTGCTGCAAGTTATGATTTTCCTCATGACCTGTTATACTCTGGGAATGGAGATAAAGCGCGGTCGCTCCCGGCGTTTGCTTCAATTGGCAGACGGCTCTGTGCTGAAAGCTCTCGTTGCCAAGCTCCTCCCTCAGACTATCATCTGGACGGTGGTGGCGCTATTTATGGAAGTGTGGCTATTTAAATTCAATCATTACCCTATGAATGGTTCTTGGGGATGGCTCACACTTTCGGAGCTCATGTTTGTGCTCGCTTCCCAAGGGTTCGCACTGTTCGTTTTCGGAATCCTTCCAAACATGCGTCTCTCGCTCTCGGTGTGCGCGCTGATAGGTATCCTCTCCTTCTCTATAGCAGCTTTCTCTTTCCCAATCGAAAGCATGTATGGAGCTATTTCAATATTCAGCTGGATTCTTCCGGTGAGATATAACTTCCTTATATATGTCGACCAGGCATTAAACGGTATCGGTATCTTTTACTCCCGGTGGTGGTATGTGGCTTACATTATCTTTATGCTCGCGCCCCTACCCTTCCTCCCAAGAATTAAACGGGCATTCTCCGACCAGGTATATGTCCCCTGATATGGCATCTGACTATGAAGACTTTTAAAAAATATATATTACAGCTTTGGGATGTCTACTCCAGGGAGTTCAGGCTCGTCTTCCATGACGCCGGTCTGATTCTGTTCTTCACATTCCTGCCGCTGGCATATCCGGTAATCTATTCTCTTATATATAATCCGGAACTTGTAAGGGATGTAAAAATGGTGGTAGTAGACCATGACCGCACTTCGTTGAGTCGTGAATTCGTGAGAAATCTCAATGCTTCCCAAGAGATACGCATCATCGGGTATGCCCCGGACTTAAACGAGGCCCGGCATGCCATGAACTCGCATGACTGTTTCGGCATCATGGAGATTCCTGAAGGATTCCAGAGGAATGTGGGTCGTGATGAGACGGCTGACGCCATCATGTATTGCGACATGAGTCTGATGCTCCGTTATCGAGGTTTCCTGGTCGCCACTACAAATGTGGCGCAGGAATTGGGTGCAAAAATCACTACTCAGCGCATAGACCGGATTGCTCCGCTTGCCACCACCATCGCCGGTGGTGACCTGATGCCGATAGAAAATGTTTCACTCGGTAATCTTGAAAGTGGATTCGACTCCTTTATCATGCCCGGAGTCCTTATCCTCATTCTTCAGCAGGCCACAATCCTGGCGTGCGGAATGGCCGGGGGTGCCAAACGTGAAAATCCGGTTATCGTGGGATATAATCCGGTCAATAAGGTCCCCTCAGTTGCAATCACCATGTTCGGTCAGATGTTATGCTACCTGACCATCCTCATGATTCCTACGGTATATATGCTTCACTATGTCCCGCTGATGTTCTCATTCCCTATTGCGGGCACAATCCCCGATATCTTTATGTTTGCCCTCCCCCTGGTGATTGCCTCTGTGGCTCTCGGGTTTATTGTGCAAGGGATTGTGCGTCAGCGTGAGGATATTTTCGTGGTATGGGTGGTGACCTCGGTAGTATTCCTGTTTCTCTCAGGTCTTACCTGGCCCCGTTATGCCATGCACGGCTTCTGGAGAATACTCTCCGATTTAGTGCCGGCTACATGGGGTGTGGAGGGTTTCATACGCATAAACACCAATGGAGGGACACTGGCTCAAGAGCATCATGCTTACATTAATCTCTGGATTCTCGCAGCCGCATACATGATTATAGCTTATTGTGTGCAAAGATGGGTTGTCCGACCCGCCGTCATCAGGAGTCAAAGGTGAGAAAGTCGCTCTGCGCACTGTTCTCCATACATCTCCTCAAACTGTCTGCGCGTCCGCTTCCAACGCCGATGGCTCCATAACCAATATGCAGGCTGACGTCTTATACTCTCTTCCAGGAGTTCATAATATCTTTTTGTAATTGAAAACTCATCGGTGGCAGATGCATCATCGGTGAGTTTTCTCATTTCACAATGATACTCCCCCCTTTTCGGACGACTCAAATCACAATAATACACAGCGGCCTTCAATTTGCGTGCTATCCTTTCCCCTCCGGTAAGGACCGGTGTGTCATGATGCAGAAAATCTACAAATAAATGGATACTGTCCATGGCAGGAGCTTGGTCGGAGATAAATCCCGTTATCGATTTCTTTCCCTCCCGCCGCCATCCGAGAAGTGCCCGCAAAGTCTTTTCCATGGGCACCGAGATCGCTCCGAAATGTCCCCGGATACGCAGGAATATCTCGTCAGCGGTCTTATTCTCCAAAGGGTGATATATCTGTGCGGCAACCACATCTTCAGGGAAATACAAGGGTAACGAGGAAATCCATTCCCAATTGCAGTAATGTCCTAAATATAAAATTACTGACTTCCCTTCGGCAAACGAGCGGTTTATCTCGTCCAACCCGGAAAAATGCATCCTGCGGCGCATCTCTTTCTCTTTCATCCATCCTAAATGCAGGGTCTCCACGAAATAATCCGCAAGAAAATTATAGAAATCATCTTCTATTCTCCTTCGCTCCCCTTCACTCTTGCCGGGAAATGCTGAATCGATATTTTCCCGAACCACTCTCCGGCGATAACCCACCACATCACGCGCCAGCCAGGCTAAAAAATCGGCAAATACATATTGCACCCTCAACGGCGCGGCTCCGAATATCCTGCATATCCCGTATATAACAGTTACCGAACTCCGCCTGAAAAAATTTTTTATACCTCCCGGAGCCTTTAACTCTTTTTTATTCATCTTGGATTCAAACATGATGCAAAATTAATAAATTAGAACTATCTTTGCATAATCTCTCCATTTTTGAGACTCCTGACCTATCTCCGGGACTCTTTCAATAATTTTTTAACTCGATGAAAGATATATTACTTTTCCTACGTCGGTTCGCAATGCCATATAAGAAATATGTGTGTCTGAGCGCTTTCTTCAATTTTCTTACCGCTTTCCTCACCATTTTCTCATTCGCATTCATAATCCCTATTCTTCAAATGCTTTTCGGGCTCTCCAAAGGGCATTATTCCTATATCGAGCCTACTTTCAGCAACCTCAAGGATTCTCTCATCAATAATTTCTATTATTACAACGACCGGATCATTTCAACTCACGGACCTTCCATGGCGCTCGCTTTCCTTACAGCAGTATTCATCGGAATGACCCTCTTCAAAACTACCATCTACTATCTCAGCGATTACTTCATCATCCCGATGAAAAACGGTGTCATACGCGATATCCGTAATCAACTCTACAATAAGATTCTTTACCTTCCCATAGGATTCTTTACTCATGAGAGGAAGGGTGATCTCATGTCGCGTATTTCCAACGATGTGGCGGAGATTGAGGTGTCAGTAACGGCCTCCCTCTTCTCTCTAATCAAATTTCCCATCATGATTATCGTCTGTCTGGCAGCCATGCTCATTGTCAGCTGGCAGCTTACGCTGTTCGTCTTTATCATGATACCGATAATCGGATGGCTCATGGGGGCAATAGGAAAAAAACTCAAGACCACTTCTAAGGAAGCTCAGGAAGCACTCGGACAAATCAATTCCACAATTGAGGAAACTATCGGGGGATTGCGCGTAATCAAGGCTTTTAATGCCGAACAGGATATGTCGCAACGCTTCAGCCGGGAGACAAACCTCTTCTTCCGTATCGGGAATGCCCTGAACCGCCGCATATCGTTGGCCCACCCGGTGTCAGAACTCCTCGGCACCATCGCCATCGGTGCCGTGCTATGGTTCGGGGGCACACTTATCATCAAAGGCTCCTCCTCTATCGACGCAGCTAACTTTATCTTCTATCTCGCGGCCTTCTACAGCATTATCAACCCTGCCAAGGAGCTTGCAAAAACTCACTATACCCTCAAAAAAGGTATGGGTGCCCTGGAACGTGTCGATGCGGTGCTCGATGCACATAACCCTATCCGGGACCCTCAGAATCCCTCCCCTGTGATCAAAACTCCGGGTCACAAAAGCGCTATCTCTTTCAAGGATATCTCTTTCAAATATGAAACGTCCGAACATAATATCATCGACCGGGTAAACATTGATATCAAACCCGGCGAGACGGTCGCCATCGTGGGTCAATCGGGTTCCGGAAAATCCACCCTTGTCGACCTGCTCCCCCGTTTCTGGGATGTGCAATCGGGTCAGATTATGATCGACGGCAAGGATATTCGGGAATATAAAGTCCATGGCCTCCGCTCCCTGATGGGGAACGTTAACCAGGAAGCAATCCTCTTCAATGATACATTCTTCAACAACATCGCCTTCGGTGCTGAAAACGCTACACGTGAGGAGGTGGAACGCGCGGCAAAAATCGCCAACGCACATGATTTTATCATGGACACTCCCGAGGGGTATGATACCCTTGTAGGGGACAGAGGATGTCGCCTGTCCGGAGGACAACGCCAGAGAATCAGCATCGCCCGCGCAATCCTCAAGAATCCTTCCATTCTCATCCTGGATGAAGCTACCTCGGCTCTGGACACTGAGAGTGAACGTCTCGTTCAGGAAGCCCTCGAACATCTCATGAAGGACAGAACAACTATCGTTATCGCTCACAGGCTCTCGACTGTGGTCAACGCCGACATCATCTGTGTGATGCAGGAAGGGCGCATCGTGGAACGTGGTACTCACCAGGAACTCATGGAACGTGACGGGGTGTACCGACGTCTCGTAGAAATGCAACAAGTCGACAAACAATGATATAAATTATGATTAATAAAATCGCCATATTTTCTTCTCATTCTCCCCAATCTACCGTCGATATCTCCAATTTCTTCAAAGAGGGGAATCGTGTCTCCGTAGATTGCTTCGTCACCGATTCCGAGATTAAGCCGGAGCATATCGACCTGCTTCAGAAAGAAAATATTCCCTTCTTCTTTTTCCCGGCTCAAACCTGGAGGGAGGAGCCGGAAAAGATCATCTCTCTTCTGCGCGAACGCGGTATATCCGTAATATTCATCGATAACCTTATCTCTGAAGTGCCCCGGACCCTCAGGGAACTTTATCCACGCACCCTCATCACCGTAAAACATGACCCTGATGAAGTGCATGCCGTAAGGATTACTCCGGATGATGAGGAAATTCTGATTTCTGAATCTCCGGAAAATATTGACACTCTCCCTCAACGGGCCATTGTGGCCTCTATTCAAGCTCCCCTTGTGAACCGGAGCACACCTCCCCCTTTCTCCGACCCCAACCATATCCCTACCCCGGAAGAGGAATGGGCTCAGACATTGCACATCCCTGACTCCAAGACCTCCATCCCCCCTATTCCTCAACCCATTGCCGAGCCACCCAAAACATTCAGTTCTCCTGATATCAATCAATCTCAATCTCAGGAACCCGCTCCGAAGATGCCTGATTCCTACCTGCTGTGGAGCATCCTCTCTTTGGTGTTCTGCTGCTTCATACCCTCGATTGTGGCTATCGTTTTCTCCTCACAGGTCAGCAGCAAATATTATGCCGGTGACTATAAAGGGAGTGAACGAGCCTCGCGGAATGCACAAATATGGATTATCATATCCATAGTGCTCGGAGTCGTGAGCTCCACCCTCTACCTCCCTCTAACTCTTCTGGGTTCATGAGACTTTCGAAAAATATTAAGTTCACGGGGATTGCCTGCACTCTTTTGGCAATCCTCGCTGTCATTTACTTCAACTTCGACCCCGCAACATCTATATGGTTCCCAAAATGTCCGGTAAAAATAATCACAGGCTTCGACTGCCCCGGATGCGGTAGCCAACGCCTTTTTCATGGTCTGCTACATGGAGATTTCAGGGGTGCCTGGAAGGCTAATCCATTCATCTTCCTCACCCTCCCCTACATTTCCATCCTGATTTTTATATCCCTTTTCCCCCGTCCCTTCCCCCGACTTGCCAAATGGGCGCAGTCTCTCCCGGCAGTCACCGTTTTCCTGCTTTTTGCCCTGCTCTGGACCATTATCCGCAATAATCTTAACGCGAGTTAAACTTTCTTAAAAGAGAAGAAATCATTGTTGGAAAAGCAGTAAAATTTATTGAGATTCATAATTTTTTTCTTTTTTTTATTTGCTTTATCAAAAACCTTTACTAACTTTGGGGTGTAGAATAAATTTTTTACTATATTTTAACGTTAATAGAGAAATCCTTCCGTTCACCTTTTCGGAAGGACACTTTCATCACCAATGATGATAAACAATTAAATATAAATCATATTACTCTAATCATTATGAAACAAACATTCCTTAATTCAGTGGCTGTAGCCATCGGGATATCGGCAATGACGATTCTCCCGGTTTCGGCACAAGTCAGTGGGTGGCATCGCCTTGGAGAGGTTCAACCCGAATCCAAGAAGGAATTTGTGCGTCCGCAGAAATCGCCGGAAACAAAATTTCTGGAGCGTCGCGGCGTAACCAATCCCAATGCCCGGATTCAACCCGTAATAGAGGGAGAATTCGCACTGCCCACCATCAAACAATCACCGGCAAGAATCATCAAGAAAAGCGTTGAGAATCCTCGCGGTCACTTCTATGGTGTTGTGCCTCGCCACGGCGCAATGGAGACAAGAGAGCAAGCCTTCCTGGCATCTATAGACCCCGTCTCCCTTACTTGCTATCCTCTCTACTACGGCGGACAATATGTCGGTGCCCTCGGTGAATACGATTATATGCTCGTAGGCTCCGCGGTGCGTAACGGCAAACTTTACGCCTACGAAAACTATTACGATGTTCCCGATTTCAATTCCGTATGGCATGTCATCGACCTCCAGACCGGTAATGAGGAACAAACCATCAACTTCGGCTCCAGCTCTCTTGCCAATGCCTACTCCATGACATGGGACCCGGAAGCTGACCTGTTCTATATCCTTCGCGTCAATAACGATGACAGCAATAGCCACCTCGTTGTGGTGGACCCGCGTGACTGGTCTCTAAAATATATCAAAGACCTCGGCGCCAACCACTATTGCCCTTCCATCGTCTACAATCCTATGGATAAGCAGACCTACGTCTTCGACCTGGAAAACAGGGTATATACCATCGACCCCAAGACTGCTGTGCTTACACAAGCCGGCGAACTCGATGCCGACTACTCACTTTTCGTTGACTACGCTAACGGTGCGATGTGCTACTCCCCGATGGATCAGCAATTCATCCTCCTCTATCGCGATGTCAACCAGGGTACTCACAGTCTTCTCATGATTGACCCCGAAACATGGGAAGTCGCTGACCTCGGTGTACTCGGCGGACGTTCTGATGTGTATATCTCTTCTATTGTCTGCAACGATGAGTTCGCTGAAGCTGATGCTCCCGAACTCCCCCAGGAAATGACATTCAACTTTGTGAAGAACGCTACTTCCGGTTCTATCGAATTCACCGTGCCCTCACTCACTTATTATGGTGTGGAAATCCCGGCTTCGACTCCCGTGAAGACTGTCATTACCGACAATGGTGCCGAGATATACTCCGCTTCCCTTAAACCGGGCGAGAAGGTGACTAAGAATTTTACCCTTACTGAAGATGTACATAACCTCTCTTTGGTTTGCTCAATCAACAATAAGGTGAGCCCGGCACGCAAACAAGTTCTTTGCGTCGGCAATGATAACCCGATGGCACCTGCTGACCTGTACCTGAACAATATGGTGCTCACATGGTCTGCTCCCGGTGAAGTGGGTGAACATAACGGTTACGTCGATACTTCCAAACTCACCTACGATATCTACGTTGATGATGTGCGCCAGAACCAGACTCCGGTCACCGAATGTAGCTACCGTCTTACAGCTGCCGGTCAGGACACTCAACGCGTAGACATAAAAGTAGTGGCTAACGCTAACAACAAGTCTTCTAACCCCGGAGTGCTTAACACTGTTTTCGGTAACGGTTACACTATTCCGTTCTCCATGATGCCGACTAAGGAACAGTCTGAGCTCTTCACCGTTGAAAATACCAACGATGACTACTTCTTCTGGCACTATACCACACTGGCAGACGATGCTTCCAAGGGTGGTATGATTATTTCCATGTCTACAGTCATCGACCACAACGACTGGTTGTTCTTGCCTCTGCTTAACTTCACTAATGCCGACGTGATGTATCAGCTCTCTTTCAATATCGCCTCTGCTAAGAACTACGATTCTATTCAGAGCTTCGATATCGCTCTTGCATCTCGTCCCTCTTCCGGTGATATCAAACGCGTTGTCTACAGTGTAGATGAATATGCCATAACTCCTGAACAGAAAACCTTTACAATCAACTTCTGTCCCCCGAGCGCCGGCACTTACTTCATCGGTATCCACGACCGCGGTCTCAAGGCTAATGAAGCCAAAGGTATGTTCCTCACCAACTTCAAGGTGATTGCACTCGACGGCACGTCAAGCGCTGTTCCCGAGAATCCTTCCAACGTCAATATCACTCCTTATCAGGATGGTACAAATGGCGCTACTCTCGCTATCACTCTCCCCACTAAAGACCTTCTTGGAAACGCTCTCCCCTCAGGTCAGAATATCACAGCTACCGTAAAATGTGGCAACTTCGAGAACTCCGCAACAGGAACTCCCGGCTCCACAGTGAATGTAGCTGTCGATGCTCCGACTCTCGGTTTCCAGAACTTCGATGTTACCCTCTCTAATGCACACGGTGCCGGTATGCTCAGCACCTATCGCGCTTACGTGGGTATCGACGTGCCTCTTCCCCCGGTAAATATCCGCCGCACAGTTGCTTCCGACAATATGTCCATGCAACTCGTATGGGATGCCCCGGGCAATGTGGGTGAACATGGTGGTTTCGTAGATGTCAACAATCTTCTCTATGAAATCTATGTCCGCGCCGGAATTCAATATGCAAAGGTTGGTTCTACCAATAAGACCAATATCAAGTTCGAGACTTCAGAATCCAAACAGTCAAGTTTCGTTACCGGTCCCGCCGCACGAAATGAAGCAGGTCTCTCTTCTTACTCAGTCTTCGTGCAGGAAGTGCTCGGCAAACCTTACGAAATGCCTATCGTTGAAGAATTCAATACTACAAACTTCAACTATACCCCCTACAGCAAGTTCACTCAGAATGAATTCTCAAATTCAGAATGGGAAAATATCGGTGCTCCCGCAGGACTCGGTCTTACTAACTGTAACCCGGTTCAAGGTACACTCGTAGGGTATGGCAACGCTGCAGGCCCGGGTAAGGTGCGTTTCCCGAAAATCTCTACTGAAGGGTATGAAGAAATCAATTTCAAGCTCCGCTATTGGTCTTACCTACTCTCCCCGGCTATCGAAGTGTATGTACGCACTTTCGACAAACAGGAGGAATTCCTGCTCGAAAAATTCAATACACGCAGCGTAGGCGGTCAGTGGATCGAGAAGGTCATCAAACTCCCGGCTGAACTCTGCAACCAACCTTGGGTAGAATTCAGCATCAGAGCCAGCTTCACAGGTGCCCCCAACGAATATCTCGTAATTGACTCCTGGGAAGTGTCTGCCGACTGCGACTACGACCTTAAGATGATGGAAATCGAAGGTCCGACTCAGGTTAGTATCGGTAACGTACCGGAATACACCATCACCGTTTCTAACGCCGGTCACATCCGTAACTCCGGTGAGATTACTACCGAACTCCTTCAGACTAACGGTACTGTCGTAGCTACTGAAAAATCAGTAATCCCCAATATCAATCCTTCACAGACATTCTCTACCAAGGTGAAATTTGATATCGGTGGTGAATTCCTCGGACGTAATAACTACCAGATACGCGCTACAGTTAAATCGAATAATGATGAACTCCCCTTCAACAACGTCCGTACACTTATCGTAGATGTCAAAGACTGTCAGCTTCCGGTGGTTAATCTCCTGCGTGGTCAGCTCAATCAGACCGGTGACCAGGCTACAATCACCTGGATGAACCCCTCTACATCTTACGGTAACTTCCAGGACTTCGAAATCGAAGAACCTTACAAGCTCACTGATAAGATAGGTGCTTGGCAGAATATAGACTTCGACAAAGGTGTTCCGACCCGTCTCGGTGCTTCTGAAGGTGGTGTGGAACTCACTTGGGAAGACTCTAACCTCCCATGCGCATGGACCGTTGTCAATCCTCATGATTGGGGATTCGACCTCGAAGACCGACTCAAACCCCACTCCGGCAACCAGTACATCATGGCGCGCTCTATCGTATCTCCTGATGAAGCTAATCCAAATATGGCTGCCGACTGGTTAATCTCTCCCGAAGTGAAAGGTGGTACCGAAATCTCATTCATGTACACTACACTTGCAAGTGACTACACCGAGTATGTCTACCTTTACTACTCTTCTACCGGAACAGAGCTCGATCCTGTTAATGCCACTCACCTCGTCAACGGTGACTTCATCCGTCTGCGCTCTTTCAGCAAAGTAGGCTCTGAAGGTTGGGAGAAGTGTACTTACCAGCTCCCCTCTGACGCTAAATACTTCGCTCTCGTTTACTCAAGCTACGACTGCCTGGCAGCTATGATCGATGACATCTCCTTCACTCCTCTCAATGACCAGAAATGGGATATCGATCACTTCGAACTGCACCGCGTGATTGATGGAAACGATGAAATCATCGTCGAAAATACTCTCGACCGCAGAATTGTTGACCCCAACTTCCCGCTTGATAAGAGTGTGAATTATTATGTCCTCACTTACGTCAACCACGAGGGTCGCATCATCCCGGGTCCGAAGTCAAATATCGTTACCCTTCTTGGTCCTGATTATGACGGTGTCAACTCTATTACCGCCCTCGATGGCATATATGCCGGTAAGGGATATATCAACCTTCAGGGATATGCCGGAAAGACTCTCAAGGTCTTCTCTACCGACGGACGTCTCGTAATGACTGTGAACCCCCGTAATGATAACGCTCGCTTCTCTATCGACAGAGGCATGTATATCATCACTGAAGGTCGCGGCACTGCTAAAGTTATCGTGAAATAATCTTATTACCCTCAATAAAAAAGCCGGTGCGCTCGCATCGGCTTTTTTTTATACCCTCACTTCCAATATTCTCAGTTATATTCACTAAATTTGTATGTCCGGTGAATCTAATTCCGCCTGACGCAAAAAAATGATATCCGTTATTACAGCCATATATAACCAGCTTGACATGAACAAGCTGTTCTATCAGTCCCTTTGCGAATCCACCGACTCCGAATGGGAACTGATTATCATCGACAACAATTCCACCGACGGTTCACGGGAATATTTCGAATCCCTTGACGATCCTCGCGTGAAGGTTATCCGTAACGATGCCAACTATTCATATCCATACTGTCAGAATAAAGGGATAGAACATGCCTCAGGCGACGTCTACGCCTTTCTGAACAATGATATCCGGCTCTCACCACACTGGGACTCCAGAATCATGCAGGTCCTCGGGAAAGATGGTTACGAAATTATATCGGTCGCTACCAATGACCATCTTCCCACTCCGGAAATGACCCATCGTGTCTCACGCCGGTTCAAACGTATCAAATATCCCCTCCTCGCTTTATTCGGTTCAAAACGTCGGGTCCTCAAACTCATCGTTCGTCTCACTTACGGCAACTGGGAAAAATACTGCAATAAACTTTGGGATAAATACCACACAAAAATGATACGCGGTTTCTCAGGCTCTGTCATCATAATGTCTCGCAAAGGAGTTGAAATGTTCAACGGATGGGACCCCTCACAGCAAGGTGCCGACTTCGACATGTACCTTATGACTTCACGCAGGGCTGAAAAAAATGGGGATATCAAACCCCTTTCTATCGTTTGCGGTGTCTTTGTCCACCACTTCCGCCGCCTTACATTCAGGACCACCTATCCCCCTTTCGCCGACAAAAAGAACCTAATCCCATTGGAGCAGAAATGGACCGGCGAAGAGCGCCGGAAATATCTCAATCTAATGGAATAAGGGGTATGTTAGGTGTTAGAGAATAGGTATTAGGTGTTAAGGGTTAGGTGTTAGGTGTTAGGTGGTAAGGATTAGGGATTAGGTGTTAGGGAATAAGAAAAGAGGATTGATGCTGTGCATCAATCCTCTTTTTATGAAACTTTAATGGTTTCTTATTTTGCAGAGTCAGCTACGGGAGCTTCTACCTCAGCTGCAGAGTCAGCTACGGGAGCTTCTTCAACGATTGATTCCTCAACGTTTACTGATTCTTCTACCTGAACTGATTCTGAATCAGCAGCTTTCTTTTCACCACCGCAAGATACCATTGCTACGCTGAATAATACAGCTACAGCTAAAATTACTTTCTTCATTTTCTTTAAACTTTAAAATAATAAAACAATTGTTTTTGCTTTTCAAAAGCGATGCAAAGTTACTATTTATTTTTTTATTCCAAATGACTTTTCAACTTTTTTTGAATTTTATTTGTCGATTTAACATTTGTTAACACTTTGCCACCCCATTTTTATAACTCCCCTTCCTCTCATCTCACTAATTTCCTGACATTTGATGGTTTTTTCTCCATCCCCTATGAAATGCACCCCGAAAGCAATCGATCCTGCTTTCGGGGTGTTTTCCTGAAAATCCACTTAGACACAGCTTCTTTTGGCTGCATCCATTACTTAAAGTTCGAGATATCCCCTACCTTGCTATCAACTTATATCCGGGGAGTTTCTCTCCGTTACGTCTGAGATTGACAATATAAATCCCTGCGTCAGGAAGCGTAAGAAGGATGCGTTGACCCGTCTCTTCGATTACGCAATTGCAGGAGATAAGATTTCTGCCATTCATATCAAACAACTCCACTGTGTACTCTCCGGTTTTGGAGGTAGACAGTATGATATCCCTGCCGGTCACGAACACCTTTTCTTCAGATTCATCACCAGACAACTCGACTCCCGACGGGTCTGTGACATTGATGAAATTGTAAGTTCGAGAGTCACTTCCCAGATCGTTGCGAAGTGTCAGCGTGGCATTGTATTGACCATTGGCGGGGAATGAAACGATTGACTCACCGTCAGTGTCGTTACCGGAATTCTGCTTGATGATTCCACCCGGCACATTCCATTCGGCAGAAGTTGAAATCTTATAATCCTTTCCGGGGATAAAGGGAGTGCCGGAAGTGAATGTCGGTGGCAGGAAATCGTACGTGGACTGACCCTCAGCGCCTGCTGAGGCACGCAGCTGGAAATATCCTGCCTTCGCTTGGGGATGATTACCTTTTGCCACAAGCATCATATCATCTCCCGCCTGTTCCTCAAAATCGAAAAATGCCGAGATTCCGTCCGGAAGGTTCTCCACATCGTTGCCGGCGTATGAAGCAGCAACTTCATCTCCGGTCATAGCACGGTTCCAGATTTCAATGTCGTCAATCACACCGGTGAATCCGAGTCCGCCATGACCGCGTCCCGGTCTGCGTGTCCCGCCGATGATGATATAATTGTCAAGGTCTATGGTTTTGAAAGCAGGGATGAAATCAAGTGTCTTACCTGATGCCTGTAATCTGGGACTCGTGTTATAGTCGGTGCTGTAGAAATATCTCCATGCACTTTCCACCGGTTTCCCGTTAATGTAAATAAGAGTTCTGGTGTTTTTGCTATCGCGGTCAAATACCATCGCGAAGTGATTCCATTGACCTTTGTTGAAAATAGGTTCCCCCTTGCCGAAATCGTAAGTGACATAGCGTGTGGTAGCTCCCTTATCCAACGGAGAATAATCCTGGTCATAGTTCTGTATTGAGCCATCGGGATTAAGTGAGGTCCAGAGCCATCCCCAGTTGTTGCGCGGCCACTCGCCGTCACGTCTGGCAACGTCTACCCAATTGATAGCCCCGGGATACTCATCGACCTTCATCCAACCCGCGATGGAGAAGGACTGGTCCCCTTTTTCAAGAACATCGCCGATACGTATTCCGAAAGAATTTTCATCTATCCTGAGTCCGCGTGAGCGTGTGCCGTCTGCCTCGCGTCCGGTATATTCAAGTTTCACCTCTTCATCTCGGATAACTTTGATTCCGGCAGTCTCTCCGTTTGCCATGATAGACCGGATTTCAGGAACTCTGCCACGAGCGGGATCCGTGACGGAGATATAACCTCGGTAAATTACCGGTTCATTATTGTCAGGTTTGGTGACGTAGAGATCATAACTGCCGATGCGGTCTATCCCTTCACACTCCCATTCGTTGCAATAACCGTTACTCCCGGCTATCACGCTGTCAGCATTATCGCTCTCTGTGATGACCCAGTCAAATTTTCGCTTATCATCTACAGCACGCAGAATAAATGTCTCTCCGGGAGTGATAGTGGATTTATCCGATACAATCTCGTCGCTGAAGATTCTCTCTCCCGATTCTATCCACTCGCTCCATGTAACCGGAGTTTCCGTTTCGAGGTCAAGACCAACGGCGGATACGCCGAAACGAATCTTCCCTACACCCTCGTCGTTACCTGCAAAAGGAGTTGCATAACTCATGGCAGCCCAGGAGGTGGTCGCTCCTCTCAATGAAGGCTCACCTCCCTCCTCCTGTGAATAAATCTTGAACATCGAGATATTCACATCGTCATTATAGCACACTTCCCCTTCCGGCTTCGAATTGGGTACATTAAAAATTATCTTGCCGTCAATTCCGGAATATGTGTTGCGGAGAGCTGAGACATGCGTGATTTCAGGTGTCTCCGGAGAGGGATATCGATCGGCGGTAAGAGATATTTCCCCTATCTTGACATCGAGGTCGTGACAATTGTCAAATTCAAATGCAAGAAGAGCCAGTCGGGCACCTCCCGCAGTCGGTGGGATTGTGATTTCAGCCTGACGCCATCCGTTAACGTCGGCAACATCGGCATTGCTCAAAGGGAGACGGAAAGAGGTTTTATCTTCCGAACCGGTTAATGTGCCGATGAGAGCCATCCCCTCAGGGACCACGGCACTCTTATAGCGGATGGACAATCTCTCTCCACCATTGAGCGCAAATGATGTCTTGAAAAGATGAAGAACGGCTTTATCCGTTCCACCCGTTATACGCAGACATGAACCCCCGAACCAGGCATCGTCCCAAGTGAAGGCAGGAGTAAGTCCCGTTACTGCCTGTGATGCATCGCGACCTATAAGATCCTTCGTTATCCACCAACGCCAGGTCGGCATATAATCCTGGATTCCTATATTATACCATTCATTATCATTTTCGCGTTCTCCTCTCCAGTTGAAGAATTGCCCGTTTCCTACATTAAAGCTCGTTATGAACGGTGTGTCATTCAGGTCCCAGCTCAGTGCCGAACGTGCCGACATAAAGGTCGCCATTCCATGAAAAGTCTTATCGTCAGTCTCACAACGTGTAGCCAATGAAATTTCCGGGAGGTTCACCGGGTTGAAACGACCTCCGCTGAACCATTGTTCAAGTCTTGACTGATAAGTTTGCTGGCGCGAGAGTGCCGACTGACCTTTATCAGTACGGTTCTGCCAGAACATATTCTCCGAGTGAGCGCCCCATAGTCCGATAGACACCGGGAAATCTTTCATGACACTCCATGTAGGCTTCGTAGTGCGCGGTTCGCCTCCCTGAAGATTGACTCCACAATAAAGATAGAACGGGCTGCGTCCTCCCGCCATCGAGAGGGCATTGTTGACCGAGCGCTGGAGAAGGTCGGTATTATTCCAGTTATAGTTGAAAAACAAAGAAGTCCGCTCCTCACCTGCCGACCCCCAATTGGCTACGTTATGACTCCCTAAGCCACGGTCAAACAGTATCTCTCCGTCAACCGTAGTTCCGTCATACCACAGGTTCTCTGCCAAATCATAGCCCGGAGTTACCTTGCCGTACAACTCATTCAGATTTGTCAGAAGTCCCTGGTGGAAGTTCATGATTTTTGCCAGACGTGAAGTGTTGTAACCCGAGAATTCCGAGTTATATCCCAGTCCGTCAGAGCCGTAATAGACCAGCATCGGAGCCACATCTTCTGCCTTGAGCTCGGAAATTTCATCCAGTGTCTTTGACCATTGGGAGGAGATGACTCCGAAGGGGATGGAGGCCACGGATGAGACAGTGACACCGTTCTTATGAGCGACATCGGTGAAATTTCCCGGAACAGCTCCAAGAGGCGCTGACCAGTTACCCCAATGGTCCACATAGCTCCACATCGTGAAACATTCCGAATCAAACTCTCCTGTAGGAAGACTGTTGCGTCGGCTGTCGGTTTTGAGCACATTTATGGGCAACCACGCGCAAAGGCGCTTGTCATTGACACCCTCCGTCAGGTCTGGATTGACCTGCGTTGCCTGATTACGGAAACGAAGTCTCGGACGGACTCTTGAAATGAAGAAATTGTCATCTGCCGAAATTCTGTGTTCCGTTTGCCATTTTGCAACATTCTTTGCGAAATCTGCAGTTTGGGGCCATTCGATATCCCCTTCTTGAAAAGACTGGGCATTCACAATCACCGGCAGACATCCCAAAAATATTGCGATATTTAATCGTTTCATTTGTCGTATGTTATGATTAGGGGTTCAATAAAAAAGCTTGAGAGACATCATTAATGACAGCCACATTCGCCGCAACTATGCTCCCCTTCACCTTCGCCGCAGTCGCTGCCACAGCCGCCACCGCAACCTCCGCAGCATCCCCCGGCAGGCTTCAACTCTTCCGGAGTAGCCTCGCGTACATCACGAATCTCTCCCTCATAACGCACTGTCAATCCTGCGAACGGATGATTGAAGTCCATCGTAATCTCCTTGTCGTCAATCTTGATGACACGTCCTCGTATGCTGTAACCTTCTGCTGTCATCATAGGGAGCAAGGCACCCTCCTTGACTTCCTCTACAAGTTTGCCGTCGCGCATAAAAATCTCCTTTTCAAGCTTGACAACATTGTCATCATATCTCTGACCGAAAGCGGCCTCCGGAGGGAGGGTGACTCCAAAACGGTCACCGGTCTTCAGATCCTTGACTGCAGCTATCAACCCGGGCACTACATCATGGCTCATACCGTAAACCATCATATCCGGTGCCTTCTCCTCCGCCTCAAACAACAGACTCCCATCTGTCTCATTATATAATTTATATGTATAGGCCACCACCATCCCGGGGCCTACTTTCAATTCTTTCTCTTTATCCATACTTAAATATTTTTAGTGCGAGCAATAACGGATATTTGCTCTAAGGTTTGTTTTTTATCAATTTATATTAAAGCAGAAATCTTTAAGGATCTCTGCTTATACAACAAATATCGTGCCGAAATCCCTCTCATCCTCCACGGGATATATGGGGAAACAGACCTTAATCTGATACTTCATCTTCCGGAGATTCGGGATGTTTCAATTCGTACTGCTGCTGAGGAATCCGGACATTAAAATAGAATCCCTTGGCATCCTTACCCCGGCGACGTTGAGACGTTGGGTCGGGAACAACTTTCAGATAATCAACGCCATCGAAGAAATCCACATCCGTGGCCTCATATCCCAGAAGCTGCACCATATCATATTCATGCATCGGATATATGACATACCAGGGGTCATCCACACTTTCTCCACTCCCGGTGCTCTTTATGGCACCCAGAAGATGCTCAAGACGGTACTCCCATATTTTGGCACTCATATCCTTCCTTTTCTCCTTGAGCACATGAACCAGAAAAGACATCTGGCGAAGGTCAAAAGGGTTATCCATCAGGGCAAGTTCCGCATATTTCCGGATTGTATCTATCTCCTCCTTGCTGTGGGATGACTTACGGCGCAGTGAATCCGTCACTCCCGAATAGGGGGAGGTACGATAAGGGTCGTAATCCTCCTGAAACATATATCCCAGATAAAAATTGCGATACTCCTCTTTAGTCATGGTGGTATCATTTTTCAGATACTTCGCCATAAGTTTCGGGAAATAGAACTTCGATGATGGATCGAGAGTAATTTTCTGAATCTCCTGAAGGTCCGGTTTTGCCACCGTAATCTTTCTCTTGTCGGCAGGTCGTGACTGCACTTCCGACTCCGGGATAGGACGTGTCACCTGTTTGCGCGGAGTCTGTGCCTCCATCATGAATGTTGAAAGCACTATCAGACCGGCGGAAATTAAATATATAAGACGCTTCATGCCACTACCCTGTTTATAGCCATAACAATCACCAGCACTACTCCAATCTGCATCAGGGTAATGGCCGTGGGGAAACCCTTCGCGAAAAGATATCGGAAGAAATTGCCCGAACCTAAATCCACTCCCTTCCCATCCGGAGTCCGGGTATAAAGGAGAAAGCCAAAGAAGATACCGGCTATGACACCCACAATCATTATCCCGTAGAGCATACTGAGGTTGGTGGTGAAAGTGAATCCAAGCAGTCCCAATGCAAGGCCGACAATACCCCCGATCAGAATATAGCTCATGCCACGGGATGAATTTCTCACCGGCAACGGCTGCATATAGGTGGCGAGCATCACCACCACTGTCATACATAGCCATCCCGTAAGGATAGTATTATTTACCGGCACCAACTGATAGCCGTTGCGCGATGCAAATGAGATAGCAAGCAGTCCGAGGAATGACAATCCCGGTGCGAAGAGTGATTTGCGGGGAAGAATCACTAATGAACCTACCCACAGCAACACACTCAATATTATCAGAAATACAGCCATAATTTTCAGGATTTAAATTTATTTTTGTTGGTCTCGGTCATAGTGGGGCATATCATCCGGCAGGGGGATGGAGAGTTCCACCAGTCCGGCTATCTCACCATCCTTACGCCAGGGAGTCTGGAAAATAAGTTTTTTCACCCCATTCTTTCTGATGGTATAAGCATTCGTCTCACCCGTAGCCAGCATGTGAGCTATCTTCTGCTGTGCATGCGGAGGATGATATTGCATCAGGTCATGACCGATAATGTCACCATGGCGTGCAAACGTCATCCGGGACTTCTCATTCATATATAGGATTTTGCAATCCTTGTCGCAGACAGTGGCGGCACAACCCATACCTTCTGCCCAATCTATAATCTCTTTCATCATTTATTCATTTGAAATTCACGGGAATCAAGACGATAACCGTCGCAGAAAACCTCCACACGATAACCACCCGGCACAAGCGTGGTATTCACATTCCAGTACACGCTCACGTGTGTCTCCTTATTATCATATTCCACTCTCCGGTGGGCCGTACATCCCAGGGAGGTCCCGTCAAAGCTGAAACTTCCACCATTCCCGAGCAGCGACCCCTCCGGCGAGATTATCCTCACATAGAAATCCTTCATTCCGGCAGCCGCCGTATTATTCGGACTCACGGTGAAGCTAACTCCAAGTTTCCTCGCCTTTGTTATATTTTTCTCACTCTTGTCTTTCTTGTTATATGAATGTAGGGTAAGATTGGTGATGTTCAACTTCTTTGCGAGACGCACGGTCTGAGCCAGTTCGGCATTGTCACGCTTCGTTGTCTCGTTCTGAGTCTCAAGGACCTGATTCTTCTGCTGCACCTCCTCTATTTCGCGTTTCAATCCCTCATTCTCTTCACCCAGGCGCTTAATCTCTTCCAGATAATGCTTCACTATCCCTTTCAGTGTGGCAATTTCCCCCTCAAGCTGCTTGATGCGTTTGAGGTTGGTATCGTTGCGTCTCTTCTCCCCGTTGAGCTCCTTCAGCAACTGCTCGATTCGAGCACGTGCATCATTATATTGCGATATCAGGGAATCATTCTTCAGATACACTTGCTGGTCCTCATATTGTTGAAAATCAGCATTAAGCTGATTAAACTCATTTGTCAGCTGGAGACGATCGTTTGCCATCGACAGAGAGTCGAGACGCGCCTGCGTCTCGTCTGCCCGTTCCGACTCCTTATTGTTCGTAACAAGCAGCGACACTATCAATCCTGCCAGACATAAAAATACAGCTATACTTCCGAATAACATTATCTTCTGGGTCTTGTTCATAATCCGACTCAAATCGTATTAAACAAATTTATTAACAGTTTCTTTACTTATATAACAACCTCTCAGCGTCTTCTCTTCTTACCTTTCTTTGAAGAGGACTTTCCGCTACCCTTTTTGGAGGAGCCACTTTTCCCCTTTGAGGGTATCGTGATGTTGTCGCCCGGATGAATCATATCACCCTTCCCGGCATTGGCTTTCTTCAGGTCTTCTACACTCACACCATATCTTTTGGCAATCTTTGAGAGATTATCCCCCTCTTTCACCTCATGTTTCACTTCCTTCTGTTTCGGAGTGGTCTGTTTCTTCTTACCCTTCCCGGAAGTATATGGACGGGTATTATCCGTCTGAGGTGTCTTGGAAGCAGCAGCTCTCGGTGTGGCAGCTTTCACTCCGCTGCGTGTGGAAGCCGTCTCCTGAACCGTCTCATTTCCATTCACCGGCTCGCTTGCCTGACTTTCCCTGACATTCTTCTTGCTCTGTGCCACTACCGACTCTGCCACGGATGTCTCTATGCGCAACTGCTGTCCCGGACGCACTGCATTGCGCCGCAAGGAGTTGGCGCGTCGCACCTCTGTGATATCCACCTCATATAATTTGGCAATATCTGCCAGCGATTCCCCGGCTGCCACTGTGTGGACCACACTCCGCTTCTGTCCCTTGGCTGATGCGCTCTTGACCGTCTGCGCCACAGGTGACGGCGATGCTTCATTAATATCATTTACAGCAAACAGATTCTCCTCTGCCGGGATATCATCCGTCACTGCGTCAGCCCCGGACGGATCACCTCCCGGAATGGCCTCTTCACGCTGTTTGTATTTATCAGCTTCATAACTCAGAATCTGAGGTTCACTCACAAGATAGGCATGAACCTGCTGTCCGGGAAGAATCAGGGCATACTGCTTCTCCGGCGAGCCCGGTATCAGGTCTGCGCGAAACTGAGGATTCAAAAGACGCAACTCATCTTTCGGGATATTCAGCACTTTGGAAATCTGTTCGAAATGCACACGATTATTAATCCCGATGGTGTCGGTCACCAACGGTTTTGTGGGAAGCACCGGAGATATATGATGCTCCGGATAATATGTCATGACATAATTTGCGGCGATAAACATCGGCACATACCCTCTGGTTTCAGCCGGCAGATAATAATATATGCTCCAGAAATCATGGCTTTTAGGGTCACCCCCTGCCCTCCGGATTGCCTTATTCACAGTACCCGGACCGCAGTTATAAGCCGCGATTGCCAGAGACCAGTCGCCGTAGGTGGAATATAGATCCTTTAGGAATTTCGCTGCAAATCTGGATGAGGTATAAGGGTCGCGCCGCTCATCAACAAGTGAATTTACCTCCATTCCGAGACCCTTTGCCGGTCCGAGCATAAACTGCCAGAGTCCCGTGGCGCCATGCCGTGACACTGCATTCGGGTCGAGTCCTGATTCTATAACAGGAAGATACTTCAGTTCCAGTGGCAGTCCCTCTGCCTCCAGCGCCTGTTCGAAGATCGGTATATAATACAAACCCAATCCTAATATTGCAGAAACCTGTGCGCGACCTTTCTTCGTGTACCTTTCGATATAGCTGCGCACTATCTGATTATAAGGCATTTCAATCACACACGGCATAGCCGACAGCCTTCGTTTGTACTCCGCATCCGACACTTTAGGGTCTTCACGGCTCAACGATTTCGAATCTGTTGCCGTATAATTCTTCATATACCAGCTTTCGAGCAATTTCTGTGTATCTGCCTCAAAACTTTCCGGAAATACTATTGACTCATCAGTAATGGTATGCGATAAAATATCATCATTTGTTTTAGCCTGCATCGACAAAGCGACCAAAGCCAGCGAAAATAGATAGAGACGTTTCTTCATAATCCGTTAACGAGAGAGTTTAGAATGTAAAGGCCCAGGTGAGAGCCGGTTTCGGTTTCAGGTTCCCCGGTTCGATTATCATCGTCGGGGCTACATCCATCGACAACGTCGGTGAGATGTCGAAATGTGAAAGCGACGCATCCACGTATGCATCAACCATACACAGCAGATAGACTCCTACCATGGAGATGATACATAAGTCGCGGTTGCGCCGGTAATAGTCACGGCGACTCTTGAAAGTAGCCTGCAACCAGCTTTTATCGAGAGAACTTTCATCCACCGTCGGCGGGAAAAAGTTCATATAGGAGTTTGACGAGGGGTCATTGTCGAGCAAATCCCGATAACCCTGCGAATAATCTTGATACTGTCCGTTATTCCAGCTTGTACCGTAACCAAGACCCATAAATCCGGCTATGATTATCGGTAGTTTCCAATAGCGCCTGTTATAAATCTGACCTAAGCCGGGACAAAGCGCCGATAGCCACACTGCACGCGTTGGGTCGGGGTTGAAAATCTTCTCCCCGTTCGGTCCGTAAGGGTAATCGTCGGCTGTTACCACTGTCTGCGGTTCCTCTACCTCTACACCGGCCACTATCACCGGCTCCCCCTCACTCTCCTGACTCCATGCAAACATCGAGCCCACCACTATCATCATCGTGGCAAGAAAGATTCTCAATCCCCCGGAGCGTAGTATGCGGCACTCTTTGTTCATCCCCCTGTACTTACTGTTTCAGTTTCTCAAACAATGCCACAAGACGTTGCAACTCATCGTCTGAGGCAAACTTGAGGGTTATGGTACCTTTCCCGGACGCATCCCGGTTGAATTTTACCGGTGTCGGGAAATAATTGGCAAGTTCCTTAGCAAAGAAATCATAGTCATGGTTCTTTTTCAAGGGGAGTTTCTCAGCTCCCTTCTCCTCCTCCGCTGCCGCACGCGCCAATTCTTCCACTTTTCTCACAGAAAGTCCCTCCTTAAGGATACGTGTATAAAGCTTGAGCTGCTTTTTGGGGTCAGCTACTGAGAGGAGCGCACGTGCATGACCCATATCGAGCTTGCGGTCGCGCAGTCCGAGCTGAATCTCCGCCGGCAGACGAAGCAACCGGAGATGGTTGGCTATCGTAGCACGTTTCTTCCCCAGACGTTCAGAAAGTCGCTCCTGTGTGAGATTGTAACTGTCTATAAGCTTGCGGAAAGCCAGAGCCACCTCTATGGCATTAAGGTCTTCTCGCTGTATATTCTCAATGAGAGCCATCTCTGTCACCTCTGAATCAGAAGCGGTAAGCACGTAGGCGGGCACTGTGGTCAATCCTGCAAGGCGTGCCGCACGCCAGCGACGCTCTCCGGCTATAATCTGATAACTCCCGTTGTCGGCAACGCGCAACGATAACGGCTGCACTATTCCTAATTCACGGATAGAGGTTGCCAACTCTTCCAGACTCTCCTCATCGAATGTGCGCCGGGGCTGTTCCGGATTCGGTACTATCCGGCTCACCTCTATCTCATTGATTTTTGAGGAACCGTCCGTACGCACATCTTCCATAGATATGAGTGAATCCAGACCTCTTCCTAAAGCATTCCTTCTTTTCATTTCTTACGTCGGTTGCGGTTGATGAGTTCCCGGGCCAATTCCGTATAGGCTATTGCGCCGCGACTGTCCGGATCATAGAGAATCACCGGCAGTCCATGACTGGGAGACTCCGAGAGTTTGATATTACGGGGAATCACATTTTCGAACACCATCTTTCCGAAGTGGGATTTAAGTTCCTCATAAATCTGATTGGCGAGACGCAGACGTGCGTCATACATTGTCAGGAGGAAACCCTCTATTTCGAGTGTAGGGCGTAGACGGCTCTTGATGATGCGGATGGTGTTCAGCAGCTGTGAAATCCCCTCAAGCGCGAAATATTCCGCCTGAACCGGGATTATCACCGAATCGGCTGCCGTCAGTGCATTTACCGTGATTACTCCCAACGACGGTGAACAGTCTATTAAAATATAGTCATAATCATCCTTCAGCGGCGCCAGTACATTATGAAGCACACGCTCACGCTCCGGACGATTCATCAATTCAACTTCAGCTCCTACCAGATCTATGCGTGAACCGATGATTGAAAGATGTTCGACATCTGTAGGGACAACTGCATCCACTGCCGGATATCCGTCCACCATACATTCATAGATACTCGCATCCAATGAATCCGGGTCGATTCCCAATCCGGAAGTGGCGTTCGCCTGCGGATCGGCATCTACCAACAATACCTTCTTGCGCGCCAACGCAAGACATGCTCCCAGATTAAAGGCTGTCGTGGTCTTCCCCACTCCACCCTTCTGATTTGCTATTGCAATGATTTTACCCATGCCTGAGACTTTCTCTTCCGGGATATTATTTTCCTTCTATATCCCAAGTTTTATTCAATCTGCAAAGTAACGGATTTTTGGGCAATTTTCCCAACTTTCACCTTATTAATAACTACCTGCGATGTTAAAAATTCCTAATATCACCCCGGGATTATCCCACACCCAAAAATTTTTACCCCTTTTATGAAAATTTCCTTAAAAATTGAAAAAACTTTTTAACACTATTTAACCCCTCAGCTACCACCTTTCCACCCTCCTCGAATAGACAAACGGCACTCTTTTATGCTTTTAATCCTTGAATCTATATCAAGTTGGTAAATTATTGCTTTTTCTTTCAAATTTTCCTCCTTAAAAATATTTTGTTAAAAATTTGTTTTGAAATAATTTTTATTATTAACTTTGTGCCATCAAGATTAACACTTGATATAATTCTAAATTCCTTCTTTGTCACTTCTAAGATGGAATTTCGAAGACCGCCTCAAGCCTGAGGTAGAAAAATGTCAAATCTTTTTATCAAGGGCAGAGTCACACATCATTCACCTCTGTCTTTGTGATAAAGCCGGAACATATTCTATCCTTGGAGCAGGAGGTTAAATTGTATTATTGATAGTTTGCATTAGGGTAATATTTTAAAGTTTGATTGTTTCATAAATTAAGCAGTTTAATCCTCCACTTCCAGCATCGGGCAACTCTCGTTGCTTAAAAGAAAAAGCGGATTCGGTCAGCCGAACCCGCTTTTCTATTTTATATTATACGATGGTCTCCGTTAGCGAACAAACACTTTTACCGCTCCCTTCTCGCCGGCTACAATATATATTCCGGCTGGAACCTCGATTCTTCCGGTGCCACCCTGATAACAGCATACTCCATTGAGGTCATACACGCGTACTCCTCCCGATGCTCCCTCTACAAGGATCGCTCCCTTGATACCGCGAGCCGAGATTACTCCGTCTCTCTCTGAGGATATTCCCTCTACAGAGGTTACATTCTTCGAACCGATAGTCACGTATGAGTTAGCAGGTATTGTCACCGTGCCCCCTGTTACACTGAATGTCGGTTCTGTGCCATACGACTTGGAAAGTATCTGATAATCATCATTGGAGGTCTTAGCGAAACTTACTGTCATCGTTATCTCCTTGTCGATATTCGGGTTGATGAGGGTAAATAGTTCCTTATCCCCCTTAATGGATATCATAGAGCGACCTGTAGCCCAGTTTGCCGAACCGCACTTGGATTCATAGGAGGCATCCTGAGCGAAGAGATCGGGATTGTTATTTCTTATCCACATAAGTTCGCAATAGGAATCATATAAGCCCCGGCGTGCCGGCTCATCAAGATAATTCCAGTGTACCACCTTCGGACTGGTGTTGTTACCGCTGGAATTCTTGGTGCTCTGATCGTTGCCGAGTTCTGAGAACTGCCATACCATGTGAGCGCCGGGTGCGAGAATCATCTGGGCCGCTGCCGCTCCGAGACGGCGCAAAGATACTTCCTGGTTACCCTTTACTCCCTCGGCACCATCCTGCTTCTGGCGATATGCCAGACGCTGCTCATCGTGGCTCTCAAGATATGACACTGTGGAGCCCCAGTCTCTTCCATCGCGAGGTGCATACATACGGTTAAGGTTGGAGCTGGACTTATATCCCATGGCAAACTGACTTCCCTCGTTATTGACATTAGCCCAGTTCAACTGACCGAATTTTGCCATTGCGTTCTCCTCTTCCGCTCCTGCAAGATTCTCGTTGATGAGAATGGCATTGGGATTGGCTGCCAGCATATAGTTCTGGATATCACGCATATTGTCGATACGACTCTGGTTGAAGGCATTTGTACCTGAGTCTCCGCTGTTGGGATAGGAGTCGTTGTTTCCGAGACCCTTAACCAAATCGAAGCGGAAACCGTCTACCTTATACTCCTTAATCCAGTAGGTCACTACGTCATGCCATTGCTCTCTTACAAGAGGATAGCTCTGATTCCAGTCGTTCAGCACACTGTAGGCATGCGGTGCGGTGGCATTGAAGAAGGGGTTGTCACCTACTTCATACATTCTGTACCACGGATGTTGCCAGTCGCTCTGATTGAACACCATGTCGAGAATCACTGCTATTCCCATCGAGTGACACTTATCTATGAACTCCTTATAATCAGCGGGAGTACCGTATGCCTTATCGGGTGCGAAATAGAAATTGGGGTTATATCCCCATGAGTTGTTACCCTGGAATTCATTTATCGGAAGCAATTCTATTGCATTGATACCCATATTCTTCAGATAATCCAGCTTCTCCATGGCTTTGCGGATGGTGCCGTTACCCTGTGCTTTACCCTCTGTTCCGGTAAAGTCGCGCACCAACAGTTCATAAATCATCAGATTTGATTTATCTGCCGGCTTGAAGTCTGTCACCTTCCAGTCATAATCGTTGATATTTCCCTGATAAATTGCCATTGACACATCCCGCACACCGGCATTGTCGGGATATGCCGGAAGATCAGGATATACAGAATCAGAGATATACTTGTCATTATTGGGATCAAGCACCAGACGTGCATAAGGGTCACCTACCTTCAGGTCACCGTCAATCTGGTAGTAATACATATACTGCTTGTCATAATCCAGCCCGTTGACTGTAACCCAGAAATAGCGCTGACCATTATAATCCTGATAATTCATCAACGCCTCCTCTACAGGTTCAAAATTATTCCATGAACCCAGAATCATCACGCTCTGCTTGCGTGGAGCGCCAAGACAGAATGTCACGCTGCCGTCTGCATTCCGCACAGCTCCCATCTTAGGAACTCCCCCGGGATAGGTGACAGGCTTGGAGTTGTCGGCGTATGCCAGGCGAATCTTTTCGCTGACCACCTTATCGTCAACCTGGGCATTTCCGTAACAATTGTAAACACCCGGTTCAGTAAAGATATATTCTGTCTGAAGAAGAGTGGTATTATCCTTGCTCGCTACCTCAGTTCCATTGATTGACAAAGACAGGCGGGCAGCCTGGGTGGAACTGACGGTGAACGTCACCTTCGGATTCTCCGGTGTGACCAATGTGCCGTCAAGGTTGGTCTGAAGCGATACCTGCAGACCGCTATCCGCAACTTTTACCATAATGTCTGAGCCGTCCGCATTACGCCCGGTCTTGCTTCCATCGGAATTGCGGAACACAAAACCGAGTTTCTTGACCACCGTATTGACCGGAGCTCCATAGAATTGGATGATATCCCCGATCACGAGTTTGTAAAGGTTCTCGCTGACATATTCACATTTGTACTTCAACTCATTGGTATCCCATGATGAGTTGGTGTACTTCCAGTCAGTGTCATCCTTCGACTGTGATGTAATCAGCCCTGTATGGGCATAGACATCCACACCGGGAGCAAGACCCATAAGTCCCTTGTTTCCCTTGTCTGCGTGGAAATAGACCACAACATCCTGCGAATCTATCTGCAGGATTGATGGTTCTGTGGTCACCACCTGTGCGCTGAGTCCGAAAGCCATACAGACTATTGCGCAGAGTGTCAACATGTAAGATTTTATCATATTATTGTTGTTTTTAGTACCCCCGGTGCCGGGGTTTCCCCGGATTCGGTGGCACGATTAATCCCTTTTCTTTTTTTCGGCTGTCAGCTATCCGGAAGAGTGATATAGGTTCCCTCCCTCATCTGCTCATATTCCTCCCAGTCCGGATCTTCGTATGCCTCTATGAGGAACGGAAAACTCTCCATCCCCTCCAAAGCCCGGTTGAAGACTTTCTGAAAGATAAACAGCGAGGTGGTGTAGAAAATCCAGTCACGCTGCCCGTCTCCGGTATAAATACCGGTCAGAACCACAGCCGTATCCCGCTTCAATGCGGTGTGGAAGGACTCGGTAAGCTTGTCGAGATCATCCTCCACATTCCGCTCGGGCATCCCGTCGGGAAGTGAATCGTACTTTAGACTCACCTCAAGGCGAAATCGATATTTACCACTCCGGCGCACCTCCTCAAGACCGTCATGACCCGTTACTATTATTCTATTTCCGTTATCCGCCTCTGTCGGACAACTCCACCATATATCCGGTATCTTCATATCCCTCTCTTTTTCAGATTGTCACCAACGTCGCTCCGAAGCCGTATTCCCGGAAGGAGGCATCCTGCAGATCTGCAGTGGGATATTTACTGCGCAACAGTTTCAATACCTCTTTGCGCAACACTCCCTCTCCCTTACCGTGAATAAACACTATCTTCTGACCTTTTCGCTTTTTGTGCGCTTCCATTACTTTCCTCACTTCTCCCAACTGCATCTCCAGCATATCCTTCGGCTCCATACCGGCAGTGCTGTCGGTGAGGGCATGGATATGAAGGTCTATCTCCTGCAGGGGCAACAGCTTATGCGGATTCGATGCCGGGTCTTCCACTTTTTTAACCCTCTTGCTGTCAGCACCCCCTTTGTTGAGCGCCGCTGTCTTCCTGACATTCCCGTGAAAACTCTCCTCCAGAGCCTTCAATTGTGTCTCTCCGGGGGTAACTTTCCTGTCAAGGGATAACTCCAGCACGGGAACATCGCTGTATTTCCCTTCGCGGAAGCAATGGAATTTATGAAACTTGGTGGTATCCACCTTTATGGTGCAATCCAAGGGTGCCAGTCCGGCAAACCGCGCTTCCTCACTGAAGAATACACCCTGCACCAATATCTGCTCATATCCGGGCAAATCCTCGTGGCTGAGATCCGCTACCTCGATTATCTCCTCCGGGGCAACTACATCATTCATCAGAAGGCGCCATTTGCGCTCCCCGTCACCCTTTGTGCTGACACAGAAGGTGAGGTGATAAGGGGAATCATTCACCAGAAGGGCCGCGAAGCGGCTCTTGTCAAGCTGCTTGACATTCGTGGGCTCAAACAGAAGACGAACTTTCGCCTCTCCCTCCACATCTCCCTTCGGACTTTCTCTTCTCACCGGTGACGGAACATCCTTTGTCTCCTCCTTCGACGGAACACCCTTCGCTGAAAGATGACTCTTCCCTCTGCCGGCATCATACGCGCTCTGGTCAAACATCAGGCGTGCGCCACCGGCTCTTTCATGTCCTGCCGGTAGCACCACCACCAGCTCCTTGACAAGCATCGGGGTCTCAAAGCCATCCTCCTCTACGTATGCTATCGCTCCTTCGATGCGGGTCACTTTCCCGCTCCCTGTAGCGTTAAGGTATCTTACGGTATCTCCAACTTTCATCTCTTTTCCTTTTTAATGTGCTTTTTCCCCTTCGGATTCATCCGTCTCCTCACTCTCTCGATGCTCGTAGGCATCCACAATCCTCTGCACCAGGGGGTGACGGACTATATCCTTCTTCAGATACTCTATAAACCCTATCCCCTTCACGCCGCGAAGTATACGCAGCGCCTGGAGCAAGCCGCTCTGAACAGTGCGCGGAAGGTCGATCTGGGTTGCGTCTCCTGTCACTATCATCTTGGCATTCATACCCATACGTGTCAGAAACATCTTCATCTGATGGCGTGTGGTGTTTTGTGCCTCATCCAGAATGATAATGGCATCGTTTAGGGTGCGTCCGCGCATAAAGGCGAGGGGAGCTATCTGGATTGTATCACTCTCCATATACTCCTTCAGCTTCACTTGCGGCAACATATCCTCCAGCGCATCATAAAGCGGACGCAGATAGGGGTCTATCTTATCCTTCATATCCCCGGGGAGGAATCCCAGTTTCTCCCCTGCTTCTACCGCCGGTCGGGACAGGATTATACGCTTACACTCCTTGTTCTTCAAGGCTGCCACTGCAAGGGCTATGGCGATATAGGTCTTTCCGGTCCCGGCAGGTCCCAGCGCGAAGGTCAGGTCATTTCGCCGGAACGACTCCACCATCTTCGCCTGATTCGCATTGCGCGGTGATATGGGACGACCGCTCTGGTTATAGAGAATCACACCCTCATTCTCCGCCCGGGGGGGAGGGGTGCCACGCACTATATCGATTATCGCCTCCTCCGTGAGCTTGTTATATTTCGAGGCGTATGCCTCAAGTGTCTTTACCTTTTCCTCAAAATCCGCTGTCTCACTCTCCTCCCCGATGGCCTTTATGACATTCCCGCGGGCTGCAACCCTCAACTTCGGAAAGAGATTCCGGATAAGGTTGATGTTTACATTATTCGGTCCGTAGAAGGTCTGCGGATCTACCTGGTCTACTATTACTATTCTCTCTATCAATTCCTATTCTCCTTTCTTTATCCTACCGAACCCTCCAACGAAATCTGCAGCAGCTTCTGGGCCTCTACGGCAAATTCCATCGGCAACTTGTTCATGACCTCCTTGGCATATCCGTTAACTATCAATCCTACAGCTTCCTCCGCCGGAATGCCACGCTGACGGCAATAGAAAAGCTGCTCCTCGTTTATCTTCGATGTCGTGGCCTCATGTTCCACTGTGGAACTGTCATTCCTGACATCTATGTAGGGGAAAGTATGCGCCCCACACTCCTCTCCCATCAGCAACGAATCACACTGTGTGAAATTGCGGCAGCCGGCAGCTCCCGAACTTACCCTTACCAAACCACGATAGGAGTTCTGGCTATGTCCGGCGGAAATACCTTTGCTTACTATGGTGGAACGACTGTTCTTACCTATGTGTATCATCTTTGTGCCGGTGTCGGCCTGCTGATAATTGTTGGTCACAGCAACTGAGTAGAACTCACCCACCGACTCATCACCTTTCAGGATACATGAGGGGTATTTCCAGGTGATGGCTGACCCGGTCTCAACCTGAGTCCAGGATATCTTGGAACGGTGACCGCGGCACAAACCGCGCTTGGTCACAAAATTATAGATACCTCCCTTACCCTCGGCATCCCCGGAATACCAGTTCTGTACCGTGCTGTACTTGACTTCTGCCCGCTCCTCGACGATTATTTCAACTATCGCGGCATGCAGCTGATTCTCATCGCGCATCGGCGCCGTGCATCCCTCAAGATAACTCACGTAGGCATCATCATC
>CAZDWB010000010.1:0-14759 GCA_964509225.1 uncultured Sangeribacter sp.
AAGGAACCATTCCGTTGCTGAACATGTATTCGTAGTTCTCCTCCGAACCGTAACCACTGTCGGCAACGATCTCTTCACTCTGTATCCCGTATCGTTTCCTGAAAGAATCCAGATAGTCAATCATAGTAAGCGTATCACCGGGACGTTGATAGATGCCAAAGTTGGTTATGAACTGATTCTCAGTTGATATCTGCACGTTATAAGCCGGCTTCAACTGCCCGTTGAGCATGGCGTCCTCTTTCATGCGCATGAACGTGGACTCCGGGTCGGTCTTGGAGAATGAGTTGCGATCCCCCATAGTTGCCAGTTGCTCCTTGTAACGGTTCATTCGCGAAACGGCATCGGTCTCTATCTGCCTGATGGCCTTGCGTTCTTCCTTGCTCAGATTATCTTCGTCAACCTTTGCCTTGATACGTTCTACCCGCGCTGTAACCTCCTCGGCTGAAAGTGCCTCCGATGTGGGATTCTCCTGACTCTCGATGGCGTGATTCTGCTCTATCTGTCTGAGCAAAGTCTCGGTTTTCGCCTTTAATTTCGCATCATATTTCTCAACCGAACCCCGCCATACAAAAGTGTATTTATTGGCGACCGATTCAATCTTGGTGCCATCGATATATTGCACTTTCAACGACACAAAGCCCTCATCGTGCAGTAACTGTACGACCTGTGTGAACACTGAGTCAAACCCTTCCTTGAGCCGCTTGCCCCTGTAATAATTGATCGTGCGGAAGTCCGGCTGCTTCATGCCGGCAAGCCACATGAAATAAATGTCGCGTTTGAGAAGTTCCTCGATGCGTCGCGAGGAATACACATTGCTCAAGTAGGCGAATACTAGCACCTTGAGCATCATTTTGGGATTGAACGCACTATTGCCACCTCCACGATATGTCGAGAGGATGTCACTGATGTCAAGGCGATCAATGACTGCATCGACAACCCTTACCATGTGATTCTGGGGAACAAGTTCATCCAGCGACGGAGGAAGAAGCAGATTTTGTTTTCTATTGTCAGATTTTATTGCTAACTTTGCCATGTTATGTTTTGATTGTTAGTCTTTTATGTGCAACCCAAAGTTACTAAAAATCTTTGACATGACAAAGGCTTTCGCGCTGAAATTCAACATGAAAGCCTTTTTTTTGTATCCAGACCATGTGAAAAGAGACCGCCTAAACTTGTTAGACAGTCTCTTTTTTAATGCTTCGATAAATTACAAATGTCGATTAAGCGCCAACCTTACAATTGATAGCATTTTTTGGGGGTAAAACACACGACCATCCTGAATTCGTACAAATATTGTTGCTACAATTATTGTTCACGTTACATTTGTTAGTATCATTCGGACTACTTACATCGTAGCCGCCATAAATTTGTAATTCTTCAACTTCCTGAAGAATTTCCTCTTTTGAGAAAGTCTTGTTCATAATTGTTATTTTTTATAGGTTATGATTTGGAAAATCTTCTGATTAAGGAGATTTTTCCGTGATTGAGTTTAATAACGCAATCTTATCCTGATATTCAGTCCAGATATTATAGTTGCTTTGTCTTAGGTTCATAACATTAGATTTAAGGTTATAACATTATCTTTTATTAATTATTGGCAAATATATACATAATTAAACAAAATAGCAAATAATAAATAAATTATTTATGATTTTATTTTGTTTTATGGTTTAAATTTAATTCATATTTTCTTTTTAAAAGAATTTTGTTGTATTGCAATATACTAAAAATCAATATTTTACAAATATTAGAGAGTAGGGGCTATACTTCTTGAATTATGAGTAAAATAATTGACACAGAGTTTGGTTTATTTTAGTTCTCCGATATTTTTCATATTTTGTTTGACTTCATCCCCTTTATGGAAATTATATTCTAACTGTAAAACAAATTGATTGTTAAAGAACAGGTTGTTTGAAGATAAGCTTTTTGAGTAGTAAGGTTGGGAAATAATTTCAGTAGTTGATTTTCCGGAGATTAAATGAACAGGAAGGGTATATTTAAAAGCAATTGCCAATCGGTTTTTGCACAATAATTTTTGTAACGCCATCCCAAATATATCTGTATTGCTACGATTTTTATATTGAGGAGCAATATCACCATTTGAGCAGATAACATAAGCGGCAGTTGCTTGCAATGTATTGTTTAAAGTATAGAATGAAAATTGAATTTCTCCATTCCCAAACCAACCCTTCTGTTTTGATTCCTTAAAATGAGAATTTTCGTACCATACCCTACTACCGGTATACATTGTCCAATGCTTCCCTATTTTAAGTGTATAGGTATAATGAAATATAAGATCATCTCTCTTACCATTTTCAGGGGTGCTACAAATGTAATATCCGTTATTCTGATCAGGTCTTGTACCTTCTGCTAAAGTTCGGATGGTAACTGTAGGGTCCTTTATATTATAATATTGAACACTAATATTCAGGGAATTGAAGAAAGTCATTAATAAATTGAGAGAATTACTAAGTTTTGGTTTGAGGTTGGGATTCCCATGAAAATAAGTAAGTTCATCTGTGAAGTATCCGAAATTCTGAGAATCCTCTAAGGCCGGTCTTGATGAAGTTAGGGTATAATTAAGCCGAGTAAAGAAATTTTTATGAGGTTGCCAGGAGATCATAGCGTCAATTCTGGGATTGAGATATGTATTTTTCAGTTCCCCTTCTGCAATCCGGATGATGTAGCAACCGGCAGAGGCAGATACTCCGAATTTGTTATTTGGATAGTATCCTAAACCTGCGAAGAGAGTATTGGTAAAATTATATGATTTAGAATGATTATTGTTAGAATCGGCGGACTTCATTTTATAATAGTGTAAATCTTCGTTTAATTGAAGTTTCAGGGTGTTGTCAAGAAAAGATTTTGAGGCATCAATGTTGCCGACGATAAACCATGAATTAGATTTCAAATTGTTGATGAAATCCGTGTCCGATGAATAATCCCTGGAATACGGTTTTTTCTGATTTCCAAAAGAATAAATTACCTCTGAAGATAACTCCCATTTTTTTATTCTTCCATTATAATTCATCCAGAAAAAATTATCATGGTATTTATCACCGGAATAAATATTTAAAGTATTATTGCTTACGATTTGGGAATCTAATGTTTGGGAAGTAAAGTTATAAAGGGAATGTTGCCGATAATTGAAAACAGATATCTTACATCCGTAAGATAATTTATGAAATGGATTTATTTCATACCCTAATGTAAATAAATAATCTTGAGATAAATAATATTTCAGGTTATCCACTCTCTTATCAGAAGCTTTAGAATAGGTCCATTTCAAATCATTGAAAGGGTATATTATCGTCTGATTTACATTATCACCGCTGCGTTGCCAGCCATCGAATATAAAAGCCTCGACAGTCCATTTGTTGTAGGTCATTGCAAAACTCCCTTTCCCTTCGGTTGTAGTAAAAATCCGGTTTTGTTTAAAGGGGGAATCTGGATTTATGGTTTGAGAGACATCGATATGGAATTGCACCCCGGAGTAGTTTGGGCGGCTTATAAGATTAATTACGGCATCATAGTCTGCATATTTACCGATAGGATGGGAGGTAATTTCGACTTTATAGTACTTATTAGGGTCGAGAGTCTTTATGAAAGCCGGATCTTTTGATACACCGTCCACCAAGAGCTTAAGATTGGTAGAATTGAGGTATTTAAGTTCTTTAGTGATAATATCGAAGTTCATCCCCGGGGTAGTTCCGAGGAGTTCACCTGCATTATGAGAGCGGTCGAAATCTTCCTGCGAGAATATATTTGTTGTCAGATTCCCCTTATGCTGAAGGTTGGAACCCTCCACCACCAGATCATGCAATTGCGTGTCGTTAACCTCCGGGATCGTGTCTACGGGATAAGGGTTGTAAGTTATAGAATCATTAGCAAGTGTATCAGGTTTTGCAAAAGGATTGAGAGAACCCAACATTACGGTTACTAAAAGAATCTTAAATTTTCTACTCATAATCTTAATAATTACAGTTGTTAACTTCGATAAATTAAGTGAGGGGTAATGTTGGGTCTGTAGCCGGCAATACCGTATGGGTTTGCAATATGCGGATTTCGGACGCAAAGACCTTGCGTCCCTACAGTCGCAGTTCTCGCACTTGTTATCTAATCTTTAGGAATTCAAAATATTACTATTTGTCAGAGCAATTACCTGAATTTTTTTTGGATGGAGAGCAGAAGGTGGTATTATTCGTGCAGACACAATTGGAATCACAGTTAGCTCCATCACAATATATATTGGAATTTCCTGATTTATTAAATTTCAAAATTTGATTATCAGGTTACACAAGTCAAAACCTCCATAAACTTGCAGTTTTTCAATTTCTTGAAGGATTTCATCTTTTGAATAATTTGTTTTCATGGGTAATAAGGTTAATTTAAATCCACAAATGGATTGTATTAGAAATTTGAAATATTTTATTCCGGTTACAAAATTATCACAATTTTGTTTTAATTCAAAATTATTGGCAAAAATATTAATTAATTTAGCTTAAAATTAAATTTATTGTAAAAACACACTCAATATAACCGGTTTATAATGAGAGAAATAGGTTTGCCGATATGAGGAATATCTATGAAAGATATAGCAATAAATAGGGTAATAACAATAATTAATAGAATAATATTGCCAAATCTTATAATCCAATGAGGCTTAGACATCAACATATTTTTATACTTATCTGAATGACTGATATTTTCTTTCTTTTTATTCATAATTATTGTCCTAATTCAAGTTGGTTCTGTATCAAAGTGTAGTAACGACCTTTTAGCCGAATTAATGAGTCATGGTTACCTTCCTCCGTAATCTTACCATTTTCCATTACCACAATTTTGTCAGCATCTATCACGGTTGAGAGTCTGTGAGCGACAATCACCACGGTCTTACCTTTAAAGAATTGTTTAAGATTTAAAGTGATATTCTTTTCGTTTTCTGCATCTAAAGAATTGGTAGCCTCATCAAAGAAAATGTAATCCGGATTCCGATAAATTGCCCGGGCAATAAGTATCCTCTGTTGCTGACCTTTACTGAGACCCATTCCGTCTTTACCAATCTTAGTGCGATATTTAAGCGGAAGATTATCTATAAAATCAGCAATTCCGGCCATTGTGGCTGCATAAATAACTCGATTATTATCCACTCGCGCATCGCTGGCGGCAATATTATGAGTTATAGAATCAGAAAAGATAAAACCGTCCTGCATTACACATCCACAATTATTTCTCCATTGCGAAAGGTTAAGGGTGGATAAAGGTTTTCCGCAGATAGAAATAATGCCATCTTGCAAAGGATAAAAACCTAATATCAGTTTAAGCAGGGTTGTTTTGCCACAACCGGAGGTTCCGACAATAGCGGTTGTCTTACCATGGGGAATCTCTAAATCCAGGTTGTTAATAACATTTTTATTAGAATGGATATCATATTTAAAATCAATATTCCGGCATATTATACCATTATAATTCAAGATGTCTGACAGTTCTGACATTTCCCGGAAAGGAGGGTTGTCATTACTGTTGGATTCGTCTTCTTCCTTAGCTGTAGTTATCTCCGATATTCTTTCCAATGATATTTTTACATCCTGGAAAGTAACAATTAAATTAATAAGTTGGTCGATAGGAGAATTGAGCTGACCAATAATGAACTGGATAGCCAACATTCCACCTAACGTAAGTTGACCGTTAATAACGGAGTAAGCAGCGATGGCAGTAATAAAGATATTTTTAAATTCATTAATAAAAACGGCTCCGGCTTCCTGCTTTTGTTGAAGTTTAAGGGATTTCATTTGTGTCATGAACAGAGATGCCTGGATATCTTCCCATTCATGTCTTCTGCGGGTTTCACAACCATGGAGTTTTATCTCCTGCATGCCGGTGATAAGCTGGTAAGTTTTATTATTATTTATAGCTTGTTGTTCAAAAGTTTCATAATCGAGCACTTTCCGTTGATTTAAGAACAGTGATATCCAAATGGCATATAAGACACTTCCAATAAAAAATATCAAAAAAATTAATGAATTGTAGAAAAGAAGAACCAACCCGAAAACTATGAAGCTAAATATAGAAAATAGTGTGCCGAGTGCCTGATTGGTAAGGAAGGATTGAATTCTGCCATGATCATTCATTCGTTGGAGAAGGTCACCTAACAGCTTGGTGTCGAAAAATGCCATCGGCAACTTAAGGAGTTTAATAAAGAAGTCATTCAGCATGCTTACATTTATCTTCATGGATATATGTAAAAGAATCCAACGCCGGATAAATCCGGTGATTGTGGCACCCAGAATTGTAAAAAGCTCTCCAATAAGAATGAGCCAGATGAAGTTGATATCTTTATGTCGGATACCGATGTCGACAATAGATTGAGTGAGTAAAGGAATGATGAGCTGGAACAAGCAACCTAAAAGGAGTCCGACACAGATTTGAATAAAATATTTTTTATATTCGGTTAAATATTTGAAAATAACTTTGACTGTATCTGAGAATCTTATTCTATAATTGATATTTTCCTTGAATGTCTCATCAGGAGTTAAAACCATTACAATTCCTTTGCTGTCAGAGTCATTTTTTTGAGAGGATTCATTCGGAATCCAGTGGGATATAAAATCTTCCAAACCATATTTGATTTTACCCTTGGCGGGGTCAGCGATATGGAAAATATTTTTTTTACAATCTATTTTATATAAGACTACGAAATGATTCTGATTCCAATGCAGAATACAGGGTAAATTTATCTCCTTGAGTCTTAAAAGGGATAACCTTAAGCTTAAAGTTTCAAATCCAAGATTGTGGGCGGCATCAGAGATCCCTTTCAGGGATACCCCTTCTGTTGTGGGATTGCAGAATTCCTCAATTTTAGTCAAGGAAATCACTCTGCCATAAAAACGACAGATCATGCTGAGACATGCAACCCCACATTGCATTGAATCATGTTGTTTTACTAATTTGAAACTCATAATGCAAATTATATGATTTCAAAGGTAAAAATTTTTTGACTATGTTGCAAAATTTATTAGAAAGACAGTAGGGCAAAAATTAAATAATTTTCTTAAATATATATTAATCTGTATATGTCATATTGTTAAAATTATTGTTATGGGAGTATACATGTTTGGTATCACATAATTAGGTTGTTTCTGGATTGAGTATTTTTTAAGTATTAAGATAGCGGATAGATGATTGAAATCTGTGAGTTCTCCCAAAAAATCTGCACAATGTCAGAATTCTGACATTGTGCAGGTTTTTATTGATAATAGAATTGAAATTTTTATGTAGAACTGTTTATGCTCGGATTTAGGTCAATCTTTGGTCGAGGTTTTCCGGGAGCTTCCCTTTGCCGACACCTTTTTAACCGTAGTCTTTGAAGCAGGTAATCTCTTTTCTTCCGTTAGATTAACCGCGGCGTTTTGACTGTCATCAGCTTGAAGAATATTGTTGCGAAGAGCTTTTATTTCCTTGTTAAGAGCGTTAATTTCAGAAGCCTGATTACGAATAGTCAGAAGAAGTGAATTGAGTTCTTCGTTCCCTATCTCTTCCGGATATTGTTCTTCAACCCGGACAATGAAGTCAGCCAATACATTCATATAGTTGGTGAATGCAGAGAAGGGGGAATCATAGGGACTGAAAGCAGCATGAGAAGCACCATCGTCAAGATTCTTGGTGCTCATGTAATAGAAATGGTCGCTGCTTTGGAGATATTCCCAATCCTGTTTGAGACGACGGTCGTTGCAAAGGTTGACGCGTTCGCCAATGGCGTAAAGTTTACCGAGAGCTTCGTTTTGCATATCATTACCGCACCATGCAGAGACATCCCGGGCCTCATCAATCACAGAGATTGGGAAAGGTACTGAGAGTTGAGCTACGGGCTTGAGGAGTGGAACAATTTCGGAGGGGATGGTAAATTGTATCCCTTTTTCGGAAGCAAACCGGGGAAGAGCCTTCATGAAGTCAAAGATACCGGTATTCGCCGGGAGGAAAGTGCCAAAAGTATCCATACTCATGTAAAGATTTATAATCTGCTCATTTTCCGGAAGTGCGGCAATCCAGCTAAGGTATTTTTCGGCGGTAAGAGGGTATTCATGCCATTCAGGATTATTGAAACGCATGGTGATATCCTCCGCTAATTTATCATTAGTGAGGAGAAGTTTCAGATCCGGTGCCAAAGCTGAAGAGTAGATATAGTTCGGAGACTTCCACCCGAGAATATGTTTGGCTCCTTCAGTGAGACAAGCTTTGAAACCCATGGATGCTATGACTGCAGATATGTCGTCATCGTATATAAGTTCGGTATTGGCGAATAGCTGAGGATTTTTGCCGAATAGGGAACGTATCATATCATCGTGCATCTTTACTTCGCGGATAAACTCTTCGGTGTCCTGGAGCGAAGCGAGAGAATGAGCGTAAGTACCACTTAGGAATTCCACACATCCGGTATCAGAGAGTTTCTTAAGGAGGTCAATAAATTCCGGGACATAAAGCTGGAGTTGTTCAAGCGCGGTGCCGGAGATAGAGAAAGAGCATTTGAAAGCTCCTTTCGATTCCTTGATGATATCCAGCAGAGTATTTGCCATAGGGATATAGCTTTGTTCCGCTATGCGGGATATGATATCATCGTCAGCGAAATCATCATAATAATAATGGTCGTTACCAATATCAAAGAAACGGTAGCGTTTGAGACGGAATGGTTGGTGGATTTTGAAATATAGACAAACAGATTTCATATTGTGGATTATTATTTGCTGATTAATAGATTTTGATTATCCTTTGTTGATGACTTTATTATAGATATCAATCACTTTTTTTCCTGCTTTCTCCCAGGTTATACCATGTATTTCTTCGATGCCTCTATCACGAAGAGTTTTGTGAAGACCTGGATTTGTGACAATAGAGTGCATAGCGTCAGCCATGGCATCGATATCCCAATAGTCTGTCTTGATAACGTTGTCGAGAATCTCGGCGCAACCGCTTTGCTTGGATATAATAGAGGGAACTCCCATCTCCATGGCCTCGAGTGGAGAGATACCGAAAGGTTCTGAAACTGAGGGCATGACATAGACGTCGGAATTCCGTAACATTTCATATACCTCTTTCCCTTTGAGGAAACCGGTGAAGTGGAATCGGTCAGCGATATCACGCTTTGCTACGAGCTTAATCATATCGTCCATCATGTCACCGCTGCCGGCCATTACGAAACGTACGTTTTTAGCTTTCTGTAGGACTTTTGAAGCAGCTTCAACGAAATATTCCGGACCTTTCTGCATTGTGATACGTCCAAGGAAGGTTATTACTTTATCCTTGGTTTCCTGACGGGGAAGGTTCAGGAGGTCATCGCTAAGTGGAATTACTGCATTGTGAACAGTGGTGACTTTTTCCGGATTAATCCCGTATTTCTCGATAACTGTCTTGCGGGTCAGGTTGGAAACGGTAATAATATGGTCAGCGTTTTCCATACCGTCTTTTTCAATGGCGAAGACAGTAGGATTGACATTACCGCGAGAACGGTCGAAATCAGTGGCATGTACGTGAATCACCAAAGGTTTACCGGTAATATTTTTCGCATGAATCCCGGCAGGATATGTGAGCCAGTCATGGGAGTGAATCACATCGCAGGGGATGGTACGTGCTATGACCCCGGCAACAATAGAATAGTTATTGATCTCTTCGAGGAGATTATCGGGATATTTGCCGGAAAATTCTATACATCCGAGATCATTGAGCTTCATATAGTTGAAATCGGCATATATATGGTCGCGCAAATCGAAATAGACCTGGGGGTTCATGAATTTCCCGATTCGTGATTCCACATATTCCCAATTTACGTCGCGCCATGCCACGGGTGTATTGCAAGCGCCAATAATTTGGGCAAACCCCTTCTCTTCGTCACCCCAGGGTTTGGGGATAACGAATGTGATATCCATATTACCATTGGCATGCATACCTTTTGTAAGACCGTAGGAAGCTGTGCCAAGACCACCAAGAATGTGTGGGGGGAATTCCCATCCGAACATCAATGCTTTCATTTCTTTTCGCTTTGAGAGGTTTGCAGTTTATTTAGTTCCTTAACATTGCGTAGGGTGCGCAAAATTTCGCCAACATTTTTGGCTGTTGAGACTGCACCGCGTCCGGCGTAAGGAGGATTACCGTCATACATTTCAGAGAGAGAACCTATGCACCCCTCGGTCATTTCATCTTCATATCCGATGAGCATACGTTCTATGAATCCGAGTCCGCTGACTCCGAAAATTTTAAAATATGCATCTGCATAAAATCCGAAAAGCCAGGGACGGGCAGGTCCATTGTGAACAGCCCTTTCTCTGTCTTCGGGGGAGCCGACATAATTTGGACGATAAGCCCAGCTTTTGGGACTCAGAGAGCGGAGCCCCTTGGGAGTAAGAAGTTCGCGTGTGGAGAGGTCGAGAATCTTCTTGCGCTGACGGCGGTCGAGAGGGGAGTATTCCAGACCTATGGCGATTACCATATTGGGGCGAACTTCAAGGTCGGTATATGTTCCATTTACGTAATCATAAAGGTAGCCGAAATCGTTGAGGAATACCTTTACGAAAGAATCTTTAACTTTTTCGGATAGTTCAGCCACCTTCTCAATAAACTCTGATTTTTCCCCCTCATAGAGAGAGAGAAGAAAACAAAGTGCATTGTACCATAACGCATTAAACTCAACTATATAACCGGAGCGAGGTATCAGGGGGACACCGTTAAGCGATGCTGAGAGCCATGTGATGGGTGAGTGGGTTCCCATTGAGGACACAAGACCGTTGTCATTGACTTTGAGGTTATGAACTTTTGAGTCTAATATCGCTTCAATTATACGTTTTACATCTTCACCATATCTTTCCCGGCAATCCTTGGTGGAATGATAGCGACGGTATTGCTGAATAGCCCAAATAGTCCAAAGGGGGATGTCGGGGAGGTCCATTTCGGAGATTACTTTATCTTTCTCACCGGTTTCGAGGAATTTAAAAAGAGCATTGACGAATGTTGAGAGTATTTCTTCGTATGCCTTCGGATTATCAATGGCTAAAGTACACCCCGGGAGTGCCATGAGCTCATCGCGTGCGCGAACAGCATACCAAGGATAACCGGCCTGGATATAAAGACCTGAATCTTTCTTAAGATAAAATTGACGCGCTGAATTTTTCAGGCAATTATAAAAGCTTGTGCGATAGGTTCTGGTTTTCAACTCCTCAACATAGATATTTTCGAACTGAGAGGGGTCTGTCTCAAAAGTTGATGCAGAGAAAATGATGGATTCCCCTTTTTTAATATCAATTTCGAAATATCCGGGCACCCATAGATCTTCCTTGTATGGCAGTCCGCGGTTGCGGTCTTTATAGTATTCAATACCTTTATACCAATGTCCGTCGCTGACCCATCTGACATCTTTATTGAATTGCATGAAAAGGTTAGGATACCCGGTGTAAAGACATACTGAAATGCCGTTGGGGACATCATGTATATCTTTATTGATTGCATTATTTTCCACACAAAGGTCATTGGCATTGCGGAATGCCAGGAATGGACGGAATTGAAGTTTTGTAGGTGAATGGGCATCCAGAAGTGTATACTTTATAAGGATACGGTTTTCATGAGAAATAAAGACTTTCTCCTTTGTGAGAATCACTCCACCCACCCGATAGGTTACTGTGGGCACAGCTTCACAATTAAATTGACGTATATACTTGTGACCGTTGGGGCTGAAGACATTATCGCCATATTGGTGAAGACCGAGATTAAATGGAGCCCCATGTTGAATCACTGTTTCGTCAAGTGATGAGAGAAGGACATGGGCTTTATTATCCATCTCCGGGATAGGGATTACCAGAAGGCCATGCTGCTTGCGGGTGTTGCAACCCACGATAGTGGTGTTATGGTAAGCTCCTGATTTGTTAGTCCTGAGCATCTCCTTAGGGAGACTCTGCTCCAGATTAATCATCAGGCTTTTATCAAAATTCAAGTAACTCATGATTATTATAATCGTTTATATCTTCCATTAATGGATAGGAAGAAATTTTGTTTCGCACTCCACAAAGTTAACAAATCTTTTCTTTTAAGCCATGAAATTTTTAAGAAATATAGAATCTGTGGTAATTTTTATGCCTGAGAGCCGGTGGAGAGATCCGAATCGGGTGAAAATTGAGGTAAACGGATATCTTTTAGCAGGGTGGATTGAGCATCTGACCAGGCATTATTATTCCATCTGTCTGTTTCCTCCACAATTTGAGAATATGTGACATTAAAATGAGGGATAAAATCATCTCTACCTACTTTATCGAGTGCTGAAAAAAGGTCGGATGCCGTGAATTTATACACGTCAAAAGCAGGAGCTATCCCCATATTGTTATCTGAAATGACTACTTTGTAGACTAATCCCAGACTTAGCAACCTGTCGACAATTCTTCCCACCAATCTTATCGGGAGGTCATATTTTACAGAGATTTCAGTTTTTGAAAGGGGCTTTTTATGGGAGATGAACCGGTGTGTGATGGCAGTTGTGGTTACAAGTGCCACCTTACGCAGGTAGTCTGCCGAAACTTCGTGAACATCTCCAAGGAAGTTATAAGCGAAGACATTCTGCATGGAATAAGTCAAAACGCATCCCAGGAGTAGTAGCAGCCATGAGAGCTGTAGCCAAACGAGGAGGAGTGGGAGGAAAGCGAAGGAGCCGTAGATGGCGTTAAATTTAGTCACGTAAATCTGTCCGTTGACAAACAGTAGCTGAAGAATCGTGAAAGAAAGCGCGCTTAACCCACCAGAAATGGCAGCATATTTAAATTTCACTTTAGTGTTGGGAATCAGATAGAAAGAGAGAGTAAAGGCCAGCCATGTCAGAATAACGGGAGCGAATTCAAGTGCGTCATTGAGTATTGGTGTAAGGAATGGTAAATGGAGTTTGGTCTGAATTACGGTTGACATAAAGATCTGAGCTCCTGAGGAGCATATCATAAGCACCGGAATAATCAGACATATAGCAATATAATCTGTAACCTTCTGATATAATGAACGGTCTTTTTTTATATCCCATATTTTATTGAATGATGATTCAATACTTGAAAGGAGGGAAATGAGGGTCCATAGCAACATTATTAACCCTACACCGACAAAAATTCCTTGAGAGGATGCCTTTAAATAAGAGTCTACGAATTTAAGAGTCGCGGTTATGGCGGTGTGCTGGGCAGGAAGGAAGGCATAAAGCTGGTCTTCCAAAAGATTCTGAAAGCCAAAGCCTCGTCCAATAGCAAAAAGAAGAGCGAAGGCAGGGACTATGGCAAGCACTGTAGAATATGTCAAAGCGGAAGCCTGTAATTGAAGATCCCGGTCGAGAAAGGAACGTACGGAAAGGTTCAGAGTCTTGATAATCCGGATTTGCATGGAGTTTTTAGACGTTTTCCATACACCGGAGATACAAAATTCCAGATAGGCTCTAATCTTTATGATTAATAGCGATAGAGCGGATAGTTTTGTGTTATTTTGCTTTACCTGGTTTTTCGTTTTGTCTTCCGGATTACTTTTCTTCATAAAACTTAGGAGATGAGGACGCTAAATGAATCAACAACAATTATACACTCCTTACCCTGCGGAGTGGCGAACTGAAAAAATAGACAGCCGGTCACTGCATAAGAAGTCTTTATAATAAATAAGGATATTTTGGGGCAGAAGGTTTATAGGAAATGAAAAAAAGTGAGGATTCCGGTTTATTTTGCGGAATCCTCATATTGGAAAGAGACAGAGATGCTGTAAGCCGAGTTATGTGCCGAAATACTTATCGGTGTCTGTCATTTATCTAAGACGGGAATTGCTTCGCGTCATAAGCAACCTACCCCCCGGCAATGGGCGAGCAACCCTTAACTACCGGTATATTTGGTCTTGCAACTCACAGGATGTGCGGCTTTCGAAGTCACCTCCGAAACCGGTGGGCTCTTACCTCACCTTCTCACCCTTACCTTACGCATTGAGCGAAAGGCGGTTATTTTCTTCCACATTTTTCCCGACGTCGCCGCCGGCTTTTATTTCAAAAGTGTGATGCTCTATGTTGCCCGGACTTTCCTCTTCATCCCCTCGGGATGAAGCGACAGACCACATTTCTGTCTCTCATTTTTCTGAATTATCTTTTCTTGCTCAATTTTCTTGTAATAAATTTATTGTTTGGATTCCAATTCCTTGTGTTTTGCTTCTCTGCCGTAAGAAGTAAATCCGTTTATTGCAAAGAGCACAAGGAGGATTCCTGTAACCAAATTAGCTATCTGACCGAGTGCGGAAGCTCCTAAAATACAAAGTACCACTCCTCCGAGGATGGTGAGGACAGGAACACAATACCACCAGATGTTGGCACCCCCGTAAGGACGTGCATTTTCAGATACGAAAAGCCATCCTGAAATCCCGGAAAGGATTAATATTACAGCCAATGTATATACCGTGATGCTGACAAAGAATGAGGGGGCTATCAACATCCAGATGCCGAAAGCTAATCCGGCAATGGTAACTACAATCCCATACCAGGGAGTGGGTACTTTTTCGCCATCTTCCATCTTTTTCGGAATCAGAAATCGAATCAACATAATCAGGGAGGGGAGAGCCACTAAAATACCCAGGGCTATCACAATCCCTTGAAGCACCATGGATTCGGAATAAAATACCAGTAATATTACTCCGATTATCAGGGCTGCGATATAGGAAAAAATACTTGTAAGATTTTTCATAACCTTCAAATTTTTAATAAGTGAATATTTCCTCTGTCGAGG
>CAZDWB010000010.1:14859-64243 GCA_964509225.1 uncultured Sangeribacter sp.
TAAGATTTTTCATAACCTTCAAATTTTTAATAAGTGAATATTTCCTCTGTCGAGGTAGATTATATTATTAAAAGGTGAAAAGGTATTAAAAAGTTTAAAGTTTTTCTCTTTTGATGTTATCCCTTGAGAGAAAACATCATGTTTGGAATCTGTTATTCAATATTGAATCTATGATTTATGAAATCGCAGATTATTTCAACTATTTTTTCTGCAGGAATGGAAGATGAGTTAAGTGTAAGGTCGTAGTTGGAAGCAGAACCCCATTTTTTCCCTGTGAAATAATTGTAATAAGCTTCTCGCTGCCGGTCTTTTTTACCTACTATATCCAATGATTGTTTCTCATTGTCATATTCGCCGCGTTTCCTTACATTGGCTGCTCTCCACTCCTTTGGTGAATGAAGAAAAATACTTACAAGGTGAGGGTGATTTCGCAAAATATGGTCAGCCGTCCTTCCGACAATGATGCATCCCCCTTTTTCACCCAAGGCTCTTATGACCCGGCTCTGAGCGGAATATATCCCTTCGCCACTCATTGGGTCGGGACTATAATTATTCGTCAGGCCGTAGGCCGGGAGAATGAGTTTATTAAAGAGAGAGGGTTTCTTCTCATCGGCAGATGAGAATACCTCAGTGGAATAACCCATTTCAACAGCTGCTTTCTGCAGGAGCTCTTTATCAAAATATTCGAGATTGAGTTTTTCCGCCAGGAGTCTGCCTACGTTTCTTCCACCGCTCCCATACTGTCTGCCAATAACGATTATCAGATTTTTAGGAATCATTCGTTCTTATTCATTTAGGAATCCCCTTAAAAATAATTGCAAATTTAGTAATTTTTTGTGAAAAAGAAGATAATTAGTATTTTTGCATTTGATATAGGTTTCTGACGTATTTTTTTTGGTCAAATTTTTTTGAGGAAGAAATTATGAATGAGAAATTAAAACATATCGAAGAAGATACTGACGGCATGGGTGCCTACGATTATATTGTCAACAATGTGGATGTGTGCATTGAGGATATGCCTGAATTGATTGCTCATCTCAAGAGAGTGGATCATACGGGACAATTTCTGGCAAGTTCGGCCCGCTTTCTGGCAGCAGTGGATAGGGAGAGATTTGAATCTATCATTGAAGAGCTTATAGAAGGTGCCATTGATAAGGATAGGGAACGCCGGTATATTGGTTCATTGCTTGAAGCGATATGGGGAAAAGATTTTCGTGAGAGAACGGAACTTCTTCAAGCCACCGACAACAATTTCCGTCGTATCTTTAAACGCATATATCCGGAGGGTATCCCATTCAGCATGATGGAGGATGAATAATTTTATTTAGGGTAATTTTTATGGTAAGGAAATCAAAAAAAATAAATATTCTATGGATGTTCATTATAATGATGGGCATTTCAGCAATAAATCAGCAGATGATGGCACAGGAAACAAATTCTAAGGCTCAAGAGCTACCTTCAGGTAAAAAAGCCACAATACATACCTCTCTGGGGGATATAAAAATACTGTTATATGATGACACACCCGGTCATCGTGACAATTTTATCAAGGTGGCAAAAGATGGTGTCTATAACGGCACATTATTTCATAGAGTTATAAAAGACTTTATGGTTCAGGCAGGTGACCCGGATTCCAAAACAGCAGTGCCCGGTCAGGCTCTGGGTTCCGGAGATTTGGGATATACTCAACCGGCTGAAATCCTTTATCCAAAACATTATCATAAATATGGAGCGTTATCGGCAGCACGTACCGGAGATAATGTTAATCCCGAGCGCCGGTCGTCAGCTTCACAATTCTATATCGTAACGGGTAAGAAATATGATGAGCGGCAACTGGATATGATGGAATATAGAATGGCTGATCAGGAACGTCAGAATTTCTTCCGACAGCTATGTGTCAAGAACCAGGAGGAGATAAAGAGTTTGCAGGCCGCCGGCAATAAAGAGGGACTGGAGGAGTTACGCCAGAAACTGATAAAGGAGACTGAAGAAACAATCGGGACTCCCAAATTTCCTGAAAACATTCGCCGGGATTATTCCACGATAGGAGGCACACCGCATCTGGATGGTCAATACACGGTGTTTGGTGAGGTGCTTGACGGAATGGAGGTAGTGGAAAATATACAGAATGTGTCGACGGATGGACATGACCGACCGGTGGAAGATATTCGAATCTTCTCGGTAGATGTGGAATAAAAATCCTTAGAAATAAAGAATATAATTTGCTCATATCGGCAAAGTTGATTAAATTTGGGCGTATAAATGTCCGAATGACAAAATTTAACCTACAAGTAAAAGTATGAACGAAAACGAAAAGATGGAGCTTCCCGAGGAGCAGACATCTCTCGGGTCTTCAGTAGAATTGGAGACATCAGACTCTCAGAAACAGGCGGTCGAAGAGACCGCATGTGTAGAAACCGAATCCCCTGCCTTGGCTCTTGCTGAAGTCGCAGACATGGCAGATGAACCCGCAACTCCCCACTCTGAAGAGGAGAGTAAGGAGAATGAGGTTACGGTAAAACCGGTAGACTATCATTCGCTTACCAAGGAGGAACTTGTAGGTAAGATGAAAGAAATCATTGCGAAGGATGACATGCAGGCGCATAAGGATGTAAACCTCATGAAGCAGGCTTTCTATAATCTTCGTAAACAGGAAACGGAGGCTGAACTTCTGGCATTTGTTGATGCCGGAAATCAGCTGGAAGCTTTTTCTGCCGCTCCCTGCGCACTTGAAACCGAATTCCAGACTCTTTATACTGAATTTAAAGAGAAACGTGCTGATTACCTTGAAAGAGAGGAGAATCGCAGGCAGGAAAATCTCGCTTTGAAAATACGTGCCATCGAGGGTATACGGAAGTTGATGGAGGATGTGGATAATATCAATAGAAATTATTCCAGATTCCAACAGTTCCAACAGGATTTTAAAGATGTAAAGGATATTCCACAACAGGCTGAGACAGAGATATGGAAACAATATCAGAATGTAGTGGAGGAATTCTATGATTTGCTGAAACTTAACAAGGAATTGCGCGACCTTGACTTCAAGAAGAATCTTGAGGCGAAAAAGGAACTTATTGCGCAGGCAAAGGAACTCACGGAATATCCGGATGCAGTGGAGGCGTCACGTCGTCTGCAGGACCTTCACAACCGTTGGCGTGAGATCGGTCCCGTTGCCAAGGAAATCCGTGAGGATATCTGGGATGAATTCCGGGGATATTCATCAGTGGTAAATCGCAGGCATCAGGAATATTTCGATGCCCGCAAGGCTGAAGAATTTAAGAACGAAGAGGCGAAGACAAAACTCTGTGAACAGGTTGAAGCCATTGATATTGATGCTATCAAAACTTATGCTGATTGGGATAGGGAAACTGAACATATCAAGGCACTTCAGGCTGAATGGAAAACTATCGGTTTCGCCTCACGCAAGAACAATACTCTTCTCTTTACAAGATTCCGTAAGAAAATTGATGAATTCTTCGAGAAGAAGACCGAATTCTACAAAAGCATCAGGGAGGAACATCATAACAATCTGGTGAAGAAAACGGCACTATGTGAAAAAGCGGAGGAACTCACAAAGATGGAAAACGTGGGTGAAGCCGCACGTCAAGTATTGGAGCTTCAGGAAGAATGGAAAACAATTGGTAATGTAGAGAAGAAATATAACGACTCTATATGGATGCGTTTCCGTAAGGCCTGCAATTCTATCTTTGAACGTCGCAGACTCGAATATGATGAACGGCGTACAACCGAGAATGCCAATCTTGCAGCTAAAGAGGAGATTCTTGCTGCCCTAAAGAGCATCTTTGAGGAAACGGAAGAGACCGGAGATAGCATAAAGCGTACACGTAAACTTCAGGATGACTGGAGAAACATCGGATTTGTTCCTATCGCCAAGAAGGATGCTATCAACGAGGAATATCGTGATATTATCGCTAAGCTCACTGCAAAACTAAATATGGGTCGTCGCGGAAAGAGTACCGGAAATGCTGCGAGAAGACTGAACGCAAGTAAAATCAATGAGAATAATCCTAAATCTTCAATACTGGATCTCATCAAGATAAGAAAAGCTGATTTGCAGACCTACGAGAATAATCTCGGTTTCTTTAATGTGAAGTCTTCTGCCGGAAGCTCTATGGTTAAAGAATTGCAGAATAAAATCGATCGAATCAAAGCAGAAATCTCAGAACTTGAAGCACGTCTTAAGAATCTGAATGAGGAGAATCAGGAGGTGACTGATTAGAATTTTTTCTTTTCATATATATTAGTTGATTTTGCAAGAGACTGCCTAAATTTTTAGGCAGTCTTTCTTGTATGAACTCTTCCTTGATTAGACTAACGTGTTTACCCACAGGTTTACACTTTTTTAAATTAACAATATCTTTTTTGGGGAAATCAGACAACTCTTTGATTAAAAAGATTGTTTAATAAATGTTAAGATTATTGATTTTTTCTGACATCATAGAAATAGAATATGAGTAAATCTAAGAGGGAACTGATCCTTATCAATATATCCGGAGCGGATAAGACCGGTGTTACTTCAGCACTAACAGAAATTTTAGCAAAATATAAGGCCACCTTACTTGATATTGGTCAAGCAGATATTCATCACACTCTGGCTTTGGGTATTCTCTTCATGACGGATTCCAAAAGCAGTGGTGAAATTCTTAAGCAACTTCTGTTTACGACAAATGATTTAAATGTCCAGGTCCAATTTCAGATAGTCTCTGAGGAGGAATATGCCCGTTGGGTGAGCCTGCAGGGAAAGAACAGATATATAATTACAATTTTAGGTCGTCGAATAACAGCGGAACAGGTTTCAGCTGTCAGCCGGATAATAGCGGACCAGGAATTGAATATTGATAGTATTACAAGACTTACCGGACGTCCGCCACTGGATGAAAAGGAACAGCCGGTGACAAAGGGATGTATAGAATTCTCTGTGAGGGGAACTCCGTTGGATCGTGAAAAGATGCAGGGAGATTTCATGGACCTTGCCAATAAGTTGAATTTCGATATATCAATGCAGGAAGACACGATGTTCCGTAGAAGCCGAAGATTGATTTGTTTCGATATGGATTCCACACTTATTCAGACTGAGGTAATAGATGAACTTGCGGATAGAGCCGGAGTAGGAAAAGAGGTGAGAGCTGTTACTGAATCTGCAATGAGAGGAGAAATCGATTTTAAGGAGAGTTTCCGTCAGCGTGTGGCTTTGCTCAAGGGTCTGGATGTGAGTGTAATGAAAGAGATTGCTGAATCGCTTCCGGTGACGGAGGGCGTGGAAAGAATGATGTCAGTTCTGAAGCGTTCAGGATATAAGACAGCTATTTTATCAGGAGGATTTACTTATTTTGGGGAATATTTGAAGAATAAGTTCGGGTTTGACTATGTATATGCCAATGAACTTGAAGTTGGGGAAGACGGGAAACTTACCGGCAGATATGTAGGAGAGATAGTGGATGGGAGAAGAAAAAAGGAGTTGTTGAAGCTTCTCGCAATGGTAGAAAAGATAGATATTGCGCAGACAATTGCAGTAGGTGACGGTGCCAATGATTTACCTATGCTCGCTGAAGCGGGTCTGGGGATAGCATTTCATGCAAAACCGAAGGTAAAGGCCGAAGCGAGTCAGAGTATTTCAACTATCGGAATTGACGGAGTGTTGTATTTCCTTGGATTTAAGGATTCTTATATGGATAATGCCTAAACAGTGAAGTTATGAAGGAGAAGTCATTTTCCCGATTTTGTTATGTGGTATACATTGTGTTTTTTTTCTGCTTTTCATTGGAAATGAAAGCAGGGGGAGAGATTCCTCAGGCGCAGGAGAATTCCTATAAAGTAGGTCTTGTATTAAGCGGTGGGGGTGCAAAAGGTATAGCCCACGTCGGTGTAATAAAAGCCTTAGAAGATCATAATATACCCATAGACTATGTAGCGGGGACATCCATGGGTTCTATAGTTGGGAGTCTTTATGCCTGCGGATGGTCGCCGGAGGAGATGATGAAGTTTTTTACTTCCAAGGATTTCGGATATTGGAGCACGGGAAAGATCAATCCTGATAGGGTATATTATTTCAGTCAGCCTGATCCAACTCCGGCTTGGGTATCGCTTAACCTGAATTTTAAGGATTCTACCCAAAGCCTTACGAGTCAGATAATACCATCTCATCTTATTAATACATTGCCGATGAATATAGAATTTTTGAATCTATATGCACCTTATTCCCAGCAATGTGGAGAGAATTTTAATAATCTGATGGTTCCCCTTCGCACAGTCTGCAGCGATATTTATCATAAGCATAAAATAGTATGTTCGAAAGGTTCCTTGGGTGATGCGGTAAGGGCTTCAATGAGTTTTCCATTGGTGTTCAAACCTATTGAGATGGATGGAGTATTGGTTTATGACGGCGGGATATATGATAACTTTCCAGTCGATGTCATGGAGCAGGATTTCAATCCCGATTTTATCATCGGAGTTTCTGTATCATCACCTGATACTAAACCCGAGCCCGGAAATGTGTATAGTCAGCTGGAGGATATGATTATTCAGAATAATAATTATTCTGTACCTGCGAAAAAGGGGATTAAAATTCAGGTGCCGGTGTTGAATTTCGGAGTTCTGGATTTCGACAAGGCGGAGGAGATTTATCAAATCGGTTATGAGACCGGTATGGCAATGGTTGACTCAGTAATGAGACGTTGTCCGGTACGCAGGGAATTAAGCGAAGTGACAGCTCGGCGGAAGGCATTTGCGTCAAAGACACCGGAAGTGGAATTTACAAAAATAGAGGTGGAAGGAGCCAAGCCCGGACAAGCACGATTCCTTGAATCTCTGTTTCATGGACCGGAGAAGCGCAAGGAGGTCAATATGAAGGAGGTCGAAAGTTCATATTACCGTGCAGTAACAGATGGGAAGCTTTCAGACTTATTGCCACAATATATTCCCGGTCAGGATAATCACAATACCCTGTTGCTGAAGGTAAACGTAAAGAGTCCTTGGAATTTCGGTTTAGGGGGATGGATTACCTCTTCCACCCAGAGCATGCTCTATCTACACGGTGGTTATCATACTTTGAGCTTTAATTCATTAAATCTCGACCTCAGCGGCTGGATTGGTCAATCATATTATGCAGCTATGCTGTCAGGGAAGATGGCGTTATCGGGATCGATACCCTCCTTTGTGAAATTTGAAGCTGTAGTAAGCCGTCAGAAATATTTCAGTGATGAACTGCTTTTCTATCAGGATAAGACTCCGACTTTTATTTCAGATTCACAGGCCTACTTTAAGGCAGGTTATTGTATGGCAATGGGGATGAAAGGTAAATTTACCGCAACACTGGGAGGGTGTCTGATTACAGACAAGTATTATCCTGACAATATCGGGGATTTTGCCAATATGCAGAAGGATGTCACTAACTACAGAACTCTTGGCATAGAGGGAGATTATGAATATAATACATTGGACAATCAGATGTATCCGATGGAAGGGGAGTATTTTGATTCTAATATTATACTGACATACGAAGGTTCGCGATATTTACCTGAAGGGAACAAGAGGGGGATTGAATGGGAAAAAGCACATCCCTCAGTTTCAGCGGAAGTAAAGTGGAAACATTTCTTTCCCATAACCAAACATTTTTATCTGGGTGCGTCAGGTGAAGGACTCCTTACATTTGAAAGTCTGACACAAAATTATACTGCTACACTTGTTCACTCCGCTTCGTTTGCTCCCACACCATCAACACGTAACTATTTTAACATAGGATTCAGGAGCAATAATTATCTTGCAGCCGGGGTGATTCCGGTGTGGAATCCTGTCGGAGCGTTGCAATTAAGAGGTGATTTTTATGCTTTTCTCCCGGCACGCGAATTGAGGGAAACTAAGTATGGATGTACTTACGATGGTTGGTTCAGACGCGCGGAATTTGTAGGGGAGGTAGCGGCAGTCTATAATTTCCCCTTTGCAAGCGTTTCTCTTTACGGTAATTATCTGAGTTATCCCAGGAAGAACTGGAATTTCGGTATCAGTTTCGGATTATTCTTCCAGGCTCCCCGGTTCACCAGATAAAATATTGTTGTCTGTACTTTTAAGAACGTCAGGATTGTCAGAATTTAAATTGAGTGCTTCCTCCATAGTAGCACTCATTTTATTTGTAGCTTTGGCTCCTAACTGGCGTATCTTCCGGGTACGGGCCATCACCGAAGTTGATCCCGTAGTGAGATGGCGTAAACAGTTCTGGTAAGCTTTTTCAGTGGTTTCAAGTCCCCTGTGGATATTGTCGAACTCTTTAGTAAACAGGGCAATCTTGTCATAGATTAATCCCCCCAAACGTGCAATTTCGGCTGCATTTTTATTCTGCATGTCTGTACGCCACATCTGTGCTATTAATTGAATGACAGAGAATAGGTGTGTAGGACTGACTATGACGACATTTTTTCTGAAGGCAAAATCCCAAAGGGTTGGATCATAGTTGACCGCTGTTATCCAGGCACCCTCAACGGGCATAAACATCAGAATCTGTTCTGAGGAATCTTTAATCAGTTTTTGATATTTTTTCTCTGCAAGTTCCATTACATGTTTCTTAACCGATTCTATGAGTCTTCGTGTTGCATGGATGCGTGATTCATCATCAGGTGCTTCCACGATGTCAATGTATGCTGTAAGGGAAACCTTAGAGTCTATGATGATGCTTTTACCCTCCGGAAGATATAATACCACGTCGGGTCGTCTGAGATTCCCTTCTTCATCACGAAGTGCCCTTCCCGAGGAGTCTGCAGTGACTTGAACGGCATAATTAATATCTCGCTTCAATCCGGCATGTTGAAGAAGAGTTTCGAGAATAGTTTCACCCCAATCACCTTGAACTTTTGAATCACCACGCAACGCCTTTGTCAGATTACGGGTCTCCGCGCTTAGGGAAGTGTTAAGTTTCATAAGTCTCTCGATCTGGTCGGCAAGAGATTGACGTGTTGCATTTTCCCGGATGTAAGATTCGCTGACTACTTTATTGAAATCTTCAATTCGAAGTCTAAGGGGATTTAGAAGTTCGGATAACTGGCGTCGGTTCTCCTCCTGCATAATCCGCTTTTGAGAATTGATAGTGGCAAGAGATATATTTTCGAATTCTTTCTTTGTCTGTCTTTGATTTTCTTCATTGACACGCCTGAATTCTTCAGCTTGTCGTCGCATATCCTCTGATTGCTGAAGAAGTATATGGTTTAATCCTTTAATCTGTTCTTCGTAAGCCTTAATACGGCTTTCTGCTTCATTAATATCTCCCTCTTTTTTTATTCTGCCACCTTTACTGATGATGAGTGCAACGGAAATTGGGGAAAGGACAGCGAGTATACCGATAATAATTATGAATATAGACATATTATTGACTTATAAGAGATTTGAATTGTGCATTGGAGATAACTGCATCGCTTAGAATGAAGTAAGCTGCATATCCAAGAGAATCGCATAGGGTTAAACTTTGTTTTGAGCCTAATGTCATGGCTGCTGTTGCCACAGCATCGGCCTCCATGGCTGTCGGTGCTATGATGGTGGCACTTAGGATATCGGTGATTATCGGTCGTCCCGTAAGGGGGGAAATCGTGTGACCGAATTTTTTCCCTTTTGTTTCATGGAAATTTCTATAGTTGCCTGAGGTTGCTATTCCGCAGTCGGTAAGTTGAAGGATAATCTGAGATTTATGATTTCCGGCAAGCGAGTCAAAGTCAGGAGAATCAATGGATATGTTCCATATCTTATTTTCGGGATTCACTCCGGACAGATTGATTTCTCCCCCTATCTCCACAAGATAATCAGTTACTCCATTTCTTTTAAGCATTTCAGCAACCTGATCACATCCGTAACCCTTTGCGATTGCTGAAAAATTAAAGGTTATATCTGCATCATCCTTGTAGAGCACCGAGTTAATCCTGTGGGTACGCATTATCCCGGTATGGCTCAACAGACTGTCAATCTTTAGAGTATCGGAAGTAGGTCGATGTCCTTTTGCAAATCCCCATGCTGTAATCAAGGGTGATAAGGTAGGATCAAACATACCCTTGGTGACCACATTTATTTTCTTACTAAAATCATAAACTTGTATAAAATGAGAATCTATGTTGACAGAATCCAGATGATTGTTGACCTTGGTTAGAAGAGAATTATCATTAAAAAAATTCAAGCTTTGATCAACCATTTCAAGCGTTTTTAAGATTGAATCCTGCAGCTCGGGGTTCCCCTTATATATGATATGATATGAGGTGTTCCATATTATTCCGTCAATGGAATTGTATTTATTAGAATCGGAGCATCCGGTGAAGAATGATAAAGTTAGAAGGATAATTGAAAGAAGGGAAAAATTTAAGTTTGCATTCATGAAAATTAAGTTTAAAACGTAGGAATACAAAATTAGTGAAAGATATGATAATATTTGCTTTTGTGGGATGAATTCTTTATTTTTGCAATATAAAGGATAATGAGACAAGATTCCACTAAGGAAGAATTCAAACATAAACGATAATATTATGAAAGAGTCTTATGTATTTCTTGCCGAAGGATTTGAAGAAATTGAGGCAATAACAGTGATTGATATCCTGCGCCGTGCTGAAATACCGGTGAAGACAGTGTCCATTACACATACCTTGCAGGTTACCGGTGCTCATGGAATAGTTATGACTGCAGATTTGTTGTATGACAATACCCTTTTCAGTGATGCGCCATGGTTGATTCTCCCCGGGGGGCTTCCGGGAGCGGATAATCTGTTTGATTTCGCGCCGTTACAAGGTCTTTTGAAACAACAGGTGGCATCCAAAGAGGGAAGAATTGCGGCTATATGTGCAGCTCCGGCTGTAGTTTTAGGGCAATTAGGATTATTAAGAGGAGAAAAGGGGACATGTTATCCTGGTTTTGAATCAAAACTTGAAGGCGCTGAGCATATCGATGCGCCTGTAGTAGTAAGTGGTAAGTTTGTGACAGCTAACGGACCTGCCAATGCCATGTTATGGGCCCTGACAATTGTAAGATGTACCAAGGGAGAAATAGATTCCGGATCCGTAGCCAACGGATTATTATATTTTCCGCGCCCGGAGGAGGGTATTGATCATTACTTTGGATAATGAAGGATTCTGAAGACATATATTATAATATCGAGAAAGAGGGGGAAGGTCTGTATCGGGAAAAGATGAGTCGTTTCCTCTCTTTTGCTATAACGATAAAAGATGCTGAGGAGGCAAAGATAAAGATAAAGGAATACCAGAACCGTTATCATGATTCGCGCCATGTATGTTGGGCATACGTATCAGGACCAAAAGGAGAGGAATGGCAACTCAACGATAATGGAGAGCCATCAGGAACGGCGGGGAAACCGATTCTCGGGCAAATCCGCAGCCATGGTGTAACCGATGTTTTGGTGGTAGTGGTACGATATTTCGGGGGTATAAAACTGGGTACATCCGGATTGATTTCAGCATATCGAGCCGCCGCAGACGAAGCATTGACGCAGGCCGGAAAAAAGGAATGTTATTCAATGAGGGAAATGGAGCTGGAGTTTCCCTATATTGTTGCGGATCATGTGATGAAAATTGTCAAAAGTCTTTCATTAGAAGTTGTAGAACGGCAATTTGATAACCTTTGCAGGATGAGAATCAATGTTCGGGAATCAATGTATAAAGAGATTAAAGGGAGACTTGAAAAAGTTGAAGGGATAAGAATTGAGTAAAAAAGAATAAAAAAATGATGTAAAGAGGTGAAATTTAGCTTAGTGATATATTAAAATTAAAAAATTATTACGATATTTGCACTGCTAAATTTTCCTACAGGTAAAAGATAGGGGATTTTAGAAAAAAAGAAATATTAACAGGAAATAAATTTTTTAGCAAAATGACAAAAGCGGATATTGTAAATGAAATATCTCGTAGCACAGGTCTTGAAAAGGCGGCAGTGCTTGCAACAGTAGAAAAATTTATGGAAGTAGTCAAAGACAATATGGCGGCAGGCAATAATGTCTATCTCCGTGGCTTTGGAAGCTTCATAATCAAAACACGTAAGGAAAAGACAGCACGTAATATCTCAAAGAATACCTCAATCCGTATTCCTGAACATAAGGTACCTGCTTTCAAACCTTCGCGAGTATTCTTGGATCAAGTAAAATAAAAATAATAGAAAATTATGCCAAGCGGAAAGAAAAGAAAAGGCCATAAGATGGCTACTCACAAACGTAAAAAGAGACTAAGAAAGAATCGTCATAAGAAGAAATAATCGTAACCCTCGCAAGGGGATTATTTCAGACAATTCCGAAGACCGGATGCCATAAGGCTTGGTCAGATCTAAAGGGTGGACTCCGGCATTGGTGAAATTCCTTAAAGCCGTAAGTCTACCCTTCGTTTTCAACTTTCATGATGAGCGCTGATGAAGCGTTGTCATGAGTATTATGTTTTATGAAAAGCGAATTAGTAGTAGACGTTCAACAGGAGGAAATCTCCATAGCCCTGCTTGAAGATTCCCGGCTTGTCTCGCTTCAGAAAGAGAACCGCAACATTTCTTATGCTGTGGGAGATCTTTATTTGGCTAAAGTGAAGAAGATAATGCCCGGTCTCAATGCCGCTTTCGTGGATGTGGGCTACGAAAAAGACGCTTTTCTTCATTATCTCGATTTAGGACCTCAGTTCAATACCTATTCTGCTTTTATCGAAGAGGCTTTGAACGACCCTAAAAAGGTGCCTAATATATCAAAATTCAAACGGTTGCCGGATATACAGAAATCGGGACTGATTGCCGATGTGTTGCAACCCGGACGTAAACTCTTGGTTCAAATCGCTAAAGAGCCGATATCTTCCAAAGGTCCGAGACTTACTACCGAACTCTCTTTTACCGGAAGATTTCTGGTGCTTATCCCTTTCGGTGACAAAATTTCAATCTCTCAAAAGATTAAATCCACTGAAGAGAAGATCAGACTCCGACAACTCATCGGAAGTATTAAACCTAAAGGGTTTGGTGTGATTGTCCGTACTTCTGCCGAAAATAAGCGTGTAGCCGAATTGAATTCTGAATTGAGAACTCTTGTGAAGTGTTGGGAGGATTCTATTGCAAAAATGCAACATAGCCAACCCCCGACATTGATTTATGAAGAGGATTCCCGAGCTGTCAGTATTATCAGAGATCTATTCAGCCCTACTTTTGAAGCGATCTATACCAATGATGCTGAAACATTCACTCAGATTCAGAACTATGTCTCAATGATCTCTCCCGATAACAAGGACATTGTGAAAATCTACAGTAAGGATACACCAATCTTCGACCATTTCAATATTACACGCCAGATTAAGAGCAGTTTCGGTAAAACAGTCTCGTTCAAGAGTGGAGCTTATATTATTATCGAGCATACCGAAGCTCTGCATGTTATCGATGTCAATTCCGGTAACAGATCGAAGGCTTCTGCTGACCAGGAAAGTAATGCTCTCGATGTTAATCTTAAGGCCGCTGATGAAATCGCACGCCAATTGCGCCTGAGGGATATGGGCGGAATTATCGTGATAGATTTTATCGATATGAATAAGGCTGAACATCGTCAGACGCTTCTTGAGCACATGAGGGAAGTGATGGCCAATGATAGAGCACGTCACAATATTTTGCCGCTCAGTAAATTCGGATTAATGCAGATTACCCGTCAGCGTGTAAGACCGGACCTTGATATTACTACCGAGGAAACTTGTCCGTCTTGTTTTGGCAAAGGTGAAATTGCTCCGTCACTTCTTTTTACGGACACTCTGGAGGAGAAGATTGACTATCTTGTGGAGCACCTTAATGTTAAGAAATTTATAATGTATGTTCATCCTTTTGTGGAAGCATACATTAAGAAAGGGATGTTCTCTTTATATGGCAAGTGGCGCAGGCGTCATGGTCGCGGTGTCAAGATAGTTGCCGATGAATCTCTGGCTTATCTTCAGTATAAAGTTATTGACGAAGCAGGAAGAGAGATAGATCTGAAGGAAGATAAAGATATGAACTCCAGTAGGTCTAAGAGTAAGGCAAGAAGTAATAGAGATAGTGAAGAAAATTGATTACTTACTTCTTTAGAAGATTAATCTGCGGGGACGAATAAAACCAGTTTATTCGTCCCCGCAATTAAATGTCCGCATCTAAATTGTTTTCAGAATCTTGCGTATAAAGTGTTATGGTGTTATTTGCCTGCTGCCAGAAGATAATCGGCAACCACAAATGTCGATCCACCGATATAAATAATATCATCTTTCCGGGCTTCATTAAGTGCCTTCTGAGCTGCTTGTATAGGAGAGGTATAGATTCTGGCGGTTATCCCTGCCTCGGCAAAGTGCCTGTAAAGCTCATTTACAGGCATCGCTCTCGGCACAGAGGCTTGAGTTAGATAATATTCCACATCCTGGCGAGGAAGAAGTTCGATTATATGACTTACATCCTTATCTGAAACAAAACCAATCACCATCCTTAATCTGGAGCCGGACGGTCTACGTGACATGAGTCGCTGAAGTTGCGCCATGTTGGATGTCAGACCCGCGACATTATGACCGGTGTCGCAAATGGTCAGAGGATTTCTTGAAATGGTCATCCATCTCCCCGCCAGTCCGGTGAGGGGCATAACATTCAGGAATCCATTCTTCACAGACGATTCAGAGAGTTTAATACCTACATTCCTGAGCATCTTAACCGCACAAAGGAGGGTGTTGATATTTTTCTTCTGATAATCTCCTGCCAAGGATACCGTAAATTCTTCAATCTCTTCAGGATTTCTTTCTGATATAAATTTACCCTTACATTCCCATCCACCGTCTGCCATTTCATCAGCACTAATAAGAGGATGAAGAGTCTCGGCAAAAATAATCGGGGCTCCGACTTCTTCTGCTTTCGTGACGAATACCTTTTTTACTTCTTTGTTGTCCGTCTCCCCGATTACAACAGGAATCCCTGCTTTTATAATTCCGCTTTTCTCTTTTGCAATTGCTTCAAGCGTATTGCCAAGGAATTGGGTGTGGTCGAAAGAAATGTTAGTGATCAGAGAAGCTATAGGTGTGATTATATTAGTTGAATCGAGACGACCACCCATCCCGACTTCAATAACTGCATAATCAATCTCATTTTTTGCAAACCAGTCAAATGCCATAATCATGGTAAGTTCAAAAAATGAAGGGTGCCCTTTATAGTCACATTCTTTCCATTTCTCAACAAATTGGATTACATCCTCCTGGGGAATCTTTTTTCCGTTTATCCGGATACGTTCTCTGAAATCAACCAGATGTGGAGAGGTATATAGTCCCACTTTGTATCCTTCTGACTGGAGCATTGCAGCTATGGTATGGGAACAACTGCCTTTCCCATTTGTCCCGCCCACATGAATACTTTTAAATTTTTTGTGCGGATTATCAAAATAGTTATCAAGCGAGATGGAAGTTTCCAATCCCGGTTTATATGCGGCGGCTCCAATCCTTGAAAACATCGGTAGCTGCGAGAAAAGAAACGAGATTGCTTCTTGATATTTTACTTCCGTGGAGTTCATATTATGATTTTTTATAATCCATAAATAATATATCCGGCTAAACCTGCCATAACAATGACAAGTATAGGGTGTATATTTATCTTTTTCCCTTTAAATGTGATTTTAAAGTAAACCAGACAAAAGGCTATTATACAGATAATAATGCTTGTGATGAGTTGTTTTGTTGTGTGATCCGGTGAAAAGTTAGCGGAATTCATGAGCATTATTGCAGCCGAGGCGATGAGCCCCACCACTACCGGTCGGAGACCGGAGAAAATCGCTTTGATTGCGCCACTTTCATGATGCCGGCGAATATAATGCGATGCATATAGCACGAGAAAGAAGGAGGGGATTACAACAGCGAGTGTGCATAACACAGAACCTAAAATTCCCCACCATATTCCATGAAGTTCCGGATTGACTGTTGAAGGCGCAACAAAACCGATATAGGTTGCTGAGTTGATTCCGATAGGTCCGGGTGTCATCTGGGATATTGCTACAATGTCAGTAAACATCTGTTCTGAAATCCATCCGGGATCCACTACTGATTTCTCTACTAAAGAGAGCATAGCATATCCTCCACCAAAACCAAAAATTCCGATTTTGATATACGACCAGATTAGTTGCCAGTAAATATTCATTTCTTTATCTTTTTTAAAGATATTACGTAAGAGGACTTAAATTTCTTCTCTTTCAATGTCGGTCACTGTTCTTATGAAGTTTTGAATCTGTAAATTTCCAGATAGCAAACCCTGTCGTTCCTCCCAGAATGATGTAGAGTATCGGGTTAGATATAAAGCCCAAATCCAACCATATCATGAAGGCCACAATAAACGGAATCCAGACTGTTTTATAATTAATTTTTGCAGCTTTTGCAGACGTGATAACCGGAGCGATGATAAGAGCGACAACAGCAGGACGAATCCCCATAAATATTGACGAGATAACTTTATTATTCTTAATCATGTCCGGGGTCAGGAATATGGCGATGAAAAGTATTATCATGAAGGAGGGGAGAATCGTACCGGCAGCAGCCGTAATACTCCCTTTCCTTGAAGCTATCTTATCTCCTACCGCTGTTGCTATATTGACAGCAAGAATTCCCGGCAGAGATTGAGCTACTGCCAATAAATCAAGGAAGTCATCCCTCTCAATCCAATGGTATTTATCTACGATTTCTCTTTCAATTATCGATATCATTGCCCAGCCACCTCCAAAGGTAAAGCATCCTATTTTGAAGAAAGAAAAAAAAAGTTGCCATAGGGAGGTGGCAGGTGCAGACTTAGGCGTCTCTCCTTGTGGGAGAGACGCCTGTGCCGGTGTGGTTTTGTCGGTTGTTGACATGTTCAATACTTGTGCTCAGTTTTTTCAAGTTCTTTCTCTGAAATTTTCTTTGCATTCATCTTATACCATACATAGGAAATGTAGGCAAGGACAAATGGAATGATTATTGAGACAAAACTCATTACTGATAATGTAAATTCCGAAGAGGAGGAGTTTCTGATTGTCAATGATGCGTCAGGATTGAGTAACGACGGGTAATAAGGGGTATTATTATATCCTGCCACCCAGAACAAAGATGCTACAACAAGGAATGTCCCAGTACCGGTGAACCAGATACCTTTTGTCCAGTGTTTCGCAAAACAGGATCTCCCAATTCCATAGAGAACGCTCAATACACCTACCAGAAGTGCTGCTCCGGCCCACCAGAGTTCAAGATAATTATGGAGATACTTGAAAGGGGTTTCAACCACTTCTGCCATATTACCGTTGTAACCTACAACCGAGTAGCCGGTAGCTATAAGCAACATTGCGAGAAACCAAAGGAAGAAAACCAAGAAAATACAAGCATTAATCAGACATGAATTCTTAAAGTTCTTAAATTCGGCATCCGAACAATCTACATTATTCATCATATAGAGAATAGCTTGGGTCCGTGCCAGGAAAAGGACTGCAAATCCGAGAATAAGATTCTTCCAATTGAATATTGCTTCTAAGCCATGAGCCGGACCCCATGAAGAGATAACCGGGTCTCCTATATTGAGCAGGTTGGTACGTGTTACATTAAATTCAGCACCAAAGAAAAACATTGAAACAGCAGTGCCAAGGAGAATGCAGCCGATACATCCGTTTAAAAAGAGGAAAATATCGTATGTGCGTGTACCATAAAGATTTCCTCGTTTTGCACGGAATTCATAACTCACTGCCTGGAAGATAAAGCCAAAAAGGATTAGAATCCAAAGCCAATATGCCCCTCCGAAACTTGTGGAATAGAATAGAGGGAAAGATGCGAAGAATGCACCTCCAAATGTTACCAATGTGGTGAAGGTTAATTCCCATTTCCGACCCATACAATTGACAATCAGTGTTCTCTTCCGGTCATCGCGCGCTCCGAGGAGCATTGTTTGTCCACCTTGTACAAAAAGGAGAAACACGAGGATGGCTCCAAGTACTGAGATTAAAAGCCACCAATAATTTTGAAGATATTCGAGTGTCATGATTAATGATTGTCTGAGGTTTCAAGATTATTTTTAGATTGGCGGTTGATAAAACGCACCATGATACTTATTTCAGCGGCCAAAAGCACTGTAAAGATGATGGCGAAGAGCCAGAAAGTTGTTATTACCGAGGAAACAGGTATATTAGAGATTGCTGCTTTCGTCGGCAAGAGATTCTGTATGGTCCAGGGTTGACGACCCACTTCTGCTACTGCCCATCCTGCCTGCGAGCAAATCCACATAAACGGGACGGAGACAAGAGCAATCCATTGCAGCCAGCGAGCCTTGATCAGTGCTTCTTTTTTGCGATAAACCATGAATAGGGCAATAAGGAGATAAAGCAGGAAATATGAACCAAGAATCACCATTATGCGGAAAGTATAGAAGGTTACTCCTACAGGAGGAATAGCCTCCTCAACACTGTCAAAATATCCATAGCCAAAGAATTCGTAATCCTTTTTAAGGTCGGCCAGGGCAGCTGCTTTTGCACTTTCATTCCCTTCTTTATAGGCTTTGTCAAACCTCCCGAGAGCAGCCTGTGCTTGTTTTCCTCGCTCAATTCGTTCGAAATAACTTACGGTGTTGACCGTATCACCCTCATTCGTCATATCCACTCCATTGATAATATCGTTGATGCCGGGCACGAAGGAGTTCATGTCGTGATTTGCGAGAATGGACAGACCGTATGGAATCTCAACAGAGAAAAGATATTCATCTTCTGCATTATCCCAGCTTTTGTCAGGGTTTAAAAGACCGAAACCAACAATACTCTGACCGTGAGAACCATTATAAAGACCTTCCATTGCTGCCAGTTTCATTGGTTGATGGCGTGATACTTCCACAGCAGAACCATCCCCGGTCCACATTGTCAGAACCATACCGATTATCCCTATCCAGGAGGCAATTTTAATGGATCTGATAGCAAATTCCTCATTTCTGCGTTTGAGCAGGAACCAGCAACTCACCCCAATTACAAAAACTCCTGCAAGCGCCCAACCGCTGAAGACAGCATGGAAGAATTTGTTGATTGCGATTCCGGAGAAAAGAGCGAAGAAATTATCCATTACATTCCGCATCTGTTCCGGGTCGAACTCCATCCCTACAGGATACTGCATCCAGGCATTAGCGACAAGAATCCAGAGTGAGGATATTGTAGCACCTAATGCCGTTAGCCAGGTCGCCGCAAGGTGGAAACGTTCGCTCACTTTTCCCCATCCGAAGAACATGACTGCGACAAATGTCGCTTCCATAAAGAATGCAAGAAGACCCTCTATAGCCAGCGGAGCTCCAAAGATATCACCTACAAACCAGGAATAATTGCTCCAATTTGTTCCAAATTCAAATTCGAGGATTATCCCCGTAGCAACCCCGATAGCAAAATTGATACCGAATATTGTCATCCAGAATTTTGTGCAAGCAAGCCATTTCTCCGCTTTGGTTCGTACATAGATACTTTCCATGACTGCTACTATCACAGAAAGCCCAAGTGTCAACGGCACAAAAAGCCAATGGTAGATGGCTGTAAGAGCGAATTGCCATCTCGACCAATCGACTACATTCATTAAATCGTTCATATCTTTTCGGATTTTTATTGTGTTTTAGTTTCTTTATTGAATCCTGGAGAGTTATAAAATACCTAATTTGAAGGGCGCGACAGGTGTTCCCGCACAGCATCTGCCCTTTGAGTATCGTCTGAATAATCTCTTTTCAGGATATCCGGAAAAAAGATAAGCTTCATTACAATAAAAATAAGGAAGAGCTTCACTAATATTAAGACCCAGAGCGATTTTCCAATAGTCATCTGTCGGAAACCATCATAATAAAACCGCCATATTTTGTAAAAAATATCGGATATATTTCCCATCTTTCTTATTTGAAAATTAACTCTTCCCATTTTTAAAATTTCCAATAAGGTATCCTAAAAGCAAATTTAACAAATTTTCGACAATTGCAACACTTTATTCGAAAATTTAAATTTTTTTTACTTCTCCGGGTTTTGGATTGGTCGGTGAAGAAATTTTCATTAAATTTGTAGCGGTTAAGTATTTCCCAACCTGAAATAAAGGTTAAGATACTGAAAATTATAGAAGTTTGACACTATAGATTATGGCACTTTGGTTTGAATGTAAGGTGAGATATGATAAAATGCAGGAAAATGGTTCCGTAAAGAAGGTCAATGAACCATACCTGGTTGATGCCCTGTCATTTACAGAAGCAGAGGCTCGAATCATCGAAGAGATGAAACCTTTCATCTCAGGAGATTTCACCATTTCTGCAGTAAAGAAGACAAAGATTTCTGAAATCTTCTTCAATGAGTCAGGTGATAAATATTATATGGTGAAAGTAAATTTTATTACACTTGATGAGAAAAGCGGTGTTGAAAAAAAGTCAGCAAGTTTTATATTAGTTCAAGCGTCAGATTTTGCAGACTCATTTGAAAAATTCATGGAAGGTATGAAGGGGTCGGCGGCTGATTATGAAATCGCATCAATAACCGAAACAATGCTGATGGATGTGTATCCGGCTGAGCTCGGTTTTAAAAAAGAGGGAGAATAATGGGAGACTCAAGCAATTTTATCTTTGATAATCTTGAAAGATTAAGGAGGGATATTCCGGAGGGGGTGAGATTGGTTGCTGTATCGAAATTTCACCCGTCAGAAATGATTATGACAGCTTACAATGCCGGTCAAAAAGTTTTTGGAGAAAGTAGAGTTCAGGAATTGCTTGCCAAAATCCCTCAGCTCCCTTCAGATATAGAGTGGCATTTCATAGGACATCTACAGACTAATAAGGTAAAGCAGATCATCGGGAAAATATCTCTTATTGAAAGTGTTGATACCGAACGTCTACTTGAAATTATAGATAATGAATCGGAAAAAGCCGGGATAGTGACACGTGTTCTTCTACAGGTTCATGTAGCTCAAGAGGAAACAAAATTCGGATTTTCACCTGAAGAGTTGTTAAGCTATTTCAAGAGAAAGGGGTATGCTGATCTCAAATCAACTCATATTTGTGGACTGATGGGGATGGCATCAAACACAGATGATCAAAGCCGGATCAGAGAAGATTTCGATAAGATAGCGTCTTTGCATAGAGAGGTCAAGGAGACAATCTCACCTGATTTGGTGGGGTTTGACTTGATTTCTATGGGTATGACCGGAGATTGGCCTATTGCCATAGAGGCTGGAGCCAATGTGATTAGGATAGGTTCAGGGATTTTCGGAGCACGTCAATACTGACCCTTATGAAAATATTTCATTCTAAACATAAAAGATAAAAATAATTTAATAGAAAATGTCAACCAATAAAAATGTAGCGAATCAGAATTCGGCAAAAGGTGGAAATATAGTTGCTATCATAGCAATGTTCTTCCTGTTTGCCATGATATCTTTTGTGACAAATCTCGCCGCTCCTTTAGGCACAATCTGGAAAAATCAATATGAGTGGAGCGGAATGTTAGGAAATATGATGAACTTCCTTGCTTATCTCTTCATGGGTATCCCGGCCGGGAACCTGTTGACAAAGATAGGTTATAAGAAAACAGCACTTTATGCCATGGCAGTAGGTTTCATCGGACTCCTTCTCCAATGGCTTTCAGGGATTGTAGGTGCCGAGGTGAATTGTTTCAACATTGAGGGACAGACAGTGACTTTGAATTTTGTAATCTATCTCCTTGGAGCTTTTGTGTCAGGTTTCTGCGTATGTATGCTGAATACTGTAGTGAATCCGATGCTTAATATGCTTGGAGGAGGTGGTAACAGAGGAAATCAGCTTGTACAGACTGGAGGATCATTCAACTCATTAGCCGGTACATTTACCCCGCTTCTGGTCGGAATGATGATCGGGCAGATTACACGCGAATCTTCTATCAGTGATGTGGCACCTCTCCTATGGATTGCCATGGGTGTCTTTGTTGTAGCCATTATTATTATAGGTGCGGTAAAAATTCCCGAACCCCATCTGCAAAAAGGTAAAAAAGTTAAAAAAGCCAAGGACACACACTCACCCTGGAGTTTTCGCCATACAGTGCTTGGAGTAATCGGCATCTTCCTTTATGTAGGAACTGAAGTAGGTATCCCCGGAGTCCTTATCTTCTATTTGAGTGACTCGTCAGCTTCAGGAATTCACATTAACGCTACGGCTGTTGCCGGTGGAATTGCAGCTATGTATTGGTTGCTGATGCTCGTTGGCAGACTTTGCTCCAGTGTGATATCCGGAGTGGTCTCCAGCCGTATACAGCTTATATGTGTATCTTCGGTAGCGATAATCCTTGTTGTGACGGCAATTTTCCTAAGCAATGATTTACGTGTATCAATGCCTTCCTATAGTGCAGAGGATGGTTTCACGATGGCACTTGTGCCGACAAAGGCTTTGCTTCTGGTTCTTTGCGGTCTGTGCACTTCAGTTATGTGGGGTGGAATTTTTAACCTTGCTGTTGAAGGTCTGGGTAAATATACTGCAAAAGCCTCCGGAATCTTTATGATGATGGTAGTCGGCGGTGGTGTGATGCCCCTGATTCAGGAATCAATAGCAAGAAGTTTCGGTTATATGACATCTTATTGGCTTGTCGTAGCTATGTTGGGGTATCTGTTGTTCTACGGTTGTGTAGGAAGCAAGAATGTAAATAAGGATATCCCCGTAAATGAAGAGGATGTTCTGGAAGAGGAATTAGTATAATATTAAATAAAGTGGGTGAGGAGAATCCTCACCCACACAGCTTATAATCTATACCATGGATGTAAATTTAATGAACCGTTCGGCAAACAATCTTAGAATTCTTATTTCTGAGATGGTCGAAAAAGCGAAATCCGGTCACCCGGGAGGTGCAATGGGAGGTGCGGACTTTGTGAATGTTTTGTTTTCAAGTTTCATGATATATGATCCCTCAGATCCGGAATGGATTGCAAGAGACAGGTTTTTTCTTGATCCGGGACACATGTCACCGATGCTTTATTCCGTTTTGGCATTAACGGGAAAATATACCATCGAGGAACTTCAAGAGTTCCGTCAATGGGGCAGCGTAACGCCCGGTCATCCGGAACTGGATGTTAAAAGAGGTGTCGAGAATTCCAGCGGGCCTCTTGGGCAAGGACATGTGATGGCGGTAGGATGTGCCATTGCGGAACGTTTCCTCGCTGAGCGTTTCGGTGAGGTGGTGGCTCATAAAACATACGCATTTATCTCCGATGGTGGCATTCAGGAAGAGATTTCCCAAGGTGCCGGTCGTATAGCAGGAACATTGGGTCTGCATAATCTCATTATGTTCTATGATTCCAATGATGTCCAGCTTTCCACTACCGTTAAGGAAGTTACCTCCGAGGATACCGCTACCAAGTATCGTGCCTGGGGATGGAATGTTATTGAAGTTGACGGAACCGACCCCTTGGCAATAGCCGAAGCTCTTTTTAAAGCGATCGGGGAAAAGGAGAAACCGACTCTTATAATCGGACATACTGTAATGGCTCGCGGAGCCGTTAAAAGTGACGGCACAAGTCTGGAAGGAGCTGTCTCCACTCACGGACAACCTTTAAGTAAGGCCGGCGCTGATATGGATGCTACTATTACTAATCTTGGTGGAGATCCTAAAGACCCCTGGAAGATTTTTGAAGAAACTCAAAACTTGTATGATAACCGTAAGCGGGAACTTGAGTCAATTGTGAAAGAACGCCGGGAAATATACAAGAAGTGGAAAGAGGAGCATCCTGCAAAAGCCCGGGAACTTGAGGATTGGATTTCTGATAAACTTCCGGAATTGGATTGGAATTCAGTGGAATTCAAACCGAATATGGCTACACGTGGAGCATCGGCAACAGTATTGGGATTTTTGGCCGAACATGTCAAGAATATGATAGTTTCAAGTGCCGATCTCGCCAACAGTGACAAGACCGATGGATTCCTTAAGAAAACGCATGCTTTGACAAAGGGAGATTTCTCCGGTGCTTTCCTTCAGGCCGGGGTGGCTGAATTGACAATGAGCTGTATTATAAATGGTATAGTTCTTCATGGAGCTATGATAGGAGCATGCGCCACATTCTTTGTTTTCTCCGATTATATGAAGCCTGCCATAAGAATGGCAGCATTGATGCAGATACCTTCAAAATTTATTTTCTCACATGATGCGTTTAGAGTAGGCGAAGATGGTCCAACACATGAACCGATTGAGCAAGAAGCTCAAATCCGTCTGATGGAACAGATACGTAACTTTAACGGAGAGCGCTCGGTGATGGTGTTCCGTCCGGCGGATTCAGCTGAGACATTGGAAGGTTATAAAATTGCGATGAATACTAAAAACCGTCCAAGTGTTGTGATTCTTTCACGTCAGGATTTGGAAGATCTGCCGGGTGAAAATCGCAGAGAGGAGGCAAAAGAAGCCTCTAAAGGTGGCTACGTAGTTTACGGAAAGGAAGTTGATCCTGAAATTGTACTTATAGCCAACGGCAGTGAGGTGTCGCTTTTGATACATGTAGCAGAGGCCTTAAAAGCTGAGGGAGTGAAAAGCCGTGTCGTATCTGTTCCATGCATCGGGTTATTCCTTGATCAGAGTGAAGAGTATCGCAATAGCGTAATTCCCAGAGGAATAAAGGAATTTGGATTGACAGCAGGTCTACCATCGAATCTTACGCCATTAATGCATGGGGAGTATGAAGTTTACGGACTTGAAAGGTTTGGAGCGTCGGCACCGGCAAAGGTATTGGATGAAAAATTTGGGTATACGGTTGAAAATATCTTGGGATGCGTTAAACAATTTTTAAGAAAAGAATGTTTATTAAAATAAAAAGTGCTAACTTTGCACTCTATAAGCATTAAAATAAAAAAATAACTATAATTAAAATTGTTGTTCTATGAAAAAATGTGCTTTACTCGGATTAGCAGTTCTCGCACTTGCAGGAACTACAACAGTTTCAGCGCAAGAAGTGACTTATGAGCCCGATTGCTCACAGGGTCTGCTACTTAACCGCAATGCTGATAATTGGTTTATCACAGCTCAGGGCGGTTCCAATATTCTTCTCGGTCATGGTGATATCCATGCTGATCTCAAGAATCGTTTCGGATGGAATGCCGGTCTTTACGTAGGTAAATGGGTAAGTCCTGTATTTGGTTTCCGTTTTGGTGCCACTTGGGAAGTTGCCAAAGGTGCTACTGATGCAAACGGATATTTCCGTAATTTTAGCCAGGGTGCTATCAACGACAGCAAGACTTGGTATCCCGAAAAATGGATGGGTCTTGGTCCTGAATTCGATGTCCTCGTAAATCTTACCAACTGGTGGTGTGGATATCGTCCCGGTCGTGTTTACAATGCAGTTCTTCACGGAGGTGCAAACGCTTATTGGCGTTGGAGAAACCTCGGTACAATCGACAACTCTCATTGGAAGGATGCAAAGGTTACAAACATGTCTGCCAACGTAGGTATCCAGAATAACTTCGCAGTGTCAAAGAGAGTAAACCTCTTCATCGATGTACAGTATGAGATTCTTGACTTCTCAAGACTTGAACACAGCGTACAGGCATTTGCAGGTTTGACTGTAAACCTTGGTAAGACAGACTGGAACTGCCCCGTTACTGCAGTTTGCCCCACTTGGAAATATACAGATGCTGAAGGTGATGCTCTTGTAGCTCGTCTTAACCAGGCTGACAACAAGATTAAGAGTCTTATGGCAGAACTTGACGCCGCTAACAATCGTCCTCAGGTTCAGCAGAAATCTCAGGTTGTAAATTGCGAAGGTCTTGCAACTGTTTATTATCCCATCAACCAGTACACACTTTCATCTCGTGAGAAGACTATTCTTCGTTCAGTGGCTCAGGTTATGCAGAATAACCCCAACCAGAAGTATATCCTCACCGGATGGGCTGATAACTACACAGGTAACGACCAAATCAACACTGCACTCCGTAACAAGCGTGTAGATGGTGTTCAGAAATTCCTCGTATCTTGTGGTGTTAACCCGAGTCAGCTCGATACTCGTATCGATGCAAACAACCTTACAGACTTCGGTGTTAAGGGTGCTCCGCTGGATCGCGCTGTAACAATCAAGGTTGCAGACTAATTAGAATTATAAAAATAATTTATAATATCGGGAGGTCGCGGATTTGGTCTGCGACCTCCTTATCTATATATCCTTTATCTTTAATTTCCAGCCTGATAAATTTTCTTTTAGAAGTTGTTAAAAGCTCTGTTAACATTTTTTAATATAATATTTAAGGAGAATATTTGGTGAAAAAATAAAAAAGCAGTAATTTTGCAGTGTTAAAAATCGCGGGGTGGAGCAGTGGTAGCTTGTTGGGCTCATAACCCAAAGGTCGTAGGTTCGAGTCCTACCCCCGCCACTATTAAAGCGGATCCGAAACCCGGATTCGCTTTTTTTAATTACTCATTTTTAATTCTTCTATTTATGGAATCTCTTTATGAAGATAATCATATAATTATTGTCAATAAAGCACCCGGTGAAATTGTGCAAGGTGATAAAACCGGAGATAGACCGCTGTCTGAAATAGTTAAGGATTATCTTAAGGAGAAATATAATAAACCCGGCAATGTATTTTGTGGAGTTGTCCATAGGATTGATAGACCGGTGGCAGGATTAGTGGTTTTTGCCAAAACCTCAAAGGCGCTTAGCAGATTAAATGAAATGCTGCGAAAAGGGGAGATTCATAAAACATATCTTGCACTGGTAGAAGGAAAACCGGAAAAGGATCAAGACACTATAGAGTCGTATATTACCACAGACGGACGACTTAACAAATCATTCATTACAGATTCCGGAGCTGCCGGGTCAAAAAAGTCGATTCTCAAATATAAAGTAGTGGCAAAAGGTGAACGATATTCTTTATTAGAGATAAATCTTCTCACAGGAAGAAAGCACCAGATCCGTTTGCAACTGTCTTCAATTGGACATCCGATAAAGGGAGATTTAAAGTATGGGGCTAAAAGGAGTAATCCGGGTGGAGGCATATCCCTTCAAGCATCTCATATTGAATTTATTCATCCGGTAAGTAAAAAAGAGATATCTGTTACTGCCCCACCTTTGGAAGAATTTTTAAAGTTTTACACCCCTTGAATCTTAAAGTGAAAACGTCAAAGTTGAAACGGTAGAAGAAAGATTTACATACCCTTTAATCAGGGTTAAGGTAGGAAAAATATTTGATATAAACCGAACAAGATTTTGGATTAACGTTAAAAATCACTAACTTTGCTCAATAATCTTAAAATTGTGCAATTTGCCGATGGTATCAAAGACGAGAGACAAATTCATAGAGGTAGCCCGCCAACTCTTTGCCCGTAAGGGTGTAGAGAATACCACTATGAATGATATAGCGTCTGCATCCGATAAGGGACGCCGTACCATCTATACCTATTTTAAGAGTAAACGTGAGATTTTCAATGCTGTAATCGAGAGTGAAAGTGATCAGATATTGAAAAGACTCGGTGTTATTCTTGCAAAGGCCATATCACCGGAAGAAAAATTATATGAATTTGTAGCATGCCGGTTTGAGGCTATGAAAGAGGTAGTTTCCCGAAACGGGAGTTTAAGAGCCGGTTTTTTCAGAGATGTCCGGAAGGTAGACAGAGCACGTAAAATGATTACCCAACGGGAAGTGGCTATGCTTGAGGAGATACTCCGGGAAGGTGTGGAGAAAGGAGTATTCAGGGTGCCGCATCTTCATCAATGGGCTATAATAATAGATAATGCCATTCATGGTCTTGATGTGCCGTTCATACGAAATAATTTGGCCGAAGAGGGTATAGACAAAGATATGTTGAAGGATACGGTTGCAACACTGATTTTGAATTCGGTAAAAATGTACGATTAGGATTAAATTACACTTTTAATTAGGAACAAAAAGGAAATCAAGGGTTTTCTAATAAATAATTTCAGAGTATGTTTATCAATTCTATAGGCTTCTATATTCCCGAGGCACGTGTCTCAAACGAATATTTTTTTAATCTGAACGGACTGACCTCAGATTGGATAGTACAACGTACCGGGATTGAAACTCGTTCCCGGGTTGGAGAAGGTGAGGATGTTGACAGCATGGCTCTAACTGCAATAGAAGATGGTATAAAATCTCTTCCTTATGATATAAAAGAGATTAATTTAATAGTTGCAGCAGCTTATTCAGCAAAAGACACAGTAGGCACCACAGCACATGTAGCCCAGCGTCGATTTGAAATAGCGGGAGCTAAAGCTTTCTATATTTCGGCAGCCTGCAGTTCTTTTATAAATGGTCTGGAGGTGATAGAGGGTATGTTTGCATCGGGAAAATGCGACAAAGCGCTTCTTATATGCAGTGAGCAGAACTCTTATTATTCTAATGAAAATGACCCTAAAAGCGGACATCTCTGGGGAGATGCCGCAGTAGCATATTTTCTAAGTAAGGACCGGGTATCGGAAAATGATATTGAGGTAATAGATATTTTCACAGAAGGACTTGGGAATATCGGAAAAGGACCGGATGGTGTACGCCTGCGTCCAAAAGAGGACGGAATTACAATGCCGGATGGGAGAGACGTTTTTATTCATGCTTGCCGTTATATGATTTATGCTTTGAATCATTCATTGGATAAAACCGGTAAAAAATTACAGGATTTAAAGAACATCATTTGTCATCAGGCAAACATGCGTATAGTGGCCCAGGTAGCACATCAGCTTGATATGCCAATGGAACGTTTCCTGAACAATATTCAGGAATTGGGAAACACAGGTTCCGCATCGGCTCCACTTGTTCTGGCTCAACATAAGAATGAATTCAGTAAAGGGGAGGAAGTTGCATTAATAGTATTTGGAGGTGGCTATTCCTGTGGATCAGTAATTTTGAAATTTTAATAGTAAATACCAATTTATATGAAACTACTTGAAGGAAAGACAGCTCTTGTAACTGGAGCTGCACGTGGAATAGGTAAAGCGATTGCTCTGAAATTTGCCTCAGAAGGTGCAGATATTGCATTTACCGATCTCGTTATTGATGACAATGCGAAGAAAACATGTGAGGAAATAGAAGCATTAGGAGTTAAATGTAAAGGTTATGCTTCGGATGCATCTAATTTCCAGCAGACAGAGGATGTCGTCAATCAAGTAAAAGAAGATTTTGGACGTATTGACATTCTTGTAAACAATGCAGGAATAACCAAAGATGGTCTTATGATGCGTATGACCGAGAAGCAATGGGATCAGGTAATCAATGTTAACCTTAAATCTGCATTCAATTTTATTCATGCGGTGCTTCCCATCATGATGCGTCAGCGTGGTGGTTCTATCATCAATATGGCTTCAGTGGTAGGCGTTCATGGAAATGCAGGACAGGCAAACTACGCATCTTCCAAGGCAGGCATGATAGCATTGGCTAAATCTATCGCTCAGGAAGTGGGTTCACGCGGAATACGTGCTAATGCAATTGCTCCGGGCTTTATTGAAACAGCTATGACAGCTGCACTCCCTGACAATATAAGGGAAGAATGGGTTAAGAAGATTCCTCTTCGTCGTGGTGGTAAACCGGAGGATATTGCTGATGTGGCAACATTCCTTGCTTCTGACCTTTCAAGCTATGTTAGCGGACAGGTTATCCAGGTGGATGGTGGTATGAATATGTAATATTCACCAAATATAGTTAGGGGTGTGTCGGGGTAACCATTGACACACCCCTTTTTCACCTTTTCTGATTGTTAACTTTTCAGAGATTAAAATCTCTTTTAACTTAAAGTGGGTATGAGGAAATATGCCATTATACTTGCGGGGGGTATTGGTTCGCGACATGGAGGGCTTGTTCCAAAGCAGTTTGTGATGCTTGACGAGCGTCCTGTACTTTGGTGGAGTATGAAGCGATTTTATGATGAAGATTCCGAAACTGTGCTGATCGTGGTTATGCATCCCGAATTCTATGGACGTTGGAAAGAACTGTTTACACAGCTACCTGAATCGGAACAATATTTTCATTATTTATGTAATGGAGGAGTCTCCCGGACAGATTCAGTCAAATCCGGAATAGAAAAAATTTTAGAGTTGGAAGGCGGGGAGGATAACGTGGAAGAAAGTAAAGATATTACAGGAAGTATGGTTGCAGTTCATGATGCAGCCCGTCCGTTAGTTTCATCAGAGGTAATAAGCAGAGGGTGGCAAAATGTCTCTGAAGGTATAGCGGTGATACCTGTTATAAGTGTTACATCATCATTACGGTTGCTTGAATCCTCAGGAGTGAATAAATGTGATTTTTCAGATATTAAGAGTGAGCCATTCGACAGATCGAGGGTTGTAGAAGTACAGACACCCCAAATCTTTATGCTTGAGGATTTGGTTAGAATTTATCAGGAACCCTTACCCGGAAGTTTCACTGACGATGGAAGTCTGGCACAACTGCGGGGAATGAAGATTCAATTGGTTGCAGGTGGAACCATAAATTTTAAGATAACGAATCCGGAGGATAGTGTAATAGCAGAATTGTTGATAAAAAAGAATTTTAAGTAATTTATCAGATGGCTGAAATAGACAGTAGAGAAGTAAAGTTCCTCAAAGGTATAGGTGAGAAACGCTCTAAGATTCTTGCTTCAGAACTTGGAATAACTACATTCCGGGAACTACTCGACTATTTCCCGTTTCGCCACATAGACCGGAGTAAATATTATTCCATCTCCGAATTACGAGAGGATATGCCATTCGTACAGGTTAAGGGTTATTTTGTAAACTTTGTTTTGGAGGGAGAGGGCGCGAGAACCAGACTTAAAGGTACCTTTACTGATGGGAAAAGGATGATGGAGGTGACATGGTTTTCCCAAGTCAGGAGACTTAGGGAACTTTATCAGGTGGGTATAGAGTATGTAATCTTCGGAAAACCCGGATTCTTTAATCATACACCACAGATGGTTCATCCCGAGATAGAGCGTTATGATGAGAATAAACCGGTTATAGGATTACAAGGGGTATACAGCCTTACGGAGAATATGCGTCGGAAGGGACTTTCTTCCCGACTATTCCCAACGGCATTACGTTCACTGATGGAGAATCCTGCGTTTCTCAGGATGCAGGAGAGTCTTCCTTCGGAAATTCTTAATGCCTATAATCTGATGGGGATAAAAGAGGCATATAAAGAGATGCATTTCCCAACAGACACTGACTCACTGATGCGCGCGAGGTTCAGGATGAAATTTGAGGAGTTGTTTTATGTTGAACTTCATATATTGCGTTTTGCAAAATTCCGTAATTCAAGAATAGCAGGTCATTTCTTTCCCCGGATAGGAGAAAGATTTAACAGATTTTATTTAGAGGCAATCCCCTTTGAGCTAACAGGGGCACAGAAAAGAGTTTTAAAGGAGATTAGGGGTGATATGGTTACGGGGCGGCAGATGAACCGTCTTTTGCAAGGAGATGTAGGGAGTGGAAAAACAATGGTTGCCTTTATGACCATGTTGATGGCATTAGATAATGGATTCCAAACAGCACTGATGGCACCGACTGAAATCCTCGCGACTCAACACTTTGACACTATTAAGACCTGGTGCGCACCTTTAGGAATTGAAGTGAGACTTTTAACCGGCTCCACCAGAGTAAAAGAGAGAAAGGTTATTAAAGAGGGATTGGAGAATGGTAATATTAATATTTTGGTAGGTACTCATGCGTTATTGGAAGATAATGTAGAGTTCAGGAATCTGGGACTTGCAGTTATTGATGAGCAACATAGATTTGGCGTGGCACAGAGGGCACGACTTTGGCATAAGAACCGGATTCCACCACATGTTCTGGTAATGACAGCTACACCAATTCCCCGCACACTTGCCATGACTGTTTATGGTGATCTTGACGTGTCTGTGATAGATGAATTACCCCCGGGGAGAAAGCCGGTTGCAACTTACCTCCGCTATGATGACAACCGGATGGAAATTAACCGATTGATACGTCATGAGCTTGATGAGGGACGACAAATATATATTGTCTATCCGCTCGTCCATGAAAATGAGAAACTGGAACTTAAGAGTGTTGAACAAGGATATGAGCGAATCGCCGGATTGTTCCCCGATATTGAAGTGAGTTGTGTTCATGGTCAGTTATCACCGGAAAAGAAAGAGAGGGAGATGGCAAAGTTTGTGTCCGGGGAGTCCCGGATAATGGTTGCCACGACAGTAATAGAAGTTGGAGTCAATGTTCCGAATGCATCAGTAATGATAATAGAGAATGCTGAAAGGTTCGGTCTGTCACAGCTTCATCAGTTAAGAGGTCGGGTCGGTCGTGGAGCGGATAAAAGCTATTGTGTGCTTGTTACGAAACGGAATATTGGTAACGATACAAGGAAGCGCCTTAGCATCATGACTGAGACAACCGATGGATTTGTAATTTCAGAAGCAGATATGAAGTTAAGGGGACCGGGAGATATGGAGGGAACGCAGCAGAGCGGGCTCGCTTTTAATCTAAGGGTTGCAGATCTTGCAAGGGATGGTCAGATAATATCAATGGCGAGAGAAGCCGCAGTAAAAATACTTGACTCTCATCCGGAATTATACAGTAATGATAACGAAAATACCGGGAACAAGCTTCTTTCTCCGGAAAGTAAAAATATTATTAAGACCGAACTACAGCGTTTATTCAGCCGTAAGGAGGATTGGTCCAGAATATCTTAGATTATTAAGTAAGCCAAAAACTCTTGGTTGCCTGTGTTTGTTAAAAAAGATATGAGAGAAAAAGAATTTTTGCCCCTTATAGAAGATAAATTAGGTATTACTGAACTTAATCCCATGCAACGCAGAATGTTGGATTTGAGTTCAGAGAAAAGGGATATAATTTTATTATCGCCTACAGGCTCAGGAAAGACAGTTGCATTTGCCTTACCATTGCTCAAACAACTTCGTGAACCCACCGGACGAGTGCAATGTATTGTAATTGCACCTTCGCGAGAGTTAGTAATACAGATAGCAGGGGTTATGCGAAATCTTGCCCCCGGTTTTAAGGTATCGGCACTCTATGGAGGACATAATGTAGAGGATGAAGTAAATACCCTGAAAATTACACCAGACATCGTTGTAGCCACTCCCGGGCGGTTATTGGATCATATTAATCGCAGAAATATAGATGTACTTCCGGTAAGGATAGTCGTGCTGGATGAATTTGACAAATCACTGGAGCTTGGTTTTGAGGAGGATATGGCAAAGATTCTCTCAAAAACGAAAAATGTCAGCCGGTTTTATCTTACTTCAGCTACAAGAGCAGCTTCACTTCCCGATTTTCTGAGACTGGATAATCCGATTGAAGTAGATTTCCTCGGGAACAGTGAAGATGTGAGGGAAAGAATGAAAATAAAGCGTGTCAACTCTGATAAGGCTGATAAACTGGAAGCACTTATGACTCTTCTGAATAACATCACGGAAGGAGAGCATCCTGAGAGAAGTATAATTTTTGTAAACCATAGGGAAAGTGCAGAACGCGTATACGATTATTTACGGAAAAAAAAGGTAGATTGCGGCTTGTATCACGGTGCCCTTGAACAAATGGACAGGGAATCTGCGATAGCGATGTTCAATAATGGGAGCAGACCGATTTTAGTGGCAACCGATCTTGCGGCGCGAGGTCTTGATATAGAGGGAGTGGAAAATATAATCCATTATCACCAGCCTTTAACAGTTGAGACCTATACTCATCGTAATGGTCGAACAGCACGTGTAGATAAGTCGGGTGATATTTATCTGCTTATGGGACCTGAAGAGAAACTCAAAGATTTCGTCACTACAGATGAAGAAATGACTCTATCTGATGAGACGGGAAGGAATCTTCGCTCAGGATATGTCACCTTATACATATCCGCAGGAAAGAAAGAGAAGCTTTCAAAGGGAGATATTTTAGGATACCTCACTAAGGATTGCGGTCTCCTTGGTTCCGAGATAGGGAAAATTAATGTATTCGACCATTACAGCCTTGTAGCGGTATCCACATCCAGAGGTGAGGAAGTGGTAAGGAAATCAAAAATATCCAAGATTAAAGGTACGCGCCGCAAGGTAGAAATTAAGAGGGGATAATCCCTGATAAATATAGAGTCTTTAAACCTCGGAAAGAACCTTTTTTAATAAATGAAATCCAAAGCGTTGGAGAACAGAAAAAAATTATTAATTTTGCATTAGGTAATTGTTACTGATGAATATAGGTAAGGTAATGATTTGCCAAGGTAAAAAAGAGTAATGTCCATAAAATAAGAAAGGGCATTGTGTGAGGTTAAGGAGACTATCCTCTAAAACAAACACAAAAAGGTAAAAAACAAAAACACAGAATTTTATGAGTAAAGCAAAGGAGTTCCTGACGTGCGATGGCAATCAGGCGGCAGCTCACGTAAGCTACATGTTCAGTGAAGTAGCAGCGATTTATCCTATTACACCCTCATCAACAATGGCAGAATATGTTGATGACTGGAGTGCTGCAGGAAGAAAGAATATCTTTGGAGAGACAGTATTGGTACAGGAGATGCAAAGCGAAGCCGGAGCAGCCGGAGCGCTGCATGGTTCATTACAGGCAGGGTCTCTCACCACTACTTACACGGCATCCCAGGGTTTGTTGCTCATGATTCCGAATATGTTTAAGATTGCCGGGGAACATCTTCCATGCGTATTCCATGTATCGGCACGTACCATAGCAACCCATGCGCTTTCAATTTTCGGCGATCATCAGGATGTAATGTCGGCACGTCCAACAGGATTTGCAATGTTGTGCGAAGGCTCTGTTCAAGAAGTAATGGATTTAGCCGGAGTAGCCCATCTCGCCTCCATTAAGAGTTCAATGCCGTTTATAAATTTCTTCGACGGTTTCAGGACTTCTCATGAAATTCAGAAGATTGAAATGATGCATCAGGAAGACCTGGAGCCACTGTTGGATCGCGAGGCGCTTGCCCGTTTCCGTCAGCGCGCATTGAATCCGGATGCTCCGGTAGCTAAAGGTATGGCAGAAAATCCTGATGTTTTCTTCCAGCACCGTGAGGCAAGTAACTCTGCATATAATTCAATTCCGGAAATTGTTGAGGAATATATCAACGAAATAAATAAGATTACAGGTCGCAAATATGGCTTGTTTGACTATTATGGAGATTCAGAAGCAGAACGTGTTATCATAGCGATGGGTTCTGTTACAGAGGCAATAAAGGAAACAGTAGATTATCTTCGCGAGAAAGGTGAAAAAGTCGGATTAGTTTCTGTTCACCTGTATCGTCCCTTCTCAGCTCGTCATTTCCTTGCGGCAGTTCCAAAGACAGCTAAAAGGATTGCAGTGCTCGACCGTACAAAAGAACCCGGTGCTAATGGAGAACCCCTTTACCTTGATGTTAGAGATTGCTATTATGGTAAGGAAGATTCTCCGGTAATTGTTGGTGGTCGGTACGGTTTGAGTTCCAAGGACACGACACCTGCACAGATTCTGTCAGTCTATGAGAATCTCGCTCTTCCGGAGCCCAAGAATGATTTCACTATAGGTATCGTAGATGATGTTACCTTCAAATCTCTACCTGTGCTCCCCGAAATGAATCTTAGCGGAAAAAGTATTTTTGCCGCCAAGTTCTATGGTCTCGGTGCCGATGGAACTGTTGGAGCCAATAAGAACTCAGTTAAGATTATTGGAGAAAACACTCATAAATATTGTCAGGCTTATTTCTCTTACGATTCCAAGAAATCAGGAGGTTTCACCTGTTCTCATCTGCGTTTCGGAGATGAACCCATTCGTTCAACCTATCTGGTGAATACCCCAAATTTTGTAGCTTGTCATGTTCAGGCATATCTCCATATGTATGATGTGACACGTGGTCTTCTCCCCGGTGGAACTTTCCTTCTCAATACTATCTGGGAAGGTGAGGAACTTGCCAAGAATCTCCCTGCGAAGGTTAAGAAATATCTTGCTGAGAACGATATCACGCTCTACTATATCAATGCTTCCAAGATAGCCCAGGAAATTGGTCTTGGTAATCGAACCAATACGATATTGCAGAGTGCCTTTTTCCGTATCACCGAGGTGATTCCGGTAGACTTGGCTGTTGAGGAGATGAAGAAATTTATCGTTAAGTCTTACAGCAAGAAAGGAGAGAATGTAGTAAACATGAACTTTGCTGCTGTAGATCGTGGCAATGAATATCATAAACTTGAAATAGATCCTGCCTGGAAGGAATTGAAAGTTGAACCCGTTAAGGAATCTGCAGCTCCAGAATTTATAGAAAAAGTAGTTCGTCCCATCAATGCACAGGATGGCGATCTTCTTCCGGTAAGTACCTTCAGGGAGAATCCTGACGGTACATGGCAACAGGGCACAGCAGCATACGAAAAACGAGGAGTGGCAGCCTTTGTGCCGGAATGGAATCCTGAAAACTGCATTCAGTGTAATAAGTGTTCATTCGTTTGTCCTCACGCTGCCATAAGACCGTTTATCCTCGATGAAGCCGAATATGCGGCAGCGCCGTTTAAAGAAGAACACTCAATCCCCGCTATAGGTAAACAGTTTGTAGGAATGCGCTTTGTACAGCAAGTAGATGTTCTCGACTGTCTCGGATGTGGAAACTGTGCTGATGTCTGCCCCGGAAAGAAGGGTGAAAAAGCCTTGACGATGAAGCATGAAGAGACACAGACTGACAACCAGAAGAACTGGGATTATTGTGTTGCTCATGTAAGTAATAAGGGACATCTCGTTGACACTAAGTTAAATGTAAAGAACAGTCAGTTTGCCCAACCATTGTTTGAGTTCTCAGGAGCTTGTTCAGGTTGTGGAGAAACCCCATACATAAAACTTATCACACAATTATTCGGTGACCGCGAAGTTGTTGCAAACGCCACAGGATGTTCATCCATCTATTCAGGTTCTGTACCTTCTACGCCATATTGTAAGAATGAGAAAGGTCAAGGACCTGCATGGGCAAACTCATTATTTGAAGATTTCTGTGAATTTGGTCTTGGTATGCGCATAGGGTATGAGAAAATGCGTCAGCGTTTATTGGATATAGCCAATACTATCATATCCGGTGATTTCAGCACAGAATTGAAGGAAGCAGCCCGGAATTGGATTGAAAAGCGTGAGGACGATGTAGAAAGTCGTGATGCGGGTCAGAAGCTGGTAGCTCTTGCAAAGGAAAATGATTCACAGTTGTGCAAGGATGTGGTTTCACTGAAAGGTTATCTTACTAAGAGAAGTCAATGGATTATCGGCGGTGACGGAGCCAGCTACGATATCGGTTTCGGAGGTCTTGACCATGTGATTGCATCCGGGAAGAATGTTAACATTCTGGTACTCGACACGGAGGTATACTCCAACACCGGTGGTCAGTCTTCAAAGTCCACACCGATTGGAGCCATCGCCAAATTTGCAGCGGCAGGTAAGAGAATCCGTAAGAAAGATTTAGGGCTTATAGCCACGACTTACGGGTATGTATATGTTGCTCAGGTAGCAATGGGAGCAGATAATGCGCAGACACTGAAAGCTATCCGTGAGGCGGAAGCCTACGATGGTCCGTCATTGATTATTGCTTATTCTCCCTGTATTAATCATGGATTGAAACTCGGTATGGGTCATAGCCAGGAAGAGGAGAAGAAAGCAGTAGAGTGTGGCTATTGGCATCTGTGGCGTTATAATCCTGAAGAGGAAGCTAAAGGTAACAATCCATTCTCTCTTGACAGTAAAGAGCCTGACTGGGATAAATTCAAGGACTTCCTTAAGGGTGAGGTGCGCTTTGCCTCAGTACAGAAGATGTATCCCAAAGAGGCAGATGAACTCTTTGAAGCTGCGGAAGCAAATGCAAAATGGCGTTACAATAATTACAAACGTCTTGCAGCGCAGAACTGGGGAGTAGACCCGGAATTAACTCCGGAAGAGATAAGACTCCGGAAGGAAATCTAATAAAGATTGTATAAGTCTAATTAAAGATAAGAGGCTGTGTCAAAGTAAAATTTTGGCGCAGCCTTTTTTAATTTGATAGATTTTTAAAGATTTGATAAAATTGGAAATTAGCAAGACGCTAAGATTGAAAATTAAGGGAGAATACTGACGACGATATCGGGTACGTTTTCCGATAGCAATCCAACAGATGTCTAATCAATTTTCACCGTCTATATTTTATTTTCAATTTATTTGGAAAAGTATTATTCTTTAATTTATACTTTTAATTCCGGGTGATAAAAATGTAGAGCGGAGTGAAGGTAAGACGAGCGGTACCATCCGGCATGCGAATAGCAGCTTCAACTTCCGATCTTTTTAATTTTACCGCTGAATATCCTACCCCGGTCTTTTTAAGATGAAGAAGTGCCTGCCGTGAGTTTTCAAATTTCAATTCAATCTTATCCTTTTCTATTAAATAATCATCAGTCAATACCTTAATAATTTTGAGGAATGATGACTCAGGATGATAGATTACCGGTGAGGGTCTGAGAGAATCCAATTCTCCTAAATTCCCCGGGAGAAATGTAGAAAGGATTAGAGTTCCCCCCGGTTTTAATCGGTCGAATGCTTCTGAGATAAATCCTACAGGATCAGCAAACCATTGCATGGTAGATGCCGAAAGAATAAGGTCAAATTTTTCATTGGTTTTCTTTATCCATTCTTCTGCGTCTGCCACGATATATCTCTCTCGTAGGGCAACCTTGTATTCAGGTAAAGGATATAAATCAATATAAGTAACATCAGGGTTTTTAAAAAGTCCACTCCATTTTTTTGTAAAAAGACCTGACCCTGATCCGATTTCAAGAATTTTTACTTCAGATGTCCTTACTCTCCCCTGTTCAATTAAGTCTTTTAATTTTTCTGTTAAATGAGATGTTATTTTGTTTTGGGCAGTTGCAGATTCATTATATGAATTGAGACTGGCAGAGAAATGAGTTGCAACACTGTTATTATCAGGTATTAAGGATTTTAACAATTTTATGAAATCCGGGAAATGACCGCCATTTATATTAATTATTTCCGGAGAATTTTCAATACTTTGCCAGGCATTCCTTTGGTTCTCAGGAGGAATTATTCTATCAGACTGCGCGATAAAAACCCTTTTCCAGGGAAGAGAAGGAGAATAATGACGGAACGACCCGAAATAGAGCAATTCATTTTTCAGAAAATCAATATTGGGCTTATCCGGAAGAAGTAATTCCAACGCTTTATAATCATCCGAACTTTCCACCATGCGCCGATGGAATTTTTTTAGATTTCTTAAATCAAGATTTGCGAATGTGCCATTGAAAATGTGTTTGGGAATACCAAGAGTGTCGCTCACCGGAAAAGGAGAGCCGTTCACGGCAAAAGCCATTGTGATGCGTTCCGGACTTATCAGCCTTTCAGCAGCGGCTACCCCAAACGACCAGGCAAGCAGATAAACTGTCGAATATCTTCCGGGTATAATGAATGGGACTGAATCAGCATCAAAGTTACTCAAGACAATGATATCCCAATCTGAAGGGATTTCAAAGCCAAGATTCCGGTAAAGATCGCCGTTACTGCTCCAACCGGTAAAAATCAGGAGTAATTTGCTATTATTTTCCGAAGAATTTAAAATTCTGCTAATCATTATAATCCTAAAGAAATTATTTTCCGATTAAATTCCCGGTAGTGATTCGAGAAATCATTACAAAAATAGCAAATTTTCTCAACAATAACTTTCTCTACTCTCTCAAATATGATAAAATATTAATAAGTTCATCAAGGCTGTCCGTTGGAGTCAGAGCAGAAAGAGAGAAACGTAATCTCTCACTCCCCGGAGGAACAGTAGGGCGACGAATAGGAAGGACATCAAACCCTTCCTTTCGTAAATCTTCCGCCAATTTTACAGCTTTATTCGCATCACCGACATGATAAGGTATAATTTGAGAACGAGAGGGATTGGATGAATTTAATAATCGATCAAGAGATGAGCGGAAATATTCGCTCTTTTTCTGCAAAATTTGACGTTCATTCCCCATTATGAGCAGTTTTTGAACCATTAATATGGTCCATGCACAATTTATAGGTGGGAGCGCTGTAGAGAAAATGAAACTTCTTGATGAATTAATAAAAAAATCTTTCCATATTTCATTGCAGGTAATAAAAGCTCCTGTTGAAGCGGCAGCTTTACCAAATGTTCCGATTATGAAATCCACATCCTCTATCACTCCTGATTCTTCAGCTAATCCTAAACCACGTTTACCTAAAACACCGAAGCTATGAGCCTCATCCAGATAAATCATAAGATTAGGAAACTGCTTTTTAAGATTCACCAATTCCTTCAAGGGTGCAGTGTCTCCATCCATACTGAAGATTCCCTCTGTCACCACAATAATGCGTTCGTAAATGTCAGAAAATTTTTCGAGCAATTGACGAACTTTATTTATATCATTATGATTAAACCTTTTTACTTCACTTTTCCCAAGACGCAAACCGTCAATAGCCGAGGCATGAATCAGTTTGTCAGAGAGGAAAAGAGTAGAATTCAGGTTGGAGAGGGCACTAAGCGCTCCGACATTAGCGTGATAACCTGAATTAAAAATGAGAGCCGGTTTATCATACTCTTTTGCGAGAAGATTCTCCAACTTCAAGTGCCAGAATTGTTCCCTGCTCAGTAATCTGGAAGCAGAGGAACTGAAAGAGAAAGATGAGTTGCCTTCAGCAAGCAATTCTGAAAACTCTTTTGAAAAGAGTTCAGAATGAGAAGCCAGCCCCATATAATCATTGCTTAATAAATCGATTCTATCAGCTTCCCTGCCCGAAGGAATCCGGCGGAATCTCCCTTCCCTTCTGATTGTATCGAGAAATTTTTGTGGCATTTTACAGTATGTAATTTTATCCCTCTTTTACAATTTCAACCAAAGCATCACAAAGCTTAAAGAGCTGTTCATCAGAAATCGCCATGAAGGGAGGCATAATATATGCATTTTTTCCGAACGGTCTGATCCATACCCCCTTCTCAACACAGCTCTTTTGAAATGATTCCAGATTTACATTCTCCTTAAGTTCTATCACGCCAATCCCTCCCAGTACTCTTACTTCCCTTACATTATCGAAGTCTTTGGCAGGAGCGAGGCGTTTCTTCATGATAGATTCAATGTGCATGATTTTCTCTTGCCAGGGAGAATTTATTAAAAGTTCAGTAGATGCAATAGCCACAGCACAGGCTAAAGGGTTACCCATGAAGGTAGGACCATGCATTACCACGCCGGCTTCTCCGGAAGAGATTCTGTCGGCAATTTCAGCCGTAGTCGCGATAGCTGCAAAAGTCATGAACCCACCTGTAATGGATTTTCCCAAGAGCATTATATCAGGCTCCACGCCTGAATGTTCCCATGCGAATAATTTACCGGTTCTTCCAAACCCCGTTGCTATTTCATCAAAAATAAGAATTATGCCATATTCATCACATATTTGGCGTAATTCACGTAGATATTGAGGGTGATAAAATCTCATTCCACCGGCACCCTGCACAATAGGCTCCAGTATAACTGCTGCAATATTATCAGAATTTTTCTCAATGATTTCACGCATGGAATGGAAATCATCGGGATTCCATTCACCACCGAAAGGAGTAGAAGGAGCTTCCGCAAAGAATCTTATAGGGAGAGCAGGTCCGAAAGCTCCATGCATACCTGTCACCGGGTCACAAACAGACATTGCATTCCAGGTGTCGCCATGGTATCCGTTGCGTATTGTGACGAAGTTTGTCCGTTTAGGGTTATTCTGAGCTTGTATTGCCATTTTCATGGCCACCTCAGTAGCGACGGAGCCGGAATCAGCATAAAATATATGATTCATTGAGGGGGGAAGAATAGAGAGAAGCAGTTTACCCAATGCAATTGCCGGTTCGTGGGTAAGACCGCCGAACATCACATGTGACATTTTCTCTATCTGAGTTTTAGCTGCTTCTATCAATACCGGATGTGAATAGCCATGAATCACACACCACCAGGATGACATACCGTCAATGAGATGTGTTCCGTCAGCAAGAATAATTTCCGCACCATGGGCATGATCAACTTTATATGTCGGGAGAGGGTTATGAGTAGATGTATAGGGATGCCATAGATGAATTCTGTCGAAATCATCATGGACCGAATATCTATCATTTTCAGTAACAGAATCGATATTTTTCATTCTTTTTAAACAGGGTCAACATCGTAATAAATAATAGTAGATTTCATCACAGAGTCACGTGCAAGACTTTCATAAATTGTTCTCAGTATATATTTAACTTTTGTCATGGAAGCCTCAGTCTCTATTTTGAGCATTATCGATTGAAGATAATAGGTAGCCACTCTGCTTACAAACGGTTTTTCAGGTCCGAGCACCCTGTCACCAAATACATTTCTTAAAGCCATAGTTAATTTCACTGCAGCAGCATCAACGGTAGCCGAGTCTTTATTTTTAAGATAAACGTTGACAATCCTTGTAAAAGGGGGATAGTTATATTTTTTTCTATCCTCAATCTCGGCATCATAATAGCTCTTATAGTCATGCTTGGCAACATAACTTAGCAGGGGATTAGAAGGTGAAGTAGTTTGAATAAAGACCTTGCCCATTTTTTGACGACGTCCGGCGCGTCCAGCCACCTGTTCAATCATGTTAAAAGCACGTTCGTTGCTTCTGAAATCCGGGAAGTTCAAAATTGTATCTGCGTTAAGAACCCCTACAATATCAACTTTAGCGAAGTCAAGACCTTTGGCCACCATCTGTGTTCCTACCAGGATATCTGTATTGTGTTGTGAGAAATTCTCTATAAGTTCCTGATAAGAATTCTTATTTCTGGTTGTGTCAAGATCCATTCGTTCAATCTTGCTGTCAGGAAAAGCCGCAGTCAATTCGTCAGCGATTCGCTCAGTGCCATATCCAAACACATCAATAGCGTTTTCGCCACAGGCCGGACATAATGTAGGACGATGCATAGAGTTTCCGCAATAATGACATCTCAAGGAGTCGGAATGTTTGTGGTAAACCATAGAGACGTCACAGTTTGGACACTTCGGTGTCCAACCGCAGGCTTTGCATACAACGACCGGAGCAAACCCACGTCGGTTAAGGAACATGATAGCCTGTCTCTTCTCAGTCATGGCTTTTGAGGTAGCTTCAAGTAACGGACGTGAAAGGATGCCACGATTTAATTTCCTCTTCCTTTGATCCTTCATATCAACTATCTCCACTTCAGGAAGGTGTGCCCCTTGATAGCGCTCGGTTATGGAGATTAATCCATATTTACCGGATAAGGCTTTGTAATAAGTTTCAACTGACGGAGTTGCTGACCCAAGGAGGACCGGGGCATGATGCAGACGGGCCAGCATCATCGCGGCGTCACGCGCATTATAGCGAGGAGCCGGATCATACTGCTTGTAACTGGCTTCATGTTCTTCATCAATTATTACTAATCCAAGTCTATAAAAGGGGAGAAAAACTGTAGATCTTGCTCCCAGAATCAAAAGGGGTTCATGAGATGTAAGAAGTTTCTTATAAATTTCAACCCGTTCAGAATCTGAAAATTTTGAGTGGTAAACCACTAATCTTTTCCCGAAAAATTTTCGTAACCTGTCTGTAAGTTGAGTAGTCAGGGATATTTCAGGAACCAGAAAAAGCACCTGGTCACCTCCATCCAGGACTTTAGCAATTAAATGAGAATATATTTCAGTTTTACCACTTCCGGTCACACCGTGAAGAAGAGACACCGGAAATGAAATCAATTTCTTTTTAATTTCTTCTAAAGCAAGAGTTTGGAAGGGCGCAAGAGCTGAAAGGGGAGTGGTTTCACTTACAGGGATGTTAAAACGGTTTACAACTGTTTTATATTCTTCCAAAATTCCCTTATCAATCAACGCTTTCACAGCAGAGGCTGAGATTTCGGGAGACGCCGAAAGTTGCTCTCTGCTGACAGGATTGAGTTTTTCATTAGGTGATAACCATTTTGAGAGAGTAAGATATTGCATCAAAGCTTTTTCCTGCATTTTGGCTCTCCCAACAGACTCAAAATATTTATGAATAAGGGTAGCATCCTTTCTGTCCCCGATGAGTCTTAACATTCGCTTCGTCTTAGGCTTGTATCGTTCCTGGACCGTTTCAGCAATTTCAATAATGCCCAGATGAAGCAACCTGTTAACTACAGAAGTAATATTGTGAATACCGGATTTTTCTTGTAAATCAGAAAGTTTTATGCGTTTCTTTTTATCCTCCTTGATTGTAGCGATTACAAGTGTCTGGGTGTCGGTAAGCCTTAAATCTTCGTCAGATTCAAAATCTTCATTAATAGAAATCCATGTTTCACTTTCAGGCTTAAGACCCGAAGGAATGGCAGCCTTATACACATCTCCGATTGGGGAAAGATAATAGTCCGCCACCCATTGCCAGAATTTAAGCTGAGGATAGCGGAGTATACTTTCAATGTCAAGCAGTGACATAATAGGCTTGACAGTAAATTCCCCCGGTGGCTTTTCCGATAGACTTGCAACTATAGCTGTGTAGAATTTCTTCTTCCCGAACTGCACAAGAACGCGGCTTCCCACTTTTATCTCGCTCTTCATATCTTCCGGGACACTGTAAGAAAAAGTGCTGAAGAGAGGAAGGGGAAGAATCACTTCTGCATAAGTCATCAGAAAAGATAGCTTAAGTTAATATTCCAACCTTGGGGACGTGCGCTGAAATTATCGAGTTTAATAGTCCGGATTTCGTAACTCAAACCCCAATAATATCCTCCCGACAATTGAAGATGTGTAAACAGTTCAGCTCCGGCGCCAACCTGTATTCCAAAACAAGCTTCAGGGTGTTCAAGAACTTTTTTTGTAGAAGTGTTAAGAGTGAAAGATATCATAGGACCGGCGTATGCGAACGGGGCAATATACTGTTCCAGTCCCTCCATGCGCGTCCATTTGAAACGGAGATTCAAAGGAACCTGAATAGCGTGAACTGTTACATTCTCCTTACCGAAACCATCAGCTTTCCATACCTCTCTTTCACCGAAATTAACCGAAGCGCAATGCTGGTTATATCGCAGTGCCATGTCTACCCCGAACCCGATACCCGGAATCATGATTTCTCCCATCATACCCGCATTGAAACCGAAACGCGCGTGGGTATCCACAAGTTTCTGTTTCCAATAGAAGCTTGAGACATCCGTTCCAATAACAGGACCCCATCTGAACTCAGCCTTTGCACTCAAAAGAGAAAGGCTGAGTAGAAGTAATAAAATTATCTTTTTCATCAGAATAGATAAGCGGCAGTAATAGTCCAGTAGTTATTGCGTGCTTTGATTTTTTCGTTATTTATATGGGAAATGCCTAAAACATTTGAAGCATCAAGAATATTGTTTATACCGAAACCATAGCTTGCTCCAACCTGCAGATGGTTCATTAATTCCAAACCGAGACCTACATTCCATGCAATTTCACATTTTTTAGTCTTCATGTCCTCAATGACATTTTTGTCAAGACGGAACGCAAAATTCGGACCGGTAAAAATGTAGGGTTTCAAAAATTTTGAAACTACCGGAAGAGTTAATTTATACTTCAGGTTAACAGGAATCTCAAGAAAGTTGCGTGAAAAAAGATTTTTTTCAGTAGCATCCTCCATATCAAACACATAATTGTCGGCACCGTTATTCATTCTTGCATACATAACGGATGCATCCACAGCCACACCGATTACCGGAACAGTAAATTCAGCCATAACACCTGCGGTCCATCCGGTGCTGTTAGACATAAAGTCGTTGATTATTTCCTTGTTGAAATGGACTTTATTGACATTCATACCGGCTTTAATACCAAATTTGAACTGAGCATTGGCTGATGCCACAGTTGCCACAAGTGCGATAGCAACGATGATAATACGTTTCAGACTTTTCATAGTCGTTATGGTTAAGTTTCTTTATACGGTGATATTCTGACTATATTTGCGTCAGAACATCTTTTATCAATTGCAAATTTAACTAAATTTTTTGAAAAATAGTCCTTATCCTTGTTATAGGTTATTGATTTTGGCTAAATTTGCAAATCAATCCCAAAATGTGGTGATTTATATTATGGAAGAGAATAAAAAAACAGGAGAGGATAATTCATACGATATTGTTCAAAAAGCAATTGAGATGCTCAAGACGGTATATGATCCGGAGATTCCGGTAAATGTTTATGATCTTGGGCTCATTTATAAAATTGACTATGACGAATCAGACAAGACTCTTCATGTTGATATGACTCTGACAGCTCCGGGTTGCCCGGCGGCCGACTTTATTATGGAGGATGTGCGTCAGAAGCTTGTCAGCGTCGAGGGTCCGGAAAAAGTAGACCTGAGGTTGGTGTTTGAACCTGCCTGGAATCAGGAAATGATGTCGGAAGAGGCAAAACTGGAACTTGGTTTCCTCTGAACATAGGGAGAAAGTGGAGAAAAATACCGTTTATTTCCTCAGCGATTTGCACCTTGGAGCTCCTTATTTCCCCGATTCTCATAAATCGGAGAGAAGAGTTGTTGATTTTCTGGATTCGATAAAGGATAAGGCCAAAACTCTTTTTCTCGTGGGCGATATTTTAGATTATTGGTATGAATACCGGTATGTAGTGCCAAAAGGATTTGTAAGATTTTTCGGACGTCTCGCTGAAATGAGTGATAATGGTACAGAAATCATCTGGCTTTTAGGAAATCATGATATCTGGCTTTTCGATTATTTTCAATCGGAACTCGGAATACAAGTTGAGGATGGACCGATAATTCGTGAAGTATTCGGTAAGAAACTGATGATATCCCATGGTGATGGTCTGGGGAAAGTGCCCTTGACATTTTCCATTTTGCGCACTCTCTTCAGGAGTAAAATTTGCCAACGTCTTTATTCTATGATTAATCCCCGTTGGACAATTCCCTTTGCTCAAAATTGGAGCCGCAGCAGTCGCGGAAATGGAAACAGAAACCGGGAGAAAATTGATGTTGAGAAATATGTGGAGGAAATAAGGGAATTCACGATAGGTTATCTTAAGGCACACCCGGAGGTTGAGGCATGTATCTACGGACATTTTCATTTACCGTTGATTCAAGAACTCCCGGAGGGTAAGAAGATGATTATTTTAGGGGATTGGATAACTCATTTCACCTACGGGGAGATGCAAGAGGGTAGAGAGATAGAAATAAAGAAATTTCAATGGGATAAGGATTAAAAATTATCAGAGAGGTATGTTAATTCTGAAATATGTTTTTTAACATAAAATCTGACTAAATGAAATAGAAAGAGGGTAAAAATGGGGAAACAACCCTAAGTAAGAGGGTTAAATTTTATGTTATGCAACATGTTTATGACAATTTGTTAAGAAAAATTTTGCAGGTTCGGAGAATGTACGTACCTTTGCAGTGAACCTATAACAATCTTTTTTACCTTAAGATTTTTTACCTGTAGAAACTTATAAAAAGGGTGCAACCGTGACGGTTATCACCCTTTTTGTATTTTTCTCCACACGGGGGAACTTCACACGTGGAGCATTGTTGTAAAAATCTGTTTATGATTCCGAATGATTTTTCTTACTGCTGTCTTCACGTTTGGTGGCGATGCGTTCTTTTCTTCTGATAGCAAAAAAAGTTGCGATAATAACTCCTGCCTCCGCAACACATATAATGATGAAAGGAATAAGGTGTCCGCTCTTAATCCAGTCATTGGCAAATATTGATGCGATGACACCGAAGTAAACGAGAAGAAGAGAGGGAATAATGATTGATTTTTTCATTCTTGGGACTGGACTGGAGGAGTAGGGTTCTGGAATTCAATTTTTTTATAATATTTTGATTTTTTCGGATCAAAACCTTTGGTGTTCAGATATTCATAAATTTTAAGGCATGCGAATGCATCCAATGCAGCGTAAAGACACTGATGAGGTTTGAGTTCGGGAGCCTCCCAATTAGATAATTGTTGATTTTTAGATATTCGTTCCCCGAAAATCACTGCATGAATTCTGGAGAGACTGTTGTCGGAGATTAAAAAATTTTTAACAAAAGGTTGGAGGTCAATAAACCCATCAGGTTTGATATTCGGGGAAAGAGCCTTCAGATTATGAAAATCGTCATGAATCGACAACCCGATTTTCCTGATAGATTTATCTTCAAGAAGTTCTTTTAATGAATCGGGAAGACCGGTTTTGCATAGTCTGAAAAGATAACATTGGGAGTGACCGGATAATTGAAGCAGTGCTACTTGATTTCTGCATCCCCGTTTGAAATTCGGTTTTGTTTCCGTATCAAATCCTAAACTCTTTTCCTCTCTGAGTTTTCTTACGGCCTTGTCCGTCTCTTCGGGAGTGTTGACGAGAATAATCTCCCCGGAATATGTAGCAGCCGGAAGATGAGTCAATTCATCTTTCGGGATTGATACATGATAGATTTCCGTTTCTTTTTCGTTCATTTCAGTTGGTTCATTAAGAGGTAAGAGAAGAGAAAGAGAAGAAAGTATAAACAGGAAGCGGTGTGTGGCAGATAGTACGTAGGGATGGAAATATTCAGGTCATTCTCAAAAAAAGAGATTCAGGAAAATATTTTTCCATATATTTCATGATATAATTTTCGGAATCTTCAGCAATTATCTTATCCTTATCAAAATAAGGATTATAAATTGTTGCAAAAAGTTTAATTCCGTAATTTTTAAGAGCAAATAAAGAAAGAAGGGTATCCGAGACAGAACCTAATTTTCCATTAGTTACTAAAATTACAGGTAAATCATGTTCTTTAATATAGTCAATGGTCAGATAATCCTCTTTCAAGGGAACCATCAGACCACCTGCTCCTTCCACTAAAACATGGCTGTATTGTCTGGAAAGTGTTGCGGAAGCTTCGGCAATTATGTCGAGATTGAGAACTTTGTTATCAATACGGGACGCAAGGTCCGGGGAAGCAGGGTATGAGAATATGACAGGGGCTGTAAGATGTGTACGGTCTACCGTTTGCATTGGGATACCCATAATGCGTCTGTGCACCTCAATATCCTCACTGAAATCAATATTTCCCGTTTGAATGAACTTTTGAGTGATAGTGTCGTGACCGGCTTTAATCATCTCGTGTGCGAGCCAGCCGGTTGCATAAGATTTTCCGACATCAGTGCCGATGCCTGTAATGAAAAGAATAGGAGGGAATTTGATTTCAGATATTTTCATTTAGTTATAGAGATAAATTATCGTCCGGATTCATCAATTCTGAATCCGGACGATATTAAAGATTTACCATGCGAACATGGGATATTCATTCATCATTTCGTTAACTTCCTGTCTCACTTCCTTTATCACCTCTTCGTTGTCGGCGTTGGAAAGGACACGGTCGATAAGGTCAGCGATTTTTTCCATCAGATCCTCCTTAGCACCACGAGTAGTGATAGCTGCTGTTCCGAAGCGTAGACCGCTGGTGAGGAAAGGACTGCGTGAATCGTAAGGCACCATATTTTTGTTGGCAGTGATATCAGCTTCCACGAGTACGCGTTCAGCTTTCTTACCGCTCATATCCGGGAATTTAGG
>CAZDWB010000011.1:0-63867 GCA_964509225.1 uncultured Sangeribacter sp.
AATTCACTTCTAATGAATAGTAAGAATAGATGCCGGGATTATATCCATCCCACTTCATAATCAGAAGAGCGCGGTAAATGCCTTGTCAAGGCGAGGGATGGGGTCTGCGTAATGATTCCCCGGAACACTCTCATACTCCACTCTGATTCCGGCATTTCCCAATAAGGACCAGATTTCCTTTGTATTTTCCCCTACCGCTTCAAAAGCTCGTACTTTAGATTGCGATTCTTTATCTCCAAGGAGGAAGAATGCCATGCCGTTTTTTCTCGGTATATTGAGACTCTTAATCCAATCCATAAACCCTTCATACCAGAAAGAACCCGATAGAGAAGCTATATTTTGAAAAGTATCACATATCATCCATTGCCACAACGTGAAAAGTCCTGACATTGACACGCCGACTAATGTTCGTTCTACGTCATCACCCAACCCAAGAGTGTTTTCGACTTCCGGAATAACGTCCTTTTGAAGGAGCTTTAGGAAATCCGGTCCTTCTCCCTTAAAATCCGGAGTTCCCTCAGGTACTCCCTTGGCTGCCCATGGACTGAATACATTCTGCCAATCCATTCCGGTTACCACCACTATCGAAACATTATATTTTTTACTCGCCGGTTCTATCCAATCAGAGAGAATGTTCATCGGGTAGAGTATATAAGCGATTCTATTACAATTCTCTCTTTTACAATATCGGCAATTTAGTTTACCTATCTCCAAATCTTTAAGCATAACCTTTAAATTAAATCAAAATTACAATAGCTTTAATCGCTACCTGACTGAATCGGGTCTCCCCTATTCCGGCATTAAAACTTTCGGTTTCCCGAAGAGGTTGAAGTATAGAAGGTCAAAGTATAATTCTTCCGGTAGAGAAACTGACTCTTCCTATAAAACCATTAAGAAAATCATAAAGTTGATATCATCCTTATTAATTTAATCCATAGTTAAATCCGATAATCCGGGAATTCTCATTTTGACAAATATTTCTCATTGATAAATAAGGCTCAACTGTTTAACAAAATTGCATGAATCGTTGTTAGAATGTTGTAAACACAAAAAATACTATGGAAACACAACATAAGAAAGTAGCGGATCAGGTAGCCGGGATGATTGCGGATGCCGGTGTAAAACATTTATATGCCATAACAGGTGACAGTCTTAATGATCTCACCGATGCACTTGTCAGGGACGGACGTGTAAAATTTGTGCACATGCGCCATGAAGAGTCGGGAGCCTTTGCAGCGAGTGCGGAAGCTCAATTAACCGGTAAACTTGCAGCATGTGCCGGCAGCAGCGGACCCGGACACGTTCATTTAATCAATGGTCTTTATGACGCACAACGAAGCAATGCTCCGGTTCTGGCAATTGCTTCGACATGCTCCTCGGCAGTGTTTGGAACTGAATATTTCCAGGAAACCAATCCAACACTTTTATTCTCCAACTGTAATGTTTATAACGAAATGGCAACCACTTCAGCACAAGTACCCCACATGCTGCAGGCTGCCATGCAGGAAGCCATAGGAAGAGGGGGTGTAGGAATTGTTGGGTTGCCGGCTGACGTAATCGGTCAGCCCGCCACTGATTCTTACGCCACAACAGTTCCCTTATATACAGACCGTATTCCGGAACCTGCTGAAGAAGAGATTGAAGAAGCTGCAAAACTGATTAATGCCGCGAAGAGCGTTGCGATTTTTGCCGGCTCAGGTGCCAAAAATGCCGCGGAACTCGTAAATCAATTGTCAGAAAAAGTTAAAGCTCCTGTCGGAACCACATATAAAAGCCAGCTGGAGCTTATGGGCAAATGTAAGAATTATGTCGGTCACATGGGATATCTTGGAATGTGGTCGGCTGAGCAGGCAATAGCTTCGGCTGACGTACTTATCCTTATCGGCATGAATTTCCCTTATCCCGGCTTTTTCCCGACAGATAAGAAAACAATTCAAGTGGATGTCAGAGCTGAACGTCTCGGCAGGAAAACAAAAGTTGATGTCGGAATCCGCGCGGATGCTTCCGCCTTCCTCTCTGCTCTTCTACCCAAAATTGAAGAAAAGTCCGACTCGACATTTCTTCAGAAAACACTTGCCGACTATGCTGAAATCAAAGATAAGTTTGCGGAACCCGTTAAAAACTACGGAACAAAAGGGGCAATTCGTCCGGAATATATGTTGTGTCTGCTCAATGACCTGGCAGAAGACAATGCAGTCTTTACCGTAGACACGGGAATGAATAATGTCTGGACCTCACATTACCTTACACCCAAAACCGACCGGCGCATGATTGGTTCGTTCAGCCATGGATCTATGGCCAACGCGATGCCTATGGCTATCGGAGCTAAATTTGCTTGTCCTGACAGACAGGTCATAGCTATTTGCGGTGACGGCGGATTTTCTATGCTGATGGGAGAATTGCTTACTATCATTCAGTACCATCTACCTGTCAAGCTGCTTGTTGCCGATAATCGTAGTCTTGCATTTGTGAAATGGGAGATGGAAATGGCCGGACTCTCACCCAACGAGACAAATCTCACCAATCCCGATTTCGGCAAAATGGCACAAGTCATCGGTTTCCAGGCTGAAACTGTTGATGACCCGGCTAATCTTGAGAGTGCCATGAAGCGTTGGCTCAGCGCAGACGGACCGGCTTTACTCTCTGTGGTGACTGACACTGACGCCGCTTCATTCAGTTTTTCAGAAAAACTTATGGAAGCTGCAAAACCCGGCAACCCTCTGAGCAACTTCGGTCCATTAGGAAGCTGATACTCACGTTAACATATTAGTATAAATATCCCAAATTTGCGAATCATAAAAAAAGGTCCTTAAAGTGCATAAACATCTTTAAGGACCTTTTTTTATATTAAAGTTCAACGCCCCGTAGACTGAAGATAAGTTAGTTTCTTTATCTGGAACTGACTGAAAGCTTCAACAAATTTATCCATTGACTGCATATACAGTGTCTGGGCATTCAATAAATCAGTAACCGTAGTAGTGCCGGCATCATATAGATTCTTGTTTAGCCTGAGATTCTCCTCCGACTGAGAAATGGATTCCTTTGCAATTTCCATCTGTGAATAAGATGTAGTCAAATCATTCCATGCATTTGTCATGGCTATGATAAGAAGTTCTGAATTGTCTTCCAACTGAGTCTTGGCAATCTGCGTTTCCAATTTCTTTTTCTTCATGGTGTGTGAACCTCCCCACCAATCGGTCAGAGGGATGTTGAGGGTAACGTAAATATTTGCAAACGTATGTCCCTGGTCTAAAAGATGCTCATAGTTATAGCCGGCTCCGGCAGCCACCATGGGAAGATTGCTCCCTAAAGCAAGTTTTTGTTCGAGCTTTTTAGCAGCCACATTTTGAGAAAGGAGTGCATACCCTACAGTCTGATCCAGACACTCCTCCGGTGAACGGTAGATATCGTGGGGGAAATCCGGCAGTTCTCCAATTTGAATCGCTGACTTCACATCCACCGAGCCTGTCGTACCCTTTCCTATATACTGCGAGAGTAACATCCTTAAGACTGTTATTCCATTGTCAAGCTCACTTTTAGCCACCAGCATCTCATTTCTTTTTAATTTCACCTCAAGCAGGTCATTGACATTGGTTACGCCGGCATTCACAAAGCTTTTAACCTGGAAAGTCAGAGTGTCGAGCATTGTAATTACGCTTTCGAGTGTCTTATGTTTTGAATGTAATGATACGAGTTGCCAATAATACTTCTCCACTTCACTTCTCACCTCATCAGCAGTCTGGCGTTTTTGTAAACGGCTCACTTCTTCACCTACATGAGCCAGCTTATTGCCATTGACAATCTGACCACCCATGAATATAGGTTGAATAAGATTCAGTCCGGCGAAAGAACCCTTTTTCACTAAACTTAAATTATAGTCTATATCCGGGAGTCCGGGAGCCAGCATGGATAGGGGTAAATTAAACTCATGCTGAAGCATACCGTGGTTTGCAGTGAAAGCAATTCCGGTTGCGCTCACTGATGGGAAATATTTGGTAAAAGCCTCTTGAGATGTTTGACGGGCAGCCTGCACGGAATAATCCGCTGTTTGCATCCTCGCATTGTTTTCGAGTGCAAGGTTCACACACTCCTCAAGTGTGAGTTGCTGTGCGTTGACTGAGCCGGCACAGAGTATGAACATCAATACTGCAGTGCAGAATTTTATTTTCATTTCAGTTTATTTTTTTGTTTTTTTATCCATCACTTTCCAATAAAGCACAGGGATAACAGTGACGATGAAGAAGAAAGTGATTATTGTTCCCCAGAAGATTACGGTTCCCATAGGTCGCCATAATTGTGTGCCGGTCAAAACCATAGGGAGAACACCCATAGAAGCGGCTGCTGAGGTGAGGAATATGGGTCGCATACGCCGTTCGGCACTATGATAAATTGCCTCCTTGACATTCATCCCCTCCGAGCGCTGAAGCTCTTCTGCATAGTCAATCATAATGATGACATTTCTAATCAGGATACCCATTAGGGAGATGAAACCCAATGTACAGGTAAGTGATAAAACCTCCCCTTGTATTGCCAATCCGAGTCCTGCCCCGGGCACACAAAACACGATGCAAAGCAGCATAAGAGCAGAAATCGCGACATTCTTATAATGAGACAGAAGAATGAAGAATATTATCACCACAGCCATCACCAAGGCGTAAATTATAGGTGGCCACATCTCTTCTGACTGGCTGTAATCTCCTCCATACTCAATGGTCTCACCTTCGGGAAGCTTCAATTCGGATAACTTGTCCCGGAGTTTGTCAGTAACGTTCAGTGCAAAGGCTCCCCGTTCCACCTCAGAAGTTATCGTGACACAGGGGATACCGTTGCGGTGGGACAGTTGACCATAGTTCCAGGATGGTTTCACATCAGCCATCTGTCGCAAGGGAGCGCTCGAAAAACCCATCACCGGAACCGGTTCATTCCGCAGATCTGCCACATCGGAACGGTTCGAGGTAGGAGTACGGAAAACAATAGGTGTCGCGTAAGTACCATCCCATAATGTTGCCACCGGAATTCCGGTATTTGTATATCTCATGGCAAGATTGGCCTCAAGCATCATATCGCTGACTCCAAGACGTGACATGGTGGTGAAATCAGGTGATACCTGAGCGGCGATCAAGGGCGCGTTTAAACTCCCTGTGACAAGATTTATTTCAGGTATGGTGCGCATAATGGCAATCACAGAATCTGAAACATCCTGTAATACTGCGTAATCATCCCCTTTTACACGCACCTCTATGGGATATGCCGCATTTGAGTAAGAAAGCTGTTTGAAACGCACTTTAGCCTCCGGAAAATAATCCCGGTATTTTGAAGTGTATTCATTCAAAACCTCTATGGTAGCTTCATTACTTACGGTGTTCACAATAAACTGAGCAAAGTTGGGTCCTCCGACCTGGGGTGCGTAAGTAGTCTGAAAACGGGGTGAAGAGCAGCCGTGAAAATTTGCTACCGAAACAACTCTCTTATCCTTGCGCAAGATATTTGCAAGGGAGTCCGCAACGATATTTGTTTTATCCAATGGCGTACCGGTGGGTAAATAAATCTCCACTGCAAACTGGTTACGCTCAGCAATAGGCATTAGCTGCATGGGGCGTTCCATCAGGAGCCATCCTCCCCCTATCGTAAAAACTACAGCGCTGACCAGAACTACTCCCGGATATCTGAAGCAAATAGCCAGGATTTTATTGTAAAAGTTCTGGAGCATTCTCAATAATGAAAAATGTTTCTTAGCTTTACCATCCTTTCCGCTCTTATCGTCCAAGGATGCGACCTTAGCGGGTTTTATGAACTTGTATTGGAGGAAGGGCACCAGTAACTCCGCTATGAGCAGCGAGCCCATAAGGATAAGGGTGATAGCCCAGGGGAAGTCAGTAAGGAAATCACGGAACATTCCCGTCATAGTGATTAGGAACGGGAAGAAAGTGATGGAAATGGCAAGAGTGGCCGAGAAAATGGATTTCAGGAATTCAGAAGCCGAACGTATCGTCGCCTCTTTTCTATCCATCCCTTCACTAATAAGTTCGACATAATCATCTATAATCACCACTGAGTTGTCAACTATCATACCCAGAGAGACTATGAGACACGCGAAGGTCACGGTGTTAAGTTCTATGCCGAACACATAGAAAAGCCCAAGGGAGATAAAAATAGTAATGGGAATCGTGGCCGCGGCAATCAAGGCAACACGCATCGGGAGAAGAAGCATAATCACTACTATCACCGCAAGCACTGCGATAAGCAGTTCGCGGAGAAAATCTATGACACTGCTGTTGACAACCTCAGGCTGATTTGTGATTTTAAAAAGTGTCACATCTTCCGGAATTTCGGATTCAAATGCCTCAAGCTGTTTCTCAACCAGCCTTCCCATTTCCACTATATTATTCCCTGACTTCATCTCAACCGACAGCAGGATACATTTTCTCCCGTTATTGGTGATAAATGATGTCGGTTCTGGATATTCCCTTTTCACTTCAGCGATATCCTTGAGACGCACTGTTTCTCCGCCGGGTGTTGATAAGATTATCTGATTGGCTATATCGGAAACGGAATTCAACGGATTGTCGATATAGATGGGAGAGGTATAGGAATCAGACCTCACTTCACCACCCGTGGTCTGGAAACCCTTGGCAAACATAGTGGCTGCCAGTGTTTTCTCCGAGATACCATAATGTGACAGTCTTTCCGGATTTATGTTTATGGAAATCTGTTCATTCTGTTTGCCATATACATTCATGGTCCCTACACTTTCCACAGAACGTAGCTTTTCCTGCAGAGCATCCATATATGTACCCAGTTCACGGTAGGTTTTATCCTCGCTTTCCATAGTGATAAGGAGAGCTGAAGTGTCGCCGAAATTAGATATCACCTCAGTTGCCAGTACTCCGGGAGGTAGCTGGCTCTTCACTCTGCCGAGTTCACGGCTTAAGGTGTTCCAGAATGAATCCGTATCTGTAATATTATCGTCAAGTTTGACATAAATCATCACCATCCCGTTGGTGGCGTTTGATGTGGTCTTGACTTTATTTACCTCCTTGAAACTGAAAACAAAATTTTCCAACGGTCGCATCACTTGCTGCTCCATCTCAAGCGAGGTAGCTCCGGGATAAACAGCCACTACCACACCCTCACGTATCGTAAAGTTCGGGAATTCATTCTTGTTCATTGTCTGGAGTGAATAAACTCCGAAAATGACAAGAACGCACACCATAAGCACTACAACATTGGAATATTTCACACCCCAGGCCACAAGTGGGGAATTTTTTACAGGCGGGAGCTTAGACAGTAACCCTCCCTGAAGATTTGTATTGGAATCCATGAGCCATTTTAATCTATGGATTTAACCTTAGTGTTTTGTGACACCTTTTCTGTCCCTTCCACTATTACTTTATCACCGGTCATCAAGCCCGAATCTATCATTATACCCTCCGGAATCATCATTCCAGGCTGCACTACACGCTTACGTGCTACCCCTGCGGAATCAACCCACACAAAATGGGTATTGTCTGCTGCCAGCAATACCGCTCCCGTAGGCAGGACAAAACCTTTAGACTCCTGTGAGTCCTGTATCCTCACGTCACATATCATTCCGGGAAGAAGCTTGCCGCCTGCATTCTTAACATTATATTTTACAAGATATGAACGCGACAAGGGATTGGCTACTACCCCTTTCTCGACAAGTATGCCGGTATATGACGCTCCTTCCACCGCATTTGTTGTCACACAGGCGGCAGAACCGATTTTAAATCCTGATATTTCATTCTCCGGAATGGAAATACCTACTTTTACTGAATTTATATCTACAATCTTCACTACAGGCACTCCGGGCGCTACCGTCTGACCTATCGAAGCCATCTTTTCTGACACCACTCCTGAGACGGGAGAATATAACTTCGCGTCTTCCAATGCTATTTTCGCTATATTTGCCGCACTTTCAGCCTGACTCAACTTACTCTGCACCTCAACCCATTTTATGTCCGGCAATGAATTGGTTTCATGCAGTATCTTCATCCTTTTATATGCGTCCTTCGCTTGATTCAAGGTGGCAACGGCCATATCGTATGCACTGCGGAGGGAGCCATCATCCAGTGCTCCCAATAATTGTCCTTTCCTGACATTGTCACCCTCGGAAACCATAAGGGATTTGATTGTGCCGGCTGCCGAGAAACTCAACACCGTGCCGCTTTCTTCCTCTACCGTTCCGGAATAAGAATTATTTTCCCCCACTTCACCGTTGGTCACGGTTACGGTTTTCACTCTTATTGCTTCACCGGTCTTGTTCTGTTCTTTTGTGTCTTTATGACAACCCGGAAGCATTGTTATTAATAAGGAGAGAGGGAGTATCCGAAAGATTAATTTATAATTCATCACTACAAAACTTTTAAGGTGCAAAATTACTTCACTTCTTCCACCTTGTAAATGTCTGTATTATTGATAAAATTGTCAGATAGTTCGATTTCTATGATTATTACTTGTTTTCGGGGATAAAATATGTTTAATTTGTATTCTTAATCTTGAAATTCCAATTCTATAACAATGCTGCCATCCCTTTCAATCACCACCACCCGGCTCGATGTCGTTAACGATTCCGACAAAATTTTCGACATGACAGGACGCTGTGCGTTTGCGATATGTACCGAAGGTGAATTTAAGATAAGAATTCTTAATGAGGTGTATGAGGTCACCGAGAATTGCATATTTGCCTGTATGCCTTTTGTAAATATAGAGGTGATAAGTGTTGAGAAATCAAGTGAGGTGATTTTCGGTTATATTATGATTGAAGATGTTCCGGGGTTAATTAACAACTGGATAAATTTCGAAAACATCTCAGTCATACAGCAACATCCGGTCGCAAATATGGAAATCGGTCAATTCAGACGTATAATTTCATTAATTGAAGACTATATCAAGGAATATGAAAAATGCGGTCGGATAAATGCTGAACATATATCCGACCGCATACAACATGATATTCTTTACTATCAGTGCATCATGATAATTGGGTATGTTTTGCAAGCATTTTTCGCACAAATACCCTTGAAATTGACGGGGCATACTTACCGTGACGAGGTGTTCCAACGGTTCATGCTCTCTCTTTACTCCAATTTCCGGGAGCAAAGAAATGTGAATTTCTATGCCGGCAATTCGGGGGTGAGTACAAAATATTTCTCCACACTCGTTAAACGAGTATCAGGCAAGACTCCGCTGGAATGGATTGAAACGGTTGTGACCGGAGAAGCAAAGGCAATGCTTAAAGATCCCGGGAAAAGCATTAAGGATATAGCGTCATCCTTAAATTTCCCGGACACCCCCACTTTTACAAAATATTTCCGGCGCGTTGAGGGGGTAACCCCAAAAACCTACCGTAAATCCATTTCAGAATATATTTAAGGAGGAAGTTCCGGATTATTCAGCCTTAAACGGACTCTTAATTAACCAGCATGCCGGAGGCAACTGATTCTGCAACCGAATCACCCTTTGTTGCCCTGATTATCTCTATTGCAAAAGGTAACGTAGTGCCCGGACCTTCCGAAGTGATAAGGTTTGGTTCAACAACAACTGTCTGCTTTACATACTCCCCGCCATTGTTGTTTATCGCTTCTCCCAGACCGGGATAACAGGTAGCTTTCTTCCCCTTGAGCACCCCCAGAGGTGCAAAGACTACTGCCGGTCCGGCACAAATCGATGCTATCCTTCCGTTCTTCTGATAGTGTGAACGTATTTTCTCCTTCACTGCTTCGTTGGCATAGAGATTCTGTGCTCCCGGATCTCCTCCGGGAACAATGAGCCAGTCGGCATCCTCAGTATTCACATCTGAAATCAGGGAGTCTGCCACCAGGGTCTGTCCTGTCGCACCTTTTACCTGAAGATTGTCACTTACTGCCACTATTGTTACGGGGATATCAGCTCTACGGAGCGCATCGACCGTTGCCGTTGCCTCTACTTCCTCTACTCCGGGAGCGAGAAAAATATAAGATGTTTTTGCATTCATAAACATTGTTCCTAAAATAATTGAAAGCGCTGACAACACGCTTCTTAAAATCGATTTTGACATTTTATAATATATTTATTTCATTCTTACTTATAATTCATATATGACTTAATTGACCACATTGGTTGGAGTCCCTTCAATAAAATTAGCTACATTGGCAACCGCTATATCCATCAGTCGTTCACGAGCCTCTAAGGTGGCCCATCCTAAATGAGGGGTAGTGTAACAATTCCTTGCATAAAGCAGAGGATTGTCTATTGTCGGAGGTTCACAAGACAAAACATCAACACCTGCTCCACGCAACCGACCTTTGTTCAATGCTTCCGCCAATGCTGTTTCATCTACAAGCGGACCACGACCCGTATTAATCAAAATAGCAGATGGCTTCATCCGGGATATTGTTTCAGCATTGATGAAATGCCTGGTTGAGTCCGTAAGCGGGCAATGAAGCGACAACACATCGCTAACCTCCAGCAGCCGATTCAGATTTTCCGCTTTTTCAACTCCCTGCGGAAGGGTATCAGCCGTTTTTGATGTCAACGCAATTACTTTCATGCCGAATGCAAGCGCTATCTTGGCTACCTTACTCCCGATATGTCCGAAACCCACTATACCGAATCTCTTCCCCGCAAGTTCTGTCAGGGGTGAGTCCCAGTAACAGAAATCTGCATTCCGGCTCCATCTACCGGCTCGATTATCATTCGTATAATGTTCCACATTATTTGTTATGGCAAGGAGCAGGGAAAAGACCATCTGTGCTACTGAATCAGTGCTGTAGGAGGGGATATTGGTAACTGCAATCCCCTTCTCCCTGGCAGCCTCTATATCAACTACATTGTATCCGGTGGCAAGAACCCCGATATACTTGAGACACGGCAGACTTTCAATGGTCTCTCGGTCAAGAACTGTCTTATTCGTAAGCAGAATTTCTGCACCTGCTGAACGCCCTGCAACTTCAGATGGGGATGTGCGGTCATACACCGTCAAATCACCCAATTTTTTCAGTTCACTCCATGACAGGTCTCCGGGGTTCATCCCGTAACCATCCAATACTACAATTTTCATAAATATCTTGAAAATAATTTAATCTTCTTAAATATAAAACCATTGAAACTTAAGGAATGTTTTCCCTGAACTTTAAATAATACCTGTCCGGAAAAAGTCTGAAAATACTGATGTCAATTTAATAAACCTATAATTTTTTTAATAATTTTTTTCTGAACATTTCTAATTGGATATATGTTTCCAAATTAGAATTATTTATATATTAATCAATTAATTAAAGGTTTATAAAGTTAAAAAAATGTTACAGACAGATTATAAATTCGGTGAAGTTCTGAATCTCGCTCGGCAGATAGAACCATCAGACGAGAAAGTACAGTTTAAAAATATTTTTGGCACCTCCAATGGAGGAGTGACCCTCGTGGGGCTGAAAGGGGGACAAGAACTCACAACTCACACAGCGCCGGCTGAATTAATGGTATATCTTCTTGAAGGTGAGATTGAATTCAGAATGCTCGACATTCCCCACACACTCAGGAGTGGAGAATTCCTCCTTATGGGCGCGGACGTTCCCCACAGTGTAAAAGCAGTATCCGATTCCAAGATTGTTCTTGTTAAGGTAAAACCCTGATTTGAAAAATTATTTCTTACTTATAACACTTTACATGCAGCTGTGTCAAAATGAAAATTTTGGCACAGTTTTTTATGGTTTGCAATAATTGTTCAGATGCAAGACACTGAAAAAACTTGAAGGAAGCATACAGTACTTTGTGACGGAGATCTGATTCCTATAACTACACCGCAGGTGACCTATGACCTATTATGACCCACATTCATATCTCCCTTAAATCATATCTCCCTTAAATACTGTTATTTATACCAATCTTCACTTCAACCGTTTACTTTTCAAGGCTTGGCTTTCCCAACAGGTGGCTCTGAAAGCGTGATTCTCACCACTGTGGTCCGGTTCAGACTCCGAGCGACTGCTGTCTCAAAATGCTCCATATATTTGGGAAGGAATCTCTCACACAGAAGTCTCAATGCCATAATTTTCTCATTATCATCCTCTACAAACCCGGCTTTCCCCAAAGCAACAGCTGAATGGTAATATTCTGTAAAATTACCCCTTTCTTCCTCAAATTTTGGAGTGCAACGGCTGACTGCCGACAGACTTACAACCGGATTATTCTTAATACAATCTATCTTCTCCCCCTCGTCGGCACAATGAAAATAGAATGTATGTTCATCTTTCCTCACTATATTCAGAGGAAGTGCGTAGGGAGTGCCGTCCGGTCTAACCATCCCCAGAGTAATAAAAGGAGCTTTGTCAAAGACCTCCAGTGCCCATTCAGCGCTCTTCTTGCGTCCGGATTTACGCATCTCTCTCATCATCTTATCTCTCTTGCCTATTTAATTTTAATACTCGTAATCTATTCTGACGGAGTATAATTTTTCACAAAAATAGTAAAAATTACCTTTATTTGGAGTAACTTTGTATTATGGCTAAGGAAATAAAAATGACCTTCCCGGTTGAAGGTATGAGCTGTGCGGTATGTGCTTCCAATGTAGAGAAAGCACTCAATTCTTGCACCGGCGTCACCCGGGCTACCGTAAATTTTGCGGCTGCCACAGCGAATGTGGAATTTAACTCAAAAATTATTACTCCACAAATGTTGGAGCAGGCTGTACGCGATGCAGGTTACGAACTCATTCTCCGGGCAGACGCGACTGAAATTGAGCAAAAACAACAGGCCGGTTATAAAAAACTTAAACTTCATACAATCCTTGCAATAATCCTGTCCCTCCCGGTCTTTATTTTCGGGATGTTCTTCATGCATGCGCCCTACGCCGATTGGATGATGCTCATCTTCTCCACCCCCGTAGTTTTTTGGCTCGGCGCCCGTTTCTTCAGAGGTGCCTGGAATCAGTTGCGTCATCGCAATGCCAATATGGATACACTGGTAGCGCTGAGCACCGGTATTGCGTGGCTCTTCAGCGTTGCCAACATGTTCTTCCCCTCTTATTGGCTTTCCAAAGGGATTACACCTCACGTCTACTTCGAAGCATCAGCTGTAATCATTGCTTTTATACTTCTGGGTAAACTCATGGAGAATAAGGCTAAATCCAATACCTCTTCTGCAATCCGGCGTCTCATGGGTCTTCGCCCCGAAACTGTAAACCGTGTCGCATCATCTGGAGAAATATCCATTATTCCGATTGAAGAAGTAGCTGTGAATGACACGCTTATGGTGCGCCCGGGAGAGCGGATTGCTGTTGACGGACTTGTAACCGAAGGGGAATCATACGTGGATGAATCAATGCTCAGCGGCGAACCGACTCCCGTGCATAAGGAATCAGGTTCAAAAGTATTTGCCGGAACTATCAATACCAACGGCTCCTTCCGTTACACTGCCACCGGTATAGGGGAAGAGACCCTCCTGTCACAAATTATCCGTCTGGTTCAGGATGCGCAGGGGAGCAAACCCCCGGTTCAAAAACTTGTTGACAAGATTGCCTCGATTTTTGTCCCCGTCATAATATCTATTTCCATTATCGCTTTTATTGACTGGATAGTGTTTGACCCGGATGACGGTTTCTCCCACGGTCTCCTCGCCGCAATCACTACTCTTGTCATTGCCTGCCCCTGTGCTCTCGGACTCGCCACTCCTACTGCCATTATGGTGGGTATGGGGAAAGGTGCTGAAATGGGTATCCTTATCAAGGATGCCGAAGCTCTCGAAACCGCTCCTCATATCAACGCCATCGTTCTTGACAAAACCGGAACATTAACCATCGGCAGGCCCTCTGTCCAACACTTCATTACGTTTGTTGACAATCCCCACCTTCTGGGAGTTCTCAGGGCAATGGAACAACACTCGGAACATCCCATCGGCACAGCTCTTGCAGAATATTTAGCCGATAAACCCGTTCTGGAACTCACCGACTTCCAAAACCTCCCGGGAATGGGTATCTCAGCATGTCATGACGGTAAAAGATTCTTTGCCGGAAACCTGCGTCTCCTTCATGCCAATGGAGTAAATCCCGCACCCGAACAGCTCAAGATGGAGAAGGAACTTTCTGAAGATGCAAATTCCATTATCTGGTTTGCCGACACCGACGGTGTAATCGCGTTGGCAGGTATCTCCGACCGGCTGCGTGAAGGGTCTGCAACGGCTGTAAGCGATTTGGAAAGGATGGGAATAGAAGTTTATATGCTCACCGGCGATAACAGGGCAACCGCTGAAGCGGTAGCTCGGAATGTTGGGATTCGTCATGTAACGGCCGGTGTGCTCCCGGAAGAAAAGTCAGAATATATTTTAACCCTCCGGAAAGAGGGTAAGAAAGTCGCCATGGTAGGTGATGGCATAAACGATAGTGCCGCTCTTGCCAATGCCAACCTCAGTATCGCTATGGGCACCGGCAGTGACATTGCCATGGAAGTGGCTCAAATGACAATCATCTCTTCCGACCTGCGCAAGATTCCTGTTGCTATACGACTCTCCGGAGCTACAGTCAGAACCATTCACCGCAATCTCTTCTGGGCCTTCATCTATAACATAATCGGGGTGCCCATTGCCGCCGGGATATTATATCCCTTCACGGGATTCCTTCTCAATCCGATGATTGCCGGTGCGGCTATGGCATTCAGTAGCGTGAGCGTTGTCACCAACAGCCTGCTCCTAAAGCGGTTTAAAGGGGTGAGACATAACTGATAAATGGGACGTAGGCGTCATGACCGCCATGGTGCGTCAGTCGAAAATCTAAAATTTTCTTAAAAGTAAAGTCCAGATAAAATATTAGTGCGAAAGAGTCGTTTTCTCAAAACAAAAACTAAATCATTATTCCTTATTTTTAGTTACAAATTTTAACCAAATCCCTGTCGGATTAGGAATATCTAAATAATTAAAATTTCATTTAACAACCCAATTAACATTCCTTAACAAATACATTTTCATCTTTCGGGATATTTGTTGTAATTTTGCAATTCCTTAGAATTAGAATGTTTTGCATAGACTCATAAGAATTTACGTTTTTTCTGACTGCAGAGTATCATTCTTTTAAATCTGAATCGAATTACAAATAACGAATAATTAACCTCTATATATGAGACAAATTTTCACGTGTCTTATCGCAATATTTATAACCCTTACCACCCATGCACAGTTAGCTGTCAAGACAAACCTTCTGTATGATGCCACTACTACTCCCAACATCGGAGCGGAGTATAGGGTAAACCGACAATCAACTGTGAATCTGGTGTATGGAATCAACCCCTGGACCTTCACTTCCGAAAGCCACGGCAACCGAAAAGCGAAACACTGGGTGTTGATGCCGGAATACCGCTGGTGGTTCTGTTCCCCCTACAACGGTCATTTCCTCGGAGTTCACGCCTTTGGTGGGCAGATGAATGTGCAGAATGTCAGTCTCCCCATCCCCGGGGCATTCTTCAGCGGAGCAAATATCACTCGTGATGCCCGTGACGACCGTTTCCAGGGTGGATTTATAGGTGCCGGAGCCACCTACGGATATCAGTGGATTCTCTCCGGACATTGGAACCTTGAAGCGGAAATAGGAGCCGGGTACGGCCATGTATGGTACGACCGTTATACATGTGGCGATTGCGGTAGGAAAACCGACACCGGACAAACAAACTATGTCGGTATCACCAAACTCGGTCTCTCGATACTATATCTCTTCTAAAGAATTTTCTCCCCAAAGAATTATTAAAAACTTACAAAGAAACCCACATGAAGCGCACCCTGCTGATTCTTTCTTCAAATATCATTCTTGCATCCGCAATTGTTGCCGGTTTCAGCTCCCCCACCCTCAAGACAGTGGGACCCGAGCGCACGCTGGAAAACGGACAGCTCCGGGTGAGTTATAAGTTTGTGCTCGACTCATTGAAGCTCGGTGCTAACAAACAACTCTATATCTCCCCTGTTATCGAAAGCGGTAATGATAGTGTAAAAGAAGTTTTACCTGCCCTCCTGATCAACGGCAGAAACATGCACTATGCTTTTCTACGCGGCTCAATTAATCGCAAGGGGAATGTCAATAACTATGATATCTATCAGGAGGTGCGGCGTGTTAACGGTAAACCTCAAACTATTGAATATTCAGCCACAGTTCCGTTTCAAAAATGGATGATGAATCCCTCTTCCGGAATCCGTCTGCTTATCGACTCTTGCGGTTGTGGCAAAGAATACTCCTCTTCATTAGGCGACCCTATCCCCTTCAATCTAAACCCCTTCGACAAAATGAAGGTGGCTTATATCACTCCGGCGGTGACTGAACTCCCGGTGTCGGTTCATGAAGGACGCGCAAGAGTACAGTTTGAAGTGGACCGCACGGTCCTTCATGACACCCCTTATGTTTGTAAAAACGGTCAGAGAATAGACAACCGCAGTCAGCTGAAAATGATTGACGACACTGTGAGCTATGCTCTCTCCGACCCGAATGTAGAGATCGCTTCCATAAAGATTACCGGTTATGCATCTCCGGAGTCTCCATATCTCCACAACCAGGACCTCTCGACAGGTCGTTCTCGCGCTCTTGCAGAATACCTTGCCGAGAAATACAAGCTTCCTCATGAGCGGAGTCAATATGACGCTGTGCCGGAAAACTGGAAGGAATTCCGCGATCTGGTCCTTTCGTCTGACGAAATCACTGAGCAGCAACGTAAAGACCTCCTTGAACTTATTGATGCTCCCACTTATGGGCCGTCAGACTATGATGCCAAGGAGAAAACCCTCAAGACCGATAAACGGTTTGCCCAACTCTACCGCACTCTGATTCTTCCGAAATGGTTCCCTCAGTTACGTGCTACGGAATTTGCCATTTCAACTCGTCTCAAACCTCTTAGCGATGAAAAATTGGCGGAGGTTATCAAAAAGACGCCCGAAAAGATGTCACTGAATCAGATGATGCGTGTGGCGCGTCTTTATCCTGAAGGGAGCAAGGAGTTTAACGAAGCTATCGAGACAGCACGTAAATATTATCCGGAGGATAAGACGGCAAATCTCAATGCGGCTATCGCCGCCATCGGTTCCGGTGACTATGAACGGGCTGAAAACTTGCTGCTGAAAGCCGGTGACACTCCCGAAGCCGAAAATGCACGTGGGGTTATTGCAACCCGCAAAGGGGACTTCGAAAAGGCTAAAAGACATTTTGAAGCTGCCGGTAACAATCCGGAAGCTGTAGAGAATTTAAAATTTCTGAAGTGATAGAATATCCCGCATATACGGGTCTATTACTTAATGGAATTTCATGAACATTGAAAATTAAATAAATAAATATATAATAATTAACACTTAAATTAACTCAATCATGAAGATTAAACATCTTTCATTCCTTGCAACTGCTGCAGTTGTTTTAGGACTCTCTTCATGTTCAAGCGATGAACCTATGGTGGATAACACCCAGGTTGACAATGGTGAGAACATGTATGCAAGAATTCAGCTTTATCTTCCCTCAAGAAGTAACACTGATCTTGATGATCCCGTAGACCCGGGTTATAACGGGACAGACAACTCTTCCGACGGTTACGAAATCGGTCTTGACCATGAGAACCGTGTGAACAATGTTATCATCGTACTCGCTACAAAGGATGATAATGGTAAATACACAAAGGTTGCAGCAAGCAACTCTTCTGCCATACCTTCAACTTCATCCGACCCGAAATTTCCTATCTTCCAGGTTACTTTCCGCAACGATGAAATCCAAAAATGTGGCGATCAGCGCGTTTACATTTTCGCTTACTGTAACACAAACGGTGTCATCTCTGAAAACGATGAATTCGATCCCGACCGTGCAATTGCAATTGCAAGCGCTGATGAGAATCAAGGAATCTGGCAAAGAGGTTCTTTCCTGATGGCAAATGCGCCTAACACTACTATCCCCAACAAGCTTCTTCCCACTGAGGAATCTCTCAAAAAGGATTTCAACACTCCGGAGAAGGCTCTCGACCTCGGTACTGTGGATGTAGCCCGCGTTGCTGCCCGCTTCGACTTCAAGTCAATCAACAACAACGAGTATCCTATCTACGAATATGTAGCTAACGCTGAGAATCCTGATAATCTTGATGAAGTGCAGGTTGCAACTGTTAAACTTCTTGCAATGGCTCCTCTCAACATCGCTAAAGAGTTCTACCTCCTTCCCCGTGTCAGTGATGACGGTACAAACAATAACTGGGAACTTTGCGGAACTGAGTATTTCAACATCGGTAAGAATGTCAACTATGTAGTATCACCGAACTTCATCGATAAGAATGCTTCAATTCTTCCGGAATCTCTTCTTAAGAAATATTTCTGGCAGAGCACCGATACTGACGATTATTCTGAAGATTTCGCATACACCAACCTTAACGCCCTTTCTGAAGATGACAACTCTGACCAGTGGTATGATGCTGATGCCAAAACAGATAAGGATGGGTATAAAATCTGGCGTTATGTGACTGAGAATACTATTCCCGCTATTAATAGCCAGAAGAAGGGTATCACTACCGGTATCATCTTCAAGGCTGAAATAACTAATCCTAAAGAGGGTACTCCCCTTGCTGATGGTATGAAAGCCAAAAGAAATATCTACTCTTTCAATGGTACAATCTATGGCGACCTCCCCACTCTCCGTCGCACTGTTTATTCTCTTGATGCAAGCAATGCTCTTCGTGTTGCATTCACTAAAGTTTTCCCCGCTAATTACCTGACTCCTCAGACTGACGCTGACGGAAAAGTTAAAGTTGATGAAAACAATAATGTACTTTTTGTTATTGATGATGAGTCTAAGGATCTTTTAGATTGTACTGACGCAAAGAACATGGAGGATAAGGATGCTAAGAAGAGATACTTCAAGATTTATAAAGCTACTACAGAAAACGACGGCTCTACTCACTACTACGTTTACTACACTTATTACAACCGTCACAACGACAATGGTAACAGCGTGGAAATGGGTGCTATGGAGTTCGGTACTGTTCGTAACAACATCTACAAACTCTATGTCAACTCTATCTCTGAATTCGGTTATACACGTCCGGAAGAACTTCCCGACAATCCTGATGAGGAACCCAAAACTTACCTCAAGGTTTCTTGCCGCGTAGTGCCCTGGATGGTTCGTGTAAACAAAATTGAATTCTAATAATCTGTCAACTCTCTGATTACTTCCGGCGGATGAATCATTCATCTCACTGAAGTATCAATCCCTGATATGAAGCCGGGAAGAAATTCCCGTGATTCCTTCCCGGCTTCAATATTTTTTATAAAAACTCTTTTTATTTCTCATACCTTAATCCTGATTACTGATTACTAATTAGATACCCCTCTCACCTCCCAACCATTCATAAACTGACCTATGAACAAGTTTCTGAAAAATATCGCAATCCTCATAGCTCTGATAATTTCAACATTAGGGTTTAACGGTTGCACAGCTATAATGGATGACGAACCGGAACCTTGTCCTTCCGGCATTGAAATCCGTTTTATCTATGACTATAATCTTGAACGGGCCAACGCTTTCCCGGCACAGGTGGAATGTCTCGTTCTACACATATATGACTCTGAAGGAAATTTTGTAAGAACTCTCAGTGAAGACTCTGATGTGCTCGCAGATGAAGATTACCGCATGCGCATCACAGATCTTGCGGAGGGAGAATATACCCTTGTGGCTTACGGTGGCGCTTCTTGCGATAAGGCTTCCATCACCCACACTGCCCATCCGGCAGAAGGTTCTGTCCTGACCGACCTCGGTATGAGTCTCAACGATGAATGTCTCGAACCGGGAAATCCCCTCGGACGTCTTCACGACCACTTCTACGGCGCTCTTGACCATGTCAGAGTGAGAGTGCAACCTAACTTGCAGAAGGTGACTGTCAAGATGATGAAGAATACCAATCATTTCCGCATCATCCTTCAGCACCTCAGTTATGAACCTCTCGATGGTAATGACTATGATTTCAAGATAGTTGACGACAACACTCTTTTTGCTCATAATAACGATTTGGTACAAAATGGCGATGTGTCATACACTCCGTGGAGTGTAGGTGCTGTTTCCACCGGTGAGAATAATTCTGACGATGAACAGACTCGCGCCACGATTACGGAAGTGGAGGTGGCTTACGCTGACCTCAGCACCTCGAGGCTTATGAAGAAAAACAACCCTAAACTGATTGTGACCCATAAGGATTCCGGGACTGAGGTGATAAACATCCCTCTTAATAATTATCTGCTTGCCATGCGCAGTAATTATTATGATTGGTGTGGCGAACAGGAGTTTCTCGACCGTAAGAGTGAATGGCCTATGGTGTTCTTTATGGATAGCGACCGCCATTGGAACAAGGCTCTTATCAAAATCGACAACTGGATTGTAAGGGTCAATGAGATAGTACAGTGATTGCACTGTCTGTGTTTACTGAAAGGATAGAAATAAAAGATTTGACTGCGAACTGACTTAAAAATGAAACAATTAAACAAACTTATAACCGCAATGCTTATGAGCATCGTCCTGATGCTTATGGGTGCAGGTTGCTCCGAGGATATCCCTGAGAGCGGCTCGACACCCGGTGGTTATACGTCATTGGTTGTTTCAGTCGATGTCGCCGCCCCCTATTCAGGAGTCCAGGCACAACAGACCCGCAGCGGATTCGATAATTTCGATAACGAAAATGACAAATGGGGTGTCGATGGTGAAAACATTGAATCCATTCGTATCATAATCCTCGACAGTAGCGGATATGTAGAGCATAACCGCGTATTTACAACCGAGGGGAATGTAATTAAGGCAGGGGAATATGAATTTTTGGTCAAGAACAACGAGACCAAGACCATAATACTTGTTGCCAATGAAGGACATTACTATCTTGATTCTCCCGGCATGGAGATTCCCGGGGGGACAGAAGCAGCAAACATCTATTTCCGTTCCCTGGCAGTCAATGAAAAGGTGAATGTAGAGGATCTGATGAAACTGACAGTTTCTCTCCAACACAATTCTCCCGATGGTAAAGGTCTCTCTTTAAAAACTCCTCTCCCTATCACTGCCATCTACTCCGAGGAGATTCCGGCAGATACATACGAGATTCGACGTGAATACGACCTCCATAGGGCAGCTGTTAAATATTCATTCCGTATTCTCAACGAGTCGGGATATCATCATGAGCTTGATGCTGTGAGAATCGACCGTATCGCTGACCGTGAATATCTGTTCCCGAATGCCGATTGGGAGGAGAATGAATTCGGACATCTTGCCATTTCAGGCTATCGCACTCCGATTCATGCTGTGGAACAGAATTACTATCACCAGCTCTCCACCCCTCTATCACTGCCGGCAAAGATGACTGATGCCGTGGAGGCCATGCCGTCGTTCTATGTGCCGGAAGGTCTGCAAAATATTGCGGCACAACGCGTCTCCATTGCTCTTGACGGTCAGGACCTCTTTGACTGGAAAGACCTCAAATGGAGAATGCCGGGAGAATCGGATGCAACCTCCCGACCGATGGTCGACCTCCCGCGAAACTCTCACGTAATAGTAAATATCGTAATTAAAGAGGAAAATAAAATATCGTTGATTGCCGATGTTCAACCATACGCTTCTGTCTCACTCGACCCCTATTTCGGTTTCGACCGTGACGAAAATGACAATATCATTCTGGAGAAGCGTCCCGACGGTACTTTTATAGTCCTGATAAAGAATGAAGAGGTAATGGTTGATGCCAACGGTGATAAAATCCTCAAGAAATTCCTCGATGGCACCATTCTATGCCAGGAGGTGGTGTATAAGGATTATATTCATGACTCCTCAGAGGTAGACTATACATTCACCTTTGAGAAAGATAGTCCCGGTGGAAATGTAGTGATAGTCCGTGAAAAAAGCGGTGGAAGGTTCCATGCCGAAGAGGGAATGGAAGACCCTGACCATGAGCACGACCCGGATGATCGTCCTTCATTCGTCTTTTCTTCCGATGGAAATTATTATCGGTGCGTTTATGACACCGATGGAAACAGAACACTTTCACGATTCGATGTGAATAACCGGGAAATAATTCAGGTAAACGGTTATCAATATCGGTCTGAGAATAATTCTGACCCGATGTATAAATTCCTCGGCACCTATCTTGCAAAAGATTCCGCCGGCAACATCAATCTCTATAATTGCAGCGACGGGTCTTTAAGTACACTTAACTGGAAACAACAAAGTATCAGGAAGCGTATGCGGAATCAATTCTGACAAAAGTTTCTCGTTCCAAAACTCTCACTTCGACTATTTATAAAATGAATACGAAATATTCTTTAACAAATATATCAACACTTATAATCGCAACCCTGGTAATGATACTTACCGGATGTCGCGATGATCTGCTTGACGGAGGGTTTTCCGGAGATTATCCTGAAGGTGAGACTCTGGTCAATTTCAATATTGACTATGAACCGTTCTCAGGTCAGAACCTTGATACCCGCGGCATACCTGGGAAAACTATGGATAAGCTCGATGACCTTACTCTCGTGGCATACGACCGCTACGGTAATCTCATGGACGGTTTTCCCGTGGAGATAACCCCAAAAGATCATGGATTGGTTGTTACCAATCAGAAAAGGGATCCTGAAAATGCTTCCAACGGACAGTTGGGTGAAAAAGAGACGAAACGCGCCAATTTTGCTATGCAACTCCCTTACGGGAGCTATTATATCTATGCTGTTTCAAATATCGGCTCGCGTAACAACTCTGGAGAACTCGTGGTCTCTTCTTACTCCATGCTCACATCTGACAAAATGAAAGAGATAGTGGCAACCCGCGAAAAGTTGCTCGATTATGCCACTGAATGGGATGAGACAAACCCATACAATAATTTCCAGATGTTCGGATACTTCTGCAACGATGCACTGGAGAGGGCACCTCACACCGCCACCGGAGCTAACGATGTGAAAGTATCTATCGACCGTTCCGGACTTACAATCCACTCTTGGATGCGCCGCAGTTGCTCAAAAGTCACGATTGATATCAATGGCGAGGAACTGAGTAACAACGTGGTGGTAAGAATCCGCCGCGCCACCATTCACGATATTCCCACAACATGTAAGCTGGGTCGTCCGAATACGCCGGCATCCATTTCCCAACTCTATTCATACAAGGATAATAAATATCGTCCCACACGATTGAACACAGGAAATCAGATATCCTATACCTCCTCTACCGACCACACCCAGTGGCCGATGATAACGAAAGATAAACCTACATTCCTTACAAATCCCCATGAAGAGAATGCCGAATCTCTTTTCCTATATGAGAATATGCAGGGGGATAGCGAGGATAAAGAGAATAAGCTTCAGAAACCTACCCCGGAAGGGTTTGTAAGCGGTGCCTCTGAAATGAAAGATCTCATGCCCTATGGTTCTTATATCGAAGTGGAGGGTTATTATTCCTACTCCGCTGCCGGTGAGGCTCACGAAGGTCCTATCTATTACCGTTTCATGCTCGGTAAAAATGTTACCAATAATTTCGATGTGGAACGTAATTACCATCTGAAACTCACTATGAAGCTCCGTGGTCGTGGTAATGATGTGGACTGGCATATAGAATATGATCGTAATAACGGTTTTGAATGGAAAGACCCCTATTATGTTTCATATCTTTATAACCAATCTTCCACTATCCATTTCCGCTATACTCCGGATGAAGGTAAAGAGGTCGACCATATAGATGCCCAGATTATATGCAATGGTTGGTGGGCAGATGACAACTCGGATGGCGGTCGCTTCGTTACCGCATACAATGAGCAATATCCGTTCGTAGGTGAACCAAACATGGTAAATAACACATTCACATGGAAACAGGGTATTTTATATGGTCAGAATAATGTAGCGGAAGATAAGGCTTATCTTGGCGCTCAATATGAAAAAGTTGTTGGTAAACCTAAGTTTATCGGCAATGGATTCCTTTCTCTCTTCGCGGATGATCAAGTGGTAGAGAACTTTGAAAGAATGAATGGGAACGGCATGCCTACAGTAGTTCAGTCTGGGTGGACAGGAAATGATTGTAATAAATATATCAACGACCGCCTTTTCTATGGCTTGACCAATAACGAAGACCAGAGTTTCCGAAGATTTTATGTCACTAACAAAGGTAGCTTTATTCAGGATACTGATGACGAACGTGAAAAATATACCGTTGATGAGAGTGATGATCACTCATTACGGGTAAACATACCCGTATTCACCCGTCCCAAGAATCTTCTTAAGGTATCCGGTTACGGTGGCAACAACCCTAACGAGGGGTCTGAACGTACTGCCTATATCCTCTTTTCTGTCTATTACAAAGGGAATAACACATCCACACCTGACGGGAAACAGATTATGAGGGTTAAGCAGGTTCGACGCCTTACCAATCCTACCGGTATCTACCGCAGCTATAATAATAATGAGGGTTTCAGTGTAGAACTTGTACATAAAGAAACTCCGGTAGCATCTGCATTTACATCTTTCAATTCCGACGGACCCTGGATGGCTGAAGTGTTGGGAAGTTCCAACTTTATAACACTCAACGGGCGTACCACAGTTTCCGGAAATGACGGCACTCCCATCAAGTTTGATGTGCGTTTCAACCGTATGAACCAGAATAAAACTATCAGAAATGCAATTATTCGCATCCGATATCATAATTATACCTGTGTTCACCTAATCTTTGTGCGTCAGGGATATGGGTCACAACAACTCAAAGAGGGAGGAGCTGAATGGCATACCTTAAATATGATTCACGAGAATCTGGAAGCTTCAGACCCACGTGATGAAGGCTCTCTGTTCAAATACGGTGCATGGGATATGGGGATTGATGTGATGAGCAACGGTCTTAACTGGGCTTATAATTCACCACTCCTTGATGCCGGAACCTTTAAATCCAAAGCGACTCCGGCTGCCAACTCTCTTTATCTCGCCACCGCTACCGGTGACGTTGTGAGAAACGCTAACGGCACCCCTAAAGGGTATTCGTGGACCGATTTCTACGGCACTATGAACGGTTACACCGGTCAGAAAATCGGGCTACCATCCATAACCAATATGAAGCAACTTTTTGCCAACTCCGAACTTTACCCTTCTACCATAAAACATGCCTTTGGTGTGCTTTATGCCGATGGTGCCACCACGGTTCAAAAAGAGTATAAGGATGCTTTCAATTACAACCGTCACGATGCGGGCACTGAGAAGAGGGGGATGCGCGGTTTGTTTGTTTATAATTGGGATGATTCACGAAGTAGCAGTAATACGTTTAACTTTAGAAATGTCTTCTTCCCCATTGGTCGCGCTGGATTCGGTAACCGCCGTTCGAACGATGCCGGCGACGGTAATGTATGGAATTCCGTTCACGGCACATTAAGGTATGCAGCGGGTCGTGATGGTGAGATGCCTAACTCCATAAGTCCGTTCCAACCACTGTTCTATGACCTGTACAGACGCGAAGGAGCTATTTATTGGGCAGCTCTCCCGGATGACCGAGTACAGGACGTGGCAAATGATATAATTGATAATGCTTTAGGACTGGATATTAACTACTATACTTTTGACGTAAATATCCTGCCGAAAGGTAACCTTCAGAAATGCTCACTATGGAATGGATGTGATCATTATCAGTGCATAAATGCTCTGTTTGCCCGAAAAGTAGGATCTCTTACCGAACCTGATAAGGAACCCGTATACAGCAGAAAAAAAGTCGGAACTTTATCAGCCGGCTCGTCTGTAGGTAAAAAGAGCGGTCAAAACAAATCCCGGAGATAAAATTTCTTTTTGTGTTTTCTGATAATCTGATGACTCAAATTTTTAACTTTCAACGCCTTTTTAATCCGAAAGATGGAGGAGCTTCTTCGCTCTTTCATCTTTCACTTTTTTTATCTATCATCTTTGCTCTTCAAAGTTGCATCTCTGAAAATGAAGATTCTGAGTATGCCATCAATAACGGTTCCCAACTACCCGGATTTTCAGTTATTTTAAACGATGGAACTGAATTCAACTCTCATTCTCTTGTTAATCAGCAGGCAATGATAGTATTTTTCAACACCTCCTGTAAGGATTGCCGGGTTGAACTCCCGGTTATTAACCGTTTTCATACTGAACATCCGGAGATTGAAGTGATATGTATTGCACGAAATGAAGAGAGGGAATCCATAGAGAGCTTCTGGAATGAGAATGAACTTGATTTGAAATATGCAGCCGCGGGCTCTTACCCCTATTCCCTGTTCGCATCTTCCATCATCCCACGTATTTACATCACATATTCCCCCGATTCCGGCACCATACCACGTATCGCGGCTCAATTCTCCGACTCACCGCTCCCCACTTTAGAAGAACTCACTTCCCAATTCTCCGGAAAATAAGATGTAAAGTGTAGTATCCGGAACTATGTAGATTTGTAGATTCAAGAACGAAGTGCAAAAATTTTGGTAAAAAGAATAATTTTGTTAACTTTAGCGCATTAAACACAGGGGGTGCAGATTCCCTTTTCCGGAAATGAACCCCTATTCTTAAAACTTAACCCATGAATTTCAACCATACTTTTAACTCCCGTACCCTACTGACGGGGGCTCTGATGACTTTCTCATTAGTGGCGTTCTCCCAAGCCTACGAAGGACAAACGGGGAAACTTAAACCATATAGTGTGGAACCTACGGAGAATGAGCAGATTCTCTCCTGCAGAGGGATATCATCGGTATCTATAACTTATCCCGGTGGTGGAGAAATCGGTGTAGAAGAAATCAATATCGAAGGGAAATTCGCAGTTCTTACACGCAATGGAGAATTGGTGCAAAATATTGACCTTACTTCACCCAATGCTTTTAAGATTGCCTCCAACAATCCTAACTGCATCATCATCACTTTCCCCATCCAGACATTGCCGGGTGAATATACTCTGACAGTCCCCGACGGAATTATAAAGATGTCGGAAGATACCGGCACAGTAATGCCTGAGACCGGTGAAGATGAGGAAGAGAAGGATGAAGCTTCTTATATCAACTCCCGTTACGAACTGACGTTCTCAATCGTAGAATCTCCCGACTTCACTTTTACACCGGTACCGGGAGCGGTCAAGCCGGAACAGATGAATGTTGTCACCATCACTTATCCGGAAGGGAGCGACATCACTCTGGGAGACGCATCCCTTAAACCTTCGCTTTTATTACATTTCGGAACTCACTCTGATGAGGAATCCGAAACTAATTTTATCTCTTCCTATAACGTAGCTGTGGAGGGTAACAATGTAATCCTGACCATCACGGATAAAGATGCTGTTACACCCGTAAAGGGTAATGCCGCAGCCAACTGGGACTATATTGAAATCCCTCAGGATTGCTGGACTGTAAATCTGAACGGGAAAGCATACCCTGTTCCGACTTTCCGTCTTGACAAATATAATGTAACCCTTACGGTTGCGTCTGATTTTGATATTACCCCTAACCCGGAAAGCACTGATTTCTTCAAGGGTGTGGACCTCAAGACTATGACTATCAGATATCCCGAAACATGGAAACCGGCGGCTGCCTGCAAAATAGGGGGGATAATCGGTTATCTCAGACAGACCGGGGTCAGCGAAACTTCCGGGACTGCAACTTCCGGTTATATTGCCGGCACTTATATTGTAACGAAAATCAATACAACTGAACGTCTTATCACATTCAGCATGCAGGACCCTGAAGAAAACAGTTATGCTAACAATCCTATCCTCTTCGAATCGGGATATTATGCCGTTAGTCTCAACGGCAGAATCTTCACCAATAATAATTATACCTTGAGTCAGTCTTTCGCTTTCCCGGGATATCTCGTCAAGGGGAAAGAATCCGTGGCTCCTCTGGCGCTTTATCTCGACAACATGACTCAGGATGAAGAGGGTAATATTGTCTCTCCTTTAGCCGGATTCACAAATCTGGAAATTGAATGGCCTTTCGACCTCAATCTTTCAAAAGCGGATGCCGTATTATCTCTGTCACGCGATAATGAAATTATAAAGGAGATTCCTGTATCTGACTTCTTCAATCCGCAGAATAACAGATATATGTCTGTGACTTTAAGCAAGAGTCCTGTCCGCGAACCCGGTCATTATACCCTCTCCCTTCCTGAAGGTGTATTCACCCAGGAATCATACGGAAATTATCCTAATGAGAAAATCGACTTTAATTTCTCTATCCCGGGGAATCCGGAACTCTCCGTGACTCCCGTAGCCTCTTCTGAAATCAATTCTCCTCAGGAAGTTAACGATTTATCTGAGTTCACATTCTCTTACCCGACAGGGACAACCATAACTCTTCCCTCCACTTTCTCCGAAGAGAAAATTTCAATTGACATAATTAACGTTGCCACAGGTGAAGTGACTCAAACTTTCCATCCCTCTAACGTGACTGTTGAAAATAGTGACGTTATAGCGAACTTCAATCCTATCCTGACTCTTGCAACGGGAAAGGAATATTGCTATCGTCTTACTCTTCCGACCTCTACCTGGAATCTCAAGAGCCGCTATGATATCAACTATGCCAATACCGGATGGACAGGTTATTATACAATTCCGAACCCTATGCCGGGACATATATCCCTTGATTCTTCAGAAGGTCCTCTGCCCCGGAACACTAACCTGGGGGTAATTGATTTTACATCTCCGGTTCAACCTGTTTCAGGTGTCATAGCCGATGCTCCGAAGGCTTACCTTCTAAACTATGCTGAGAATATAATTAGCCCTCTGGTTGTAGCTGAATATGAAGCGACTCTTATCGATGAGAACACTGTGCGTTTCTCTACAGAAAAACCAATCATATACCTGGGAGCTGATTTTAATTTTGTTATCCCGGCAAACGGTCCTGTAGATTACCTCTACTGTGGAAATGACTATCCCGAATCCATCTTCCCGTTTTCTCTGGATCTCGATGTAAATGAAACACCTGTCGTAACAGACGATTCTGTGGTGACTGTAGTGACAATTGACGGTAAAGTTCTGTTGCGTGAAGCACCCGTCTCCGAACTCTCCACCCTACCCTCAGGCTTATACATTATAAATAACCGCAAGGTGGTGATTCGCTGACGACTACACTCATTTCTGAAACCCTTTCTATGATATACACTTTTAAAATCCCGTTCTTACGGGATTTTTTTTGTAATTTTACAATCTCAAAGAAAATGAAGATGAAAAAAATATTACTTTCATTAATGATTGGGTCTGCCCTGTTGTTTCCTGCTACCGAAGCTTCGGCACAGCTCAACTGGGGGAGGATTCTCTCTGCAGGTGTAAAGACGGTCAAAGCTCTCTCCATAAGCGACACACAAGTTGCTGAATACGTTAAAGCTTCTGTGGCTAAGATGGATAAAGAGAATTCAGTGGCATCCTCATCTGATCCTTATACAATACGGCTGGTAAAAATCACCAAAGGGATGACCTCTGCCGATGGCATACCTTTGAATTTCAAAGTTTACAAGACTTCGGAAGTGAATGCTTTCGCTTGCCCTGACGGGAGTGTGAGGGTTTATACCGGATTGATGGATCTGATGAACGATGAAGAGGTGTTGGGAGTCGTGGGTCATGAGATAGGTCATGTTTCAAAACATCATTCTAAGAAAGCCATGAAACAGGAACTCCTCACGGGGGCTCTTTCAGATGTAATAGCGTCAACCGGAAATACAGCGGCTGCTCTCACCGATTCTCAACTGGGAGCAATCGGACAGCAACTAATCAACGCTAAATATTCCCAGAAGCAGGAGAAAGAGGCAGATGATGCCGGATATGAACTGCTCGTGGCTACCGGTCACAATCCCTGGGCTATGGCAATAGCTTTTGAAAAAATGCTGCAGATGGAGAATCAGAGCGGAAATGCTTCCAACTTCCTGAAAAAGATGTTCTCCTCACATCCCGATACACAGGATCGTATAAAACGAATGGCGAAACGCGCCACCAAAGATGGTTACACCAGACCCTAATCCTTCTCCCGTTCAGTTGATGTTTTTGAATGTAAAGGTCCGAAATGCCATAATACAGAGACACTTAATCCTAAGGGGGAATTAGTGCCATAACCGGGAATATACCAGGGATCGGAGCCGGCTCCGGTTCCCGGTTTTACTTTTGTCCAGGTGTGAAATTTGAAATGATACCTTATTGTCCACCCCATTGAGAGACGTTCCCATATTTTAACCTGAATCCCCCCTAAAGCCTCTCCGTAGGCGGTAGTGGCCCGCTGGTCGGGCAATGAAAAGTACTGACTCTCTCCCCAGTAATCGGAACTTACTGTAACATCAGTTACACTATATCTCATTGTGGCTATCCCGGCTCTCAAGCCTACAAATGCCTTATATGCCGGATTGCTCTTATATAAAAAATTATAGTCCATCCCTATTTTTAAATAGGGCGACGGTTTCCCCTTATAGGTGAAATTTCCGGATTCCGGTGAATTATTCGCAAATCCTAAACCTAACTCCAAGGTTGGGAAAAACCAGTTGTGGAGCGAAACACCGGCATGAATATCAAAACCTCCATATTTCTGACCTGCCGCCATAAGGATGGCATCTCCGAAATTCAAACCTACATTCACTCCATCGAAAAGAGGATACGGTGAACGGGGATTCACATTCTCCACCGTGTCGGTTTCTAAAAAGAATCTTACCGGTTGGGGAAGAGGATTTCCATGCTTATCATAGTAATGGAGCGTTGGCTCTTGCGGCTTGTTACGGTCTATATCGACGGGGGTAATCTGAGGTACGTTTTCCTCAGTCTGCCCCTTAACACCAAAAATGGTGATAATTAACAAGAAAATTATAGTGATTCTCCGCTGCATATCTCAAATTATTGTGAAATACTCTCACGGAAATATATCCGTATATTCTCCTTGTTAACATTGGTGATTAAATTCCCGGGGCAACTTACCGTATCTATCATCAGTCCGCTGAAAGTGATGTCGGTAATCTTAAAATTATACATCGCTCCGCAAGCGGCTGACACGAACCAGGGTTGACGCTCATAGCGAAATGTTATTATCTCCTTTACAGGATCTATTCCCTCCCCAAGATTATATCGGAATTCAAAGGATGTTTCGTCATTATCAATCCTGAATGGAAGGAAAACTGATTCACTCTTTGAATCGGTGGAGAGCAACAGGGAATCGTTCGGTGCATCTACCCCCACAACGCTTAATCCGGATACTGCGATTTTATCCTCGCTTCCGGAGAGGTAGAATCCGGCGTATGGAAGGGCACTCTGATTGTCGATACATTCTGACGTGGCACACCCCCCGATAAGCGACACACTCACCACAGCGGATATAATCATTGTCCCCGAAACCCTGTTCATATCTTATCTTCAGAAACTTTCCGATATGAGATAATTATTTCTCTCCGGGGAATTGCGTGTTATGAGTTCTCCAACAAATCCTGTGAGGAAAAACTGGAGTCCCATAATCATTGATGCCAACGAGAGATAGAAATAGACCGACTTGGTGAGATAGAAATAATATGTGTCGGAACACATGCTTATTATTTTCAGCACCAATACCACTAATACAGCCAAGAAACCTATCGCAAACATAAGCGAACCGAGCAAACCGAAAATATGCATCGGTTTTACACCGAATTTCGATTGAAACCAAAGTGTGCCCAAATCAAGATAACCGTTCACAAAACGGTCGAGACCGAATTTGGTATGTCCATATTTACGTGCCTGATGATGCACTACCTTCTCCCCGATTTTCTTAAATCCGGCATTCTTTGCAAGATATGGGATATACCGATGCATGTCTCCATAAACCTCGATCCTTTTCACCACATCCTTGCGATATGCCTTCAATCCGCAATTAAAGTCATGCAAATTGCTGATGCCGGAGACCTTTCGGGCTGTGGCATTGAATAGCTTGGTCGGTATGGTCTTGGATAAAGGATCATATCTCTTTTTCTTCCAACCGGACACAAGATCATATCCATCAACGGTTATCATACGATATAATTCCGGAATCTCATCCGGTGAATCCTGCAGATCCGCATCCATGGTGATGACTACATCTCCCTTGGCTCTGGCAAAACCTACATTCAATGCCGGTGATTTCCCATAATTTCTTGAAAATGCCACACAATGAACCGCCGGATTGCGTGCCGCCAGTTCACGGATTACTTTCTGTGAGTCATCGGTAGACCCATCATTGATGAACAGTATCTCGTAAGAGAAGGAATTCTCCTTCATTACCCTTTCTATCCATGATGTGAGTTCCGGAAGAGACTCTGCTTCATTATATAGTGGAATTACTAAAGATATATCCATATTTGCATACTTAAAATTTCATTCCCGCCTCTTTAAACATCCGACGGTCTTCTGCTATTGTATTGCTAACTGTAGTTAGCATATCTCCCATCAGCACTCCATTCATCCCTCCGCACATTACGCGTAACATGGCATCCTTACCCAGTCTCATTCTTCCTCCGGCAAACCGAATCCCTTTGCGTGGTAGGATAAACCTCATGGTTGCCACTGTGCGCATAATATCCTCTTCACTTATAAGGGGGGTATCGGCCAGAGGAGTCCCCGGTATCGGTGTCAATATGTTGACCGGAACCGAATCCACATCCAGCTCCGCGAGTTCAAAGGCGAAATCAAGCCTATCGGAAGATGTCTCCCCCATCCCTATTATTCCTCCGGAACATACATCAAGCCCGGCGGCACGTGCCGCACGGATAGTCTCCTTCTTATCTTCAGGTGTGTGTGTGGTACAGAGGATCTTGAAAAATTTCTCACTCGTCTCCATGTTGCAATGATACCTTTCCACTCCTGCCTTACGCAACCTGTGCATCTGACTCTCATTAAGGAGTCCCATCGACACGCAAATATAGAGCGAAGTCTCTCTCTTTAAACGCTCTATAAGATTACAGAATTTATCAAGGTCGGCGTCAGTTACCTTTCTTCCGCTGGTCACAAGCGAAAATCTACGGATTCCCTCCGCCTCATTGCGCCGGGCCGCATCCAACACTATCTCCTCATCCAGGAAATTATATGTCTCGCATCCCGTGGAATGTCGGGCTGATTGAGCACACCATTTACAATCTTCTCCGCATAAACCACTCCGCGCATTGACTATGGAGCATGAGTCAACCTCATTTCCCATCATTGCACCCCTTATTTCGTCTGCGGCGTCGCATAGCGCATCTATATCCGGATAGGTAATGAGAAATTCACCCTCCTCTCTTGTCACTTTTCCCCCGGACAACACTTTATCCTTTATTTCTTCCAGCCGTAATTTCGCTCTTTCCTCTACCATAAAAAAGGTTGATAACTATTTTAAGCTATCAACCTACAAAATTAAGTTTTTTATTATTTATCCGCAAGTTTATTTTTTCAACATTACGGCATCTTTCCCTATTAATCTTTCATTTACCACATCGGCTTAAACGGTTCAGATTTTTTAAGATGCTTTGTCGCATCCCCTACCAGCTCTGCCGACTTGCTGTTGTCTATCTTCAACACCGGTGCTCCGGGTTTCAAATTGCATTTTGTCAAGTCAATCCAATAATATCCGGGATTGGTAACCAGCTCAAATCCATATACTTTATCGCGAGTATCAGCGTATGAACGCCACTGTGTCGAACTCAAATTCGGTTCTCCCTCAATCATGTAGGTATAGGGTACGGATGAATTCATTAATACCGAACGTGCTATTGACATACCCAATTCCTGTTCCGACACCGGTTTTACATGATGTGCGAAATAGTTGGCCCTTACACACCGGTCGGGAGAGGTAACTGTGCCGGGGAGCATATTCTTACCACCTATCTTTTCCCAATAATCTATGATGGCTGTCATCTGCGGCCAGGTCGGATCATTGGTCATCGCAAGATAATCACCCATTTCATAAATTTTAATGTCGCCATGATCAAACTCAAATATCACTGACTTCCCGGAAGCATCTGTGACTCCCCAGTGAAGTGCTGAAACTGTTCCTCCGTCAAAAGTGGAACCTCCGATATTGAAATCATGTTTTTTCAATACTGCCACAACTTCATCCGTGGTGGCATTATTATCCAAAAGCCATCCTACAAATACTGCCAGTGACATGGGGGGTCTTCCGTCAGTTGAAGGATTATCATATACCGTGCCTTTACAGAAGAGTCCGTTGACAACCAACCCCTTCTCATTCATTCCTTCCGTGATGCCACCATCATAACCTACGGCATAAACCGCTCCATATTTTGAAGTCCACTCAATGGCTCCACGTTGGTCGGAACTTACTTTTTTCATTCCCCGGGGATAGACATACACATTTGTGGGAATAGGTGTTTTCCAATCTAATGAACGGGCAATGACATGTAAAGAATCAAGTCCATTATATTGGATACGTGAACAAGCTTCTGCCTCTTGAGATGGTATAAGAATCATACTTGCCATCAAGCCGGCTCCGGCAATCATTTTACAGATATTTTTCATAGCGGAATTTATCTTTTTAAGTAATGTTATTATTCTGTTTAACTCTATTGCTCCAATGTTTCCATTTATGATTTTAAACTTTATTGAAACATATATTTTATTAACAACCCTCATAACTTTTTAGTTCTTCCAGCTTTTCTAAAAAATCTTATCTACAAAAAAAGAAGGCGTATCCATCACGGACACACCTTCCGACAAACATTTTACCTTTAAACTAATATTATGAATAATAATTTTTCAGAGCATTACTTTGCAAGCTGTCTTACCGACTTTCACAATGTAAAGACCATTGGCACCATTGAAAGTGTAAGTCTCGCCTGCATTTACATGAGCGGCTGCCACACGTGCACCGTCAAGAGTGAAAATAGCTACTTCGGCACCGTTTGCTGCAACAACGTTGATTGCACCGTTTGCAACAGTTACCAGTGCATTCTCTTCAGAAGCTACTGTGCTGACACCTGTGTACTCATAGTTACCAACAGACTCAAGTTCTTCAGTGAGTCTCATATCCTTAGGATCGTAGTGGTAGATGATTTTACCCTTGAATTCTTCACAGAGGTAAGTATTTTCAGCAATATCAACACCATCAATCAAGAAACCTTCTGTAGAACCGTTTACAACAGCCATCTGGTAAGGATTACGTTCGATACCTTGATAACAAACTGTCATACCGTCAGTAAGTGACCATACATAAGATTCTTTATCAAGACCGCTGGGTACCATGGTATGAGGTTCCGGTTGCATAAGCCAGAAAGTCATATCAAACAAAGGATCATACCACTCTTTCGGCTGAACAAGGAACCATTTGTATTCGTAAGGTTTCTCAACACTTGTTTCGCAGAAAAGGGCACCGTGCATAAAGTCGACACTTTCAGGCTCTCCTGTAAAGGAAATTTTGAGCTTCTGAGAGTCGAAAGGAACGGCGATATCCTGAGAATCGATTACTAATGATGCATTTTTGCTCACACCATACATATAGAACTGTTTAACAGGACCCCAGTATGAATCAACACCTAACTCGGGGAAGTTATAAGGCATATCATAATCGTTGGGCATTGTGTTGCTGCTTATCACACCTACATTGAACATGTGAAGATTGGTCAAATCAAGTGTTCTCTCCTCGATGATCCAGTCAAAGAGTTCAACCGGTCCGTTGTAACGACCTGATGTACTTGTGTTGTTGCTGAAATAGAAGTCAAAGGGAATAAGCATTGTATCATCCTCTTCTTCATCATAGCTTTCGAGTGTGAAGCGTGATACGCGGGTACCGCTTGAAGTGAGGGTAAGTTTATCAACTCCGTTGTAAGTACTGAAGACATCACCCATGATGTTAGACCAGATAGGGAATGATGTAATCTGACCCTGGGCATTAACACTCGGTGCGAGGTTTGCTGAAGGGTTGGAGAAATTATTCCACTGGAAGGTCTTTATTGTATTGGGGCTGCTGATAAAGTCATCAAGCGCTACATAATCAAGGCTGAGCGCAGGGTTAAGGTCTGTGTCCTTCCATGTACGATAAGTAGGCCATGAAATAAGACAGTCAATCTCGGTATTATAAGAACGGATGTCTTCACCTTGACGGTAACGATAGAATATCATGCGCGCTGCATAGAACGGATAATCCTGGTGGTCAAGAATTTCATTATCTTCACCTCTCAGCTCAAGCACTTCTGAGAGTTTACCCATTCTCTGGAAGTATGCTTCCCAGATGAAGGTTCCGCTTTGCCATGCCTTTCTTTGAACCATTGAGGGATTTGTCTCTGAAAGTTCAAGAAGCTCGGAACGGGTGTACTTCTTGGCCAATGCCTGCTTGTAGGCAGGATTTACTCCCTCAAATTTTATTTTTGAGGAGTCCATCAGTTCTGCTTGCATGCCCAAAACTGCACACAATGCAAGACTCACGAGTGTGAAAAATTTTTTCATATTTTAAATTGTTTGATAATAGTTTGTACCTATTTAAAGTTTGATTTTAAGGTTCGACTTTCGTCGCATTAGAGTTTGCGTTGCAAATATAATAACATTTATTTTATTTCACAAAAAAAATTCCTCCCTTCTTATAAACCCTACATTTTTTCCTATAAACTATGGAATATGTATTGATTTCAGGGACGCACTATTATCTTCTTCCTCCCTTGGATATAAATTCCAGGTGCGGAGAATGTTTTGTTGACATTTCCCTTACCCAAGTATATACCGTCCGCGGTGTAGATATCTTCCGGTATTTCATCTCCGGCAATCTCTCCAGCTTCCGATTTCGAAGCTACATACAGATGTGCTCTCCCATGGTTGCCGTAGAGACCGGGTAATTTAATCACACTGTCACTTACCTTTCTTCCGGTCACACCATTTATTTCGTAATCACAGACTACGAGTTCATCTTCTGCACATCTTACCTGAATCGCCGGTGATTCATCTGCTCCTATATAATAAGGATTATAAATATCACCTGCCGGATCTTCAAGGAGCCCTCCGATGATATCTACATTTCTTTCAATGTCCAGATTCCACATGCTCATTCTGAATGATGACCAGTCATCAGATTCCTTGAATATGTTTGTATATCCTCCGTCGGCTCCGGAAATAATGACTCTTTCCCGAATCTCTTCATTGAATACATTATCTGCCAATACCGGAGGTGTTTCGCGATTCATCTTGAGGTATTCAAGTGAGTTCGCCATATAGAATTCTCCGGAGGGTATTAACGATATTCCGGAAGGTAAAGTCACGGCTTTCACCTCGTCATTAAATGTGAATACATCCGGACGGATTGAGGTAACTTTATAACCCTCTACCCATTCCTCAATATTATAGGATGTTGCTCCGGTTTCTGATTTTACCGCTGTGAGCTCCGCACTGTTGGAGGCTACATCTACTGCACGATAATAACCCTTCTCGGTCTCCATCTGCTTCCCATATACTTTCAACGGGTGTAGAATACTCAAGGGTTTACCCTCTCCATCTTCACATATCCAATAATAGTTCCCCGCAGGAAGATTAAATACCCTCGGGAGGAAATGAGCCGTAACCTTATCATTTGCCGGGAAAGTAAAGGGTACGGTTGTGCTGACTCTGTCAACTTCACTCAAATCGCGGGCACGTAGCAGACGAACCACCAAGTGGGTGGAGATATCTTTTGTCGAAGAATTTAAAGCTGTTATGGACACTCCGGTCTGTGAGCCGTCTTCCATAAAGGAGGGGGCAACGTCGTCAAGCAGCAGCTCTCCCTGAGGAGCCTGCGGCTGATTCTTCCTCTCCCTCACATCTATCTTTATTGCATCTCCGATTACATTATAATCAGTATCGAAAAGATATAGTTCGTAGGAACCGGAATCCAAGGATGCACTCTCTGTGTAAGTTACATCGGAACTGCTCATGCCGGGAACGGATACCTGCGATGACATCTCTACGATATTCCCGGTTCCGCTCTCGGGATACAGACCTATGATTGAGGAACCATAGAAATCTCCTTGACCTACATTGCTGACTGTCATTCTAAACGCAAGTGCATCTCCGGCATATAAAGGACTCACAAATTCCGGATAAGATGTTATCAGCTCTGACTTGGTCTCTTCTCCGGGACCCTCGTTACTGAATTGTTTTTTCCCTTTTTCTACCGTAAGGATGACATAGCTCTGCAATCCGTAAGGGACCCTGATATCCTGCCATTCATCGTAAGACGTAAACATAGCAGGTGATACCTTGTATTTACCATCGGGGAGAGCTCCGATACTTACCTCCATTTTCGGGAAACCATACATGGAAGCAAGAGTCTGTTGCTGATAAGCACGGTAATATGCCGGCTCCCCATCTCCGGCAACGGGAGTCACCTTAAGTCCGAGATAAAAGGTCTGTGAATATGCCAGTGGGTTGTAAATAATATTATACTCACCGCCGTTAGTGATGGTATAAACATTGTCTGACTCATATTCAAAAGCTCCGGTGGATAAGAGCAATTGCTGGCGTTTTGTCTCTCCTTCCGAGCGTTTTACACCTGTCACAATAGACTGACCCTCATTATAACCGCCGGAATATGAGCCGGTTCCACCGGTGGAAGGGTTCAATGCATTCAGCCGGAAATACCCATCCTGATAGCCGCTCCATCCCCAGTTAAAGTGATATAAGTCGTTACCTAAATATCCATCGCACACAAAAGCATGTCCCCCTGCATTTGATTGACCGGAGTAATAGACGGGTCGGCGTGCCGCCAATTCTTCATACACCATATCGTTCCATTGATTCTGGGTAAAATAGTCCCTGTATTGAATCTGCATGGAGGGATTATAATCAAAATATTCTATAAGTGCATTAGGGACATTGAAGGAATAAGCCCCACTGGCGTAAGAGGAGTATTGCATCGACACCGAAGCACCGCATTGACGCATCAGAAGAGCTACTGCTGCTGCCTGTGCAGATGTCCAGTTATAATTCGCGTATGAATCGCGCATATTTTCCCAATCGAGTGTAGTATTGTTGAATATCACGCCATTCGCACTCCCCTGCGGGTGGAGCGGCCATTCATGATATTTCATCACCTGGGCCATGGCAGTTGCCACACACCCTGTCACTGAGCGTTGTCCTGTGCGAGTATCCACCGGACAATCATTGTTATATGGTGCGGTCTGATCCCATGTTGTCTTCAACAGTGGGGTTACAGGCTCTCTATCCACCTTCTTCCGCATCCTCCGTGCGCGTGAAGCAACTGACGGCATTGATGGGTCCTCCCTCAGGAAGGTTGATATCTCCTTTTGATATTCTCCGAGCCACCATCTCATATTATCCGGCATCCTCCTGTCATCAAAACTTCCAGACTCTGAAAATCCCAAGATCAGTGGCAACCGGTCGTCAGCGCTGACAATAGTAAACCCTCCATTGTCAGGAGCATTAAAGATATAAAAACAATTTCCTTCGTCTCCGACAGAGGTATAGGCAAGCGTGAGCTCTGCAACCCCGGACACTTTATGCCGTGTTGAGAAAAGTTCTCCATTTTGCATCTGGAAATCCACTAATTCCTCTTTTGCCTTCTCCACACTCACCGGGGAAGCTATAGCCGGAAAAGTTCCTGCCAAAAGAGCTAATAAAGCGATATGTTTGTTAAATTCAGTTCTCATAGTCAATCAAAAAAAGAGGATACACCTTCAATATCTTCATTTGAATTGCGGTGCATCCTCTTTTATCCATTATTATTATTCATCCGGTTACGTCTACATAGTAAACGTCTGCAACTATCGAATGATTATTTTACTATTACTTTCTTCACGTTCTGACCTACTCTTACGATGTAAAGTCCTGCAGGAAGATTTTCCCTTCCGGCACGTGTGCCGTTAAGTGTAAAAATCTCAGCATTCCCCGGAGCTACAATACAACCGTTGCCGCCAAACACTTCATCCATGTCTGACTCAATACCCTCCACAGCACTGTCATCATAAGTCAGTTCGGTAGGTTTGAACTGGATGATATTTGAAATACCGGTTGAGGGGAGACCCTTAACAACCCTTACGTAAGCGGTAAAATCCTGTTTCCATGCTGTAGATGTGATATTTGATACCACAAGATTATCCACGTTTCCTACAGCCTTATCGTCCAATTCATCCACATAGTTGGTATTGCCGCGTGAGTCAGTACGGGTCACAGTGACCATATAACCTGTTGCACCTGGCACTTTATCCCATCTGAGAACAAAACGACGGTCTACGGCCCCACCCTCTTCCACAGGCTGGAACAGAGAGGGATTGCTGTGAAGGACTGTCACATCCGTGGGTTGCTCCATAACTGTATTATATCCTAAAGTAGCCACCTTGGTGTCTGTATTGTAATCAATGCCCGACAACCAGATACTGAAATCCTTGTTAGTGCTTTCGAATCTCAATTCATTATTTGAGTTGGGCACCGAATATGAAGCGTTCATTCTTCCGGGCCATGCACAGTAATATGTATTTCCTGATATATAAGAGGGCATCAGTTCCACTCTGGGGGTACCAAGCGAGTTCACCTGGTTTGCAGGCCAAAGTGAAGGATCCGTGTAATTTACACGCCAGATATAAAGACCCTCTTCAGGAAGATATGCATCCCATCCTTCAAACGAACGGGTCTCAAGGAAGAACCACTCATTGTAATATTTCGCCAACGGTCCGGGACGACGTATCATTATGCGATAAATCTTGGGATCGGAACTGAGAGATTTAGAAGGGATGGTAAGATCGGCTCCTTCATACAAATCCTCTGTCTCAGCCCACCGGCAAAGCCATTGTTCGTAGGCAGAGAATAACGGAGGACATGTGGAATTATCATTGTAACTTCCGCTTGCCATAATTGAAAAATAACCCGGAGTGCGTGTGCCGTTACCCGAAACATCATATAAGTCGGGAAGACCAAGCACATGTCCGTATTCATGGCAGAAGGCACCGATACCGTCGAGAACCGGTTTCCCCTCCATCTGGCTCAACGGGTGATTTAACTCATTGGAACATGCGTAAGTTCTCATTCTTACTCCATCTACCCACAATTCATCATATTCGTTAGGATATATGCTCGGCCACTGCTGACTCCAAAGCACATAATTCTGATAACTTCCCTGATGAGGCCAGATGGTGTTGGGATCATGAGAATCAGCCTGCCCATATCCGGAGTAGTAGAAGAAGATATTATCTATATCCTTATTATTGTCATAGTCATAAATAGAGAAGTCATATCCCTTTGCATCGAGATATTTCAGCGCCTCCTGGATGGCAACACCCCAACGGCGGTGCTTTATTCCAATATCCTCAAAATCAGGCATATCTGTTCCCATATACCATGAACTGGGATGCTCCAAAGGAACCACTTCCGAAACGTCGAAATGAACGTTGAATTTATTATTACTGCTGGCAAGATAATAATCGCGTGCCGAACCGTGAGCTCCATATTCGGAATAACCCTCCTTGTTCAGCATATCATCAATGCTCTGGCGAATATTGGGAATACTGAACGGGGTATCCTTAAATTCAAGCAATATCACCAATGCTCTTACCGGAGAGTCGGAGACTGTAGGGTAAGTAGTACGTCCATCCACTTTGTCCAGCGCTGCCATTTTATGAACTGCATTGCTGAGTTGCTGACGCATTGGAGTGACTTCGCTTTTGAGCATGCTGATATCGGAAGCTGTAGGTTTTAACACTCTGTTAAACCTAACTGCCGGCGCCCAATTACCTGATGCATTAAGCTCATAGATTGTCGAGCCTGCTGCATCTGTATAATAACTGAAATGTTCATCACCATAGCCACGAAGCTCCATTGTCGTGCCATCGGCGTTCTTTACTGTTGTTATTCCCGGATATGCCGGACGTGCCATCGCAAAAAACGGAAGCGCCATCAAGGCAAAGGGAAGAAGTCGTTTGATTGTCATATATTAGGATATTATTTGTTTCTTATATTGCTATCGATTACCGAATTAAAACACAATTATCATTCTCACGAAATCACCTGCTTTCTAATTCGGAACTGTTTTTCACTTTTGTCAAACGCAAATTTACTTCCAAATAATCTAATTTGCAATATAATCAGGCGAGATTTATCGAAATAAAACTTAAAAAATCAAAAAAATAGGGAAAACCGAAACCGGTTCTCCCTATTTTCAATGCTATGACAAAAATTATTTTTTGTATCTTTCAACCAATGTGTTGTAGTTAACCTCTGCATCCGGCAATGTTATTCTCCATCCGTTAATGTCGGTAGGAAGTACAGTACCTGCGAATGCAGGAGGTATATTACCTGACTCAGGATCATTCTTAACCCATGCACGACGTACACTTGGACGGTTGAGACGCTTGAGGTCGGTCCAGCAGAAACCTTCACCCCAAAGTTCGATACGACGGCTCAGATAAATTTCTTCGAGAAGAGCATCGCCTGAAGTTGTGCAGGAATAACCTGTGATACGATTTGCATTTACCTCAGTAAGAGCCCTCTTGGCGCGAGGCTCGTCACCGGTCTTGTAAGCACATTCTGCTTCGATGAGTGCCATCTCTGATGCACGCATGAAGGGGAATGATGTTCCTGAGAACGGACCGCTACCCCAGAATTTGAACTGAGCGCCGAAAGGTACGATACCAATCAAATCATCTTTCGGATTATCAGAGCTTCTATATGCCTGAACCTGGAATTTGGTAATATCTCCACCCGGCACACGAGAGTTGGCATAACTCTTAAGGAAGCCTGCCATTGTAGAGGGCTGACCGTTACCTGTCTTGGTATTCATGTTCATGGTGAGCTCATCTACGTATGTGGAGTTCCAGAAATGAGAAGGCTTGATAGGTGTACGAAGCGGTTTGTCAGGAGTCCAGTAAAGAGCACGACGGGTATCATTGGGATCCATCTGCTTGTAAAGATCATAGTTGATAGCACCTGCTCCATAACCCCAGCTATATACATAACCGCCGTTACATGCATACTGACCACCCCAAGTGATTGTTCCGAGATACTCATCCTCAGGATCATTGTCGTTACACCACATCCACTCATCATTAGGTGAATTGAATCCGGCGAGATATTCATCAGCTGTCATGATGGGATAACCCTCGCGTGCCTTGGATGCACACTCAAGTGCAGTTTTCCATTCATGGAAGATAAGTGCCATACGTGCCTTGATACCAAGCGCGATTGATTCATCGGGCTCGTAATATTTGGTACGACGTTTTCCTGATTCTTCAAATAATTTAACTGCATTGTCAAGGTCTCTGTAAACAAGATCCTTGATTACATTCATTGTAACAAGAGGCTCATCACCTGTACTGTATGAAGTGCGTAAAACGACACACGCAGTTTCACCATTATTAGAATCTTCCCAACGGGGAGCATAATATTGAAGAAGCTTGGTGTAGGCATGAGCACGGAATGTCAATGCCTGCGCCTTGATATAATCGCGTTCCGCCTGAGTTCCTTTAGAACCATCGATATATTGCAATACCTTGTTACTCTGAGCTATCAGGTTGTAGCAATACATCCAGGGCATCTGGGGCATCCAGTAGTTGGATTGCAACAGATAACGACCATCCATGAAGTCTTTGGAGAAGTCCTGCCAGAGAGTGTAATAAGCATCCTGAGCATAAACCTCACCATACATGGTGTTAATCCAGGGCTCACCGTTCATGAACTGAATCGTTTGAGCCACACTGTAACCGAAGTACATTGACCGGGCAATACCCCAAGTGGCTCTCTGAGCAGTCTCTGTCTCTTCAAATATACGGGTCTCGTCATCGTAAGTAATTGGAGCTCTGTCGAGATAGTCGCTCGCACATGAGGACATAACAGCCGCTACCATTACGCTGAGTGCGCCATTTATTATTATATTCTTTTTCATTATTTTATATTCTATAAAAATTATTGTTTAGAAACGGGCTGCAAGCTGGAAGCTGATAACTCGTGAGGGGAACCAGGTCTGACTCTGTGTTCCGTCAAAGCTACCCGGGCAGAGACCTTTACGCTTGGTTACAATGAAGAGGTCATCAATACTGCAACCGATGTTGATGTTCTGAAGCTTAAGAGCGCTTACCCACTTCTGAGGAAGATCGTAAGAAAGAATGATGTTCTTAAGTGTCAGATAGCTTGAACTTGTAAGGAAGCGGCTTGAAGACGCGTTGGTATCGGTGTTAGTCTCGGCATTGGCCTGAGGAATTCCGTTAGGATCAATTCGGTTCGGACTGTCTGCAGTCATACCTTCGGGAGCGGATGTCCAAGCCTTAAGAGCGTCCTTGTGGAGTGCTCCGGGGTCTGAAGAATATGACATGAGGGTAAGATAATTTGAATCAAGTGTCTTTCCACCCAAGCTATAAGTGAAGAGGATTCCGAAGTTAATACCCTTCCATGAAAGGTTAGTACCGAATGAACCGTAAACAGTAGGAATTGCAGTTCCTAAAGTCTTACGACCTGCGTAAGCTGTCTTGGTTGTATATTCTACACCGTTAATCACAACGTAAGCATCATCATCCTTAGCTTTCTGCACCTGAGCTTCGTATGACTTCTTCGCTGCTTCCTGATTGAGTGTATGGTCTGCATTGTAGCTCCAATAGTCAGGTGAATCGGGATTCATCTTATAGAGTGACTGACCTGTCAACTGGTCAACACCTGCCCATTCGTAAGTGTATTTCTCATAAATGCTCTTACCCTGGAAAAGTGCCTGAGCAGGAAGATCTTCTCCGTTAGGAAGCTTGACAATCTTGTTCTTCATGAAAGTTGCATCCACACTTGCGCTCCATTTCAAATCGCGGGTACGGATGATGTCTACTCCGAACTGAAGCTCCCAACCGATATTCTGCATTGTACCGATATTGGCGAGTACACTCGGGTTTGTACCATTGTTAGAAACTGTACCTACTGAAGCCGGACGAACTACCGGGAAGAGGAGGTCAGAGTTGCGCTTGTTGAAGTAACCGATTGTGAAATTGAAACGGTCGCGGAAGAGTGAGCCTTCAAGTGCGATATCGAATGTCTTGGTTGCCTCCCACTTGATATCATCTGATGCAATTGACATCGGGATGTAAGTGCTGACACCATTATAAAGAGCGGAGCCATACAAATTATAGTAGGAATAAGCACCGGCTGTCTTGTCATTACCTACTGAACCGTATGCGGCACGAAGTTTCAAGTAATCAATCCATGTTAAGTTCTGCATGAATTTCTCCTTTGAAACAACCCAGCTTGCACCGGCACTCCAGAATGTACCCCAACGGTGTTTCTTAGAGAAGTAAGAAGAACCATCGCGACGGATAGAAGCCTCTGCGAAGTATTTCTGATCGTAGTTGTAACGTGCACGTCCGAGATATGATTCAGATGCAACCTCACCGATTTGCTGGTTAGAAGAATAATTTGTCTGGAAGTTTCCGAGTGCATATACACCTTCAAATACCTGACCATACTTGGTGATTGAAGAAGCATCTGTCTTATAGTAATAGTTCTCATGGTTGAGCATTACGTCTACGTGATGGTCACCATATTCATGAGCCCAGTCAAGAGTCTGCATGAAAGTGTGTGAACGATAGTCACCATAACCGGCGTTAAACATACCGTTGTAAGCAATACCGGAACCGGAAAGGTTGTTGGTATACGAATAGCTGTCTGTCTTGTCACGGTGCATACTGCCTCGAACCGTGAGCTCAAATCCGTAAGGAATGATGGCTGTTCCGTAAAGTGTTCCGTCGATAACGGTTGCCGATACATTGGAACGGTCTACACGGAGACACTGAGCTACGTTGGTATTCTGAAGATATGTTGCATTATTCCAAATGGGATTTCCATTGTCATCTAAGATAAGTGCACCATCAAAATCATGCTCATAGTAAGGATAAACAGGAGCATAGAATTGAGCTGCAAACGGGTTGTTGATAGCTTTCACACCGTCACCACCACCATTCTGCATTGATTCCTGCGCTGTCGCAGCCAAGTTAACACCAAAACGGAGATAATTTGTAGGCTGGAAGTTTGCGTTGATACGACCGTTGAAACGTTCGAAGTCGGTCATCAACATGTAACCGTTACTCTTGAGGTAACCGATAGAAGCGAAGATATTATATTTTTCAGTTGCTGCAGAAGCATTAAGGTTGTATTCCTGACGATAACCGTTCTGACTGAGAACAGGCCACCAGTCAAGGTCAGTGTATCCCGGGAGAACTGAGCCCATGAAGCGACCCTCTTCATTGAAGAGTTCCGTAGCTTCCTTACCGTAAACATTGTTCATCTTGGGATTCTGGAAGAATGTCTCACGTACGCTTGCAATAGCATCTTCACGTGTACCGGCGAAGCTGGCACGACTGAGAAGTGCGTTTACCTGAGAGTCAAACTGCATCTGCATCCAGTCGTTGGTATCCAGACGGTCATAGAAAGGAAGACCCTTTGTGAACATACCCTGACGGATCTGAAGGTTTACATCAACCTTACCTACGTTCTTTGCACGTTTGGTTGTGATAAGGATTACACCGTTAGCACCGCGGTTACCATAAAGAGCTGAAGAGGCAGCATCCTTAAGGACTGTCATTGACTCAATGTCGGCAGGGTTAAGGTCGGCGATTGAACCGGTGTAAGGAACGCCGTCAACAACATAAAGGGGGCTACCGTCCTTTCCTTGAATTGAGTTAAAACCACGGATACGGATTGTAGGAGATGCACCGGGCTGACCCACACTGCTATTCACCTGCACACCGGGAGCATTACCTTCAAGTGCGGAGGTTACAGAGATTACGGGACGATCCTCAATCTCCTTGGCACCTACTACAGCTACCGAACCGGTAAGCGCCTCCTTGGTAGTTGTACCGTAAGCTACAACCACAAGGTCATCAAGATTTGTAGTGCTTGAACTCAAAAGGACCTTCATGTTGTTTGAAAGGTCAACGGTCTGAGAAGTATATCCCACATAGGATACAGTTGCCTTCTTGACATTAGCCGGCACTGTGATTGTAAAATTACCATCAATGTCAGCTGCGGCTCCCTGACCGCCTCCGATGGGCATGATAGTAGCACCGATCAACGGCTCATTGTTCGCGGCATCAAGCACAGTTCCGTGAATGGTGCGCGTCTGAGCCTGTATGCTCCATGTGCACGCTATCAGCGTCATCAGGATTAAAAACAGTTTTCTCATACTCTAAAGTGTTTATCTATTGTTATTGTTTCTTTCTTTCTTTTGCGTCCCGACTTATAATTTATACCTTATCCAATATCAAACCTTAGGTTGAATCTTTCGCTGATTTTAACTTATTTTAATAATTGCTTCCTTTAAATTCGATTCCTATTCTTTAAAACATGCCTTTAAGGCTCTTTATATCAGGTATTAAACTTAGGTCAACTTGAGGATTACATACGCCTCTGCGCAAGTTCCCCCTTTAGAACGAAATAATTTTTAACGCAAATTTAGCATTTTTTTATAAACCACAATAGGGGTAACCCTATTTTAACATGTTTTTTTTATCTTTTTATTATTTACTTCCCTCCCCTTCCCCGGTTTTCATACCCTCTTTTTATGTTTACAAAAAAAATGTGCCGTCGCCGACACATTATATTATAATTAGTTTGAATTATCAGTTTCCCTAATATAAGATTCTTTAATTCAACCGGATTAATACCGGACTCCCCGGAAGACCTATATAGCTGAAATCCGGATTCTGTTTCTTAAATTCCAATACCCCCTTCACGGCTTTGCCGGAATCCGGATATACCGAAACTACGGAATACCATCGGTCATTCCCATTGGTGGCGACACAGGATGAGGGATATTTGACCAGCATCCTCTCAGCTAATGCCCGGGCATTAGTCTCCATCCGGAAAACACCTACCGCTACACCGCACTTGCCGCGCATCCCGACTTCGGCTATACTGTCTTTCTGCAAACTTTTACCGCGAAGAATCTCATTGCTCACCCAGACACTGTCTCCCTCCGCTGGTTTCAGGGTATAATGCATATCCTGCTGCACTTTATGACCTTCGGCATCTGACGTAACCTTGGCTTTTTTATTCTGAGCTATCTCGTATGCCGCACGATAATTCTTCTCGGTGGGTTTGCATCCTGTTCCTATTAATAATAAGGAGAGGACCGTTATGATAAATTCTCTTTTTATGTTCATAGTATATTAACCCTTAGCAATTAATAAGTATCTTATTTCACCGGTTGCAACAACAGGGCAGCGCGTGGGGAGAAAGTGAAATTGTCATCCCCGGGTCGCAAAACGATTTCTTCTCCGGTCAGCACATCCCGATATCGCGTACCTTTCCCGATTATCTCTGAATAACGGGACATATCAACATTGTTCGGTTCATCCTTACCATTTAAAACAATGATTATCTCTTCACCGGGCACCCGGCGTGTATAAAGATAAATTCCGTTGTCGGGCATGAAATGCTTCATGTCACCTTCTGCTATAGCCTTGGATTGACGACGCCATCTGTTGATGGCCGAAATATAATCAAAGGCCTCATTCTGAAGAGCACTTCTCCCCTCCCGGGAAAAGACACTTACGATGTCTCCGGGGAATCCTCCCGGCATATCACGTCTCACATTCCCGTCTCCCTCCTTGCGGTCGCCTGACATCAATAATTCCGTACCATAATATAATTGTGGAATCCCGGGGATGGTCAACAGGAAGAGGATTGCCTGCTTCCATGAGGCGAGGGTTTCCGGAGTCTCAAGGATTACCCTCTCTGTGTCGTGATTATCCAGGAAGCGTAACACCGACAGGGGGTCTTTATATAGATAGTCGAGAGCAAGATGATCATAAAGCTTATTCAAACCATTCCACGGGTCGGTCTCTTCGGTAAAAGGTTTAAGCTCCCGGCTCTTAATCATCAACGGGAAATCCATCACTACCGGAAGACGTGAATCAAAACCATCGGCGGCAGCCTGAGGTGAACCTTTTTGCCAATATGCTTCGGCTCCGGTATCTCCGAACCAACATTCACCTACTATATTGAAATCGGGGTATTCTTTCAACACATCGTCTATCCATTTCCCCATTTCATATCGGTCGGCGTATGGGTAAGTATCCATCCGAATCCCGTCTATACCGCTCTCCTCTATCCACCAGATTGAATTCTGAGTGAGATATTTCATTAAATGCGGATTTCGCTGATTCAAATCGGGCATTCCGAAAACAAACCATCCGTCTACAGATTTTGAACGGTCATAATCACTCGCATACCTATCCGTAATGGTTGAGAGACGGTAATTGGTCTGCTCCCAGGCATCCTGAAGATTAAACCAGTCGGAAGCGGGAGGATTCTCGACCCATGGATGAGCAATGCCGCAATGATTGAATATCATATCCATAACTGTCTTTATCCCCCGGCCATGCAACTCTTCGATGAGTTCACGATATTCTTCATTTGTACCGAAACGAGGATCTATCCGATAATAATCTGTTGTGGCATACCCATGATATGATCCTCCGGGCATATCATTTTCCAAAACGGGATTAAGCCACACTGCCGTCACTCCCAATGAGTCGATATAATCTAAATGATTCCTAATCCCTTTTATATCACCCCCATGACGCACATTGAGATTTGTACGGTCTACAACCGCTTTATTCTTTATTGAAGATTCCTCATTATTGGAGCTATCCCCGTCAGCGAATCTGTCGGGCATCAACATATAGAGGACATCGGCACCTGAAAAACCTTGTGCTCCCCCGTTATCCGTACGTTTACGCAAAGTGTAATTGCGGGAAATTTTCTGTTTCCCTTCCTCCCATACAAGTTTCATCTCCCCCGGTTCCGCTTCCGGAGTGACGGTAAAGTAAAGATACTGCCAATCGGGACTCCCGTCAAGACGAGACACACTATCAAGTCTCACTCCGGGATAGTCGGTGCTGACCTTTGCCTGACGTATATTCTTGCCTGAGATTTGAAGTTGAAGTGTTGAATCCTTCATCCCTATCCACCAGTGGGGTGGGTCGATACGTTCAACAGAAAACCTTGCCTCGGCTTTCATGAAAGCCGGGGCAAGGAGTGACAATCCGATTAAAATCGGGAATATTTTCATTTTATCTTAACTTTTTTATTCCTATAGATTTATTGTAGAAATCTACTTTCTACCGGAATTCAATTATCTACCTGAACAACCAATATCAACGAACGGCTCCAGAACAGATCCTTATCAATTATCTTAATTGTTTTCGGACCATCTTTCTCACCTACTATCTGATAAGAACTTTCAGGCATATTACTCCAAATCTTCACCTTCTTACCACCGGTGGGGAGCGAATTTAATGTCCGCTTGTCAGCTTTAGTAAGATAATTGGTGTTGAACTGACCTTGAAGCACCTTTGTAGCTCCGAGGAATTTCTTTTCGAGAAGACCGTTATTCTTCAATTCCTTATTTGTACCGATGGCATAATACACAGTATTAGCTTCATTCTCAGCAGCAACAGTTGCGGCATTGGCTTCGGCTGTCGCGGCATTAGCTTTCTCTACTTCCGCTTTCCCCTCTTCTACCTGATTGGTGAGGTCAGTAATCTGACCTTGGGCAGTGGCAAGTTGTTCCTGGAGCTGAGAAATCTTCTCTTCCTGTTGCTCTATGTGGGCTTTGAGCTGTGCGATTGTCTTGGTTAAGACCGCATTCTGGCTGTTGGAGTTCTTTACCTGTGCCTCCATCTTCTCAAGAAGTTGACGGTTAGCATTTAGACGAGCCTTAATATTTGCAAGATTCTGACGGACCTCGGCTCTGCGGTCTACATTTTCTCCCGACTCCATATTATAAAGCAACCCTTCCTGCTGATTGATGGAATCAAGTCCTGTGTATATATCTCCCATGAGGAGCATCAAGGAGTCGTTGAAATTTGTTGCCTGTTTATAATCTTCCGAGAGTTCGGCGATTCTCAAGGAATCCTCATCAAGTTTCTTCTGATTTCCCGAACATGCTGAAAGGAGAAAAGCTCCTATTCCCAAACATAAAAAAATCTTTTTCATCTGAATGTATATTTTAATAATTTATAACTTTTACCTGTATGGATTGCCTGTTCCCTCTATTCTTCATATTTCTTCTTCCCGGAAGAATCTTTATCAGAACCGGTCATTCCCTCAACAATTATAACAATTTCCCCCTTTGCCGGGTTCAAATCAAAATAGTCGGAAAGTTCTTTCAGGGTGCCGTTGTGTATTGTCTCATGAAGTTTTGAAATTTCTCTGCATACCGATGCCTGACGTGTCTCTCCCCAAAATTCCGACAATTGACGGATAGTCCTTCCCAATCTCTTGGGTGACTCATAAATTATTATTGTGCGCCTTTCCTGAGCAAGTTGTTCCAAACGAGTCTTTCTCCCTTTCTTGACGGGTAGGAAACCTTCGAACACAAAGCGATCGCAGGGTAGACCGCTTGCCACTAACGCCGGCACGAAGGCTGTGGCTCCGGGAAGACATTCAACCTTAATCCCCGCTTTTCTACATTCCCGGCTTAACATGAAGCCCGGATCGGATATACCGGGGGTCCCTGCATCGGATATCAATGCTATATTCTCCCCTCCCTGCAGTCGCTCTACAAGTTGTGCCACCTGTTGATGCTCATTATATTTGTGATGACTCTGCATCGGTGTGTGAATATCAAAGTGACGCAAAAGGATTGAGGAGGTCCGCGTGTCCTCCGCAAGGATTAAATCGGATTCCTTCAATACCTTTACTCCCCGAAAGGTCATGTCTTCAAGATTTCCCACCGGGGTCGGGACAATCCTCAAGGTACCGGCTGCTTCGTTACATTGCATATCTTTTCTCTGTTAAGCTATTAGACGATGATATACTAAAAAATCGTTGACAGGATTGTAAGAAATTTCTGTACCTCTTCATTCTCTTCATCCCATCCCAGGTCATGGTAGAAATAATCTTCCATCTCTTCTACGCTATCCATTCCCACTACCTGAAGCAGTGCGGCATCAAATGCTGAACGGTCACCTCCAAACAATTCTCTGGTAAAAAGAAATCTGTCATTGAGCGTAAAGACCGGTCGACCTCTCTTCTCCACCTTTTGTCTGCTCCCTTTCTCCAAGATAACCTTTTCCCTTAATATCTCACTGACTTTTTCAGTTTCCTCTTCTTCCTCTTCTATGATTTCCACATACTCTTCCAATCCTTCCCCACTTTCTTCAAACTCCGCAGATTCATGCTCTGTTTCATCTGCTGTCTTCTCCTTTGCGTCTTTCTCCGGGGAGTAGTCCAATACCTGAGTCGATTCTCCCTCCTCCATCTGTGAGGGTGTATTTGCGGATACCTGTGATGCAAGCCGCTCTATCTTATCTGCAAGGACCTCTCTTAATTGTTCAGATATCTCACCTTTATGCATTGCCAATTCTATCAAGCCTACTATTTCGTAGGCCTCATCGTGAAGATTCTGAAGATTCAATTTATTTTTCACTCTATTATTCATCTATGCTTTAATATCATCCCTTAAAAAATAGCCTGCAGTGCTTCTCCCAGGTCCCGCCGGAATATACCTCTGTCTTTCATTCTGTTAGCCATGACAACTATCACATGTGTAGGTGCGAAGTCTTCATCCAACAGATACCCTGCATAACACTGAATTCCGCTCATGCTACCGGTTTTCATGGCCAGATAACTGTCCAGGTCGGAACCTTTCATAAAATTACGCAATGTACCTTCTTGCCCTGCCAAGGGGAAAAAAGATGCGTATTCCACACTCTCCGACATCTTTATCAACACATCTGCGAGGAAATTAGCTGTAAGACGGTTGGAGCGTGACAAGCCACTGCCGTCGACTATCACCACCCCATCCATCGGTGCTTTCCTCTTTTTCCAATATCTCTCTTCCCGTGAAGCACCATCGGCAGTGGAACCGTCGCCACCGCTCTGGCTTGAGTAGGTGCGGAGGAGTGATTCGGCAAACATATTATCGCTACGCATCATGCATGAACGCATTATTTCCTCGATATCTACTGATTGATGTTCAAACAGCCGGTGTTCTCTCCCCTCTTCCATTTCATTCCCTCCGATACTGATTCCCTCTTTTTTTAATGATTCGGCAAGCCGGCTCATAAATATGGAACCCGGATTGTTAACAGAAGATTTTCCTCTTGAGTTATTTGCAAAATTGAACCCATGACTGCCGGTTCCATAGGAGTGAGGAAGGTCACCGGCTCCCCAGCTTGGAGGAGTGGAAGGACCTGCAAATATCTCTTCATCAATGATTATTCTTCCGGATATGGAGTCGATATTCTTTTCTTTCAAGGCATTGACTATCTCTGATACAAAATCGGGTGTGCGTGGTTCACAATGCGAATTTATCGTTGGGTCACCGCTCCCTACAACCCTAAGGTTCCCGTTGAGAATCCCTTTCTTCACATTCTCCTCGATATTTACCTTAGTCTTATACCTCCAGTCGGGTGAGAGATGAGAAACAAGAGTGGCAGTGGTGAGACTTTTCATTATAGATGCCGGTATCAAAGGGCGGGAGGGATAATACTCCGCTATGGTATTACGGGTATCTATCTCTTTAATCAACAATGCGAAGTTTGTTGAATCCAGAGCTTTGCTTTCCACAAGTTTCATAACGGCTTCTTTCCGCACTCTCATTGCCGCAGTGTCATTTGCTCGGGGTGGGGCGGGACGTGCTGCGCAGAGCATACCCGTAGTGACGAAGATACCCAATATCAACAATATGGCGCGTAACAGAGTGCCTTTCATACTTTTTAAACTCCTTTTCTAATTTCTTTACAACGTTTTATGCGATTCTCACTCACAAGCCCTGTTGGTGAACTTATAATTTACAAAAGTAAATAATTTTTCTCATTAAAAGGGTACGGATTTGAGTATTTCTGATATTTTTTGTAAATTTGAACTCACGAGTCTCTTACCGTTTCAAATGAACCGACAACTCCAAATTTATTCGTAACAAGATATGAACACCGAATATCGTCCCTATACCTTTGACCGAGTGGTGCGTATCATTTTCACAGTGTGTGGTTTACTGGCGGCCTTATACCTGCTTAATCTCCTTAAGGGAGTCTTGCTCCCTTTTGCAGTAGCTTGTCTGCTGGCATATATGCTTGAACCGATAGTGCGCTGGAATCTCAAATGGACACACCTGAAGAGCCGTTTCATACCGGTGTCTCTCACTCTATTGGAAGTATCGGCAGTTTTAGCGGTCTTTCTTGCGGTTTTTGTGCCTTATTTAATTTCGGAAACATCCGAGATGGCAGCAGTTATCCGTCAATATGCCACTACTCAGATTCAGATCCCCTACCTGTCGGAACAGGTTCATTCTTTTATTCGGGAGAATGTTAACTTTGATGTCATCACCAAATACCTGTCAAAAGAGGAATGGGGAAACCTGATAAAGGAGACTCTTTCTTCATCCTGGTCTTTCCTGAGTTCGAGCGTGGCATTCATTTTGGGGGTTGCGAGTTGGCTTATAGTGCTTCTTTACCTGGTATTCATCATGTTGGATTATGAACGTCTTATGCTCTCTTTCCGGCAGCTGATACCTTTTCAACAACGCAAACGGGCTTATACCATTATTGATGATATCAAGAATGCTATGAACCGATATTTCCGCGGACAATTCCTTATCGCTTTCACGGTCGGTATTCTTTTCGCAATCGGCTTTCTGATAATCAATCTTCCCATGGGTGTAATCCTGGGTCTGTTCATCGGAATGTTGAATATGGTGCCTTATCTGCAATTGATATCTTTACCGATAACCGCCGTCTTATGTCTTGTGGCCACTGCAAGCGGAGGAGTTGATTTCTGGGTGATTTTCTGGGAATCAATGGCTGTGTATGTAGTGGTGCAATGTATACAGGATTTATTTCTCACTCCAAAAATAATGGGGAAAGCAATGGGGTTAAATCCGGCTATAATTCTCCTCTCCTTATCAATCTGGGGGGCTTTACTCGGATTTATGGGACTAATTATCGCTCTCCCTCTCACCACCCTGCTACTCTCCTATTATGACCTATATATCGTACGCCGCGGTATTCCGGAAAATCCCGGGACCGACTTCAATAAACACCATGCGGATTCTTCAGGGAACTCCAATTCAGATATTATTTCTTAACCGATAAAAAAATACTTATGGAACTGAGCCACACTGACGGTTTGATTGCCGATCTCGCACTAATCCTTCTATTAGGGGCAATTGTGACTTTGCTCTTCAAGAAGCTTCGACAGCCTGTTGTGCTTGGATATATTCTCGCCGGATTTCTCGCGAGTCCAAAATTTGAATATCTTCCATCCATCTCAAATCTCGAAAATATAGAATTTTGGGCGGAACTTGGCATTGTTATCCTCATGTTCTCTCTCGGTCTGGAGTTCAGTTTCAAGAAATTACTAAATTCCGGCAGTTCCGCAGTGGTGACGGCTCTAATCATTATTACGGGCATGACCTTTGCCGGGTTCGGAGTAGGTAAGTTGCTTGACCTTTCCTCTATAAATTGTATCTTTCTTGGAGGAATGATTTCGATGTCTTCCACAACTATCATTCTTAAGGCTCTGGATGATTTGGGATTGCGTCAAAAGAAGTTTGCTACTTTAGTTCTCTCGGTGCTCATAATCGAAGACCTCTTCGCAGTCCTGATGCTTGTGCTCCTTTCCTCAGCCGCCATGGGGGACGTGAAGGGTTCGGAATTAGTTTTTTCTATTGCCAAACTGGTGTTCTTCATCATTATATGGTTTGTTGTGGGTATGTATCTTCTCCCTTCGGGACTAATCCGCTTACGCCGTTTCCTAAATGATGAGTCGCTGCTTGTCGTGTCGATGGGTCTGTGTTTCTCGATGGCTTTCTTCAGTGTGCTTTGCGGATTCTCCCTGGAGTTGGGTGCATTCGTTATGGGCTCTATCCTCGCAGGTACTCTGGTGGTGGATCGTATTGAACATGTCATAAAACCGGTCAAGGATCTCTTCGGGTCCGTATTCTTTATCTCGGTGGGAATGATGGTAGACCCTAAGGTAATTGCTACTTACTGGTCAGAGATACTCCTGCTTGCCGTGGTGGTAGTGGTGGGAATGATTATTTTCGGCTCCCTCGGAATGTTGATTACCGGTCAGAACCTTAAAGTTGCAATCCAAAGCGGGTTCGCTCTCACCCAAATTGGTGAATTCTCATTTATCATAGCTTCGCTGGGTATGAGCCTGGGGGTGCTCCAACCTTCCCTGTATCCTATAATTGTGGCGGTTTCTGTAATCACTATCTTTACCACACCTTACTTCATAAAGATGGCGGACCCGGCTTATTATCGCTTTGCAAGACTCTTGCCCAAGGGGTTGCATTTCCTCATTGTCCGATATTCAAAGCAGACAAGCGATGCCAATGAAACAAAGAAATTATGGAAAGATATTTCGGTAAGATATGTATGGAGAGTGCTACTCTATTCGGTAGTTATCATCGCCATTATTCTTGCTTCACGTCAATGGTTATTCCCCTTATGCGATGAATTCTTCCCAAAATGGTCACGTTTTATCGCTACGGTTATAACACTTGTGACCATGAGCCCTTTCCTTATCGCTCTCTCTTTCAGCTCTACAAAGCCTGATGAAAGAATGAAACTGCACTCCACCGCAAGTTTCTATGATGTACCTCTGGTGGCGATGAGAATCATCAGATACCTTATCACTCTCTTCTTTATCGTATATTTCATCAGCCTGTGTTACTCTGCCACTATCGGAGCTATCGCCGGATTGATTTGTTTCGCTCTAATCCTAATTTTCGCTTCCACCACCCTCTTCAAGAAATATAAACATATTGAAGAGAAATTTATTGATAACCTTAACCTTTTGGAGAATACCCGGACGGGCAAAAATAATAATATCGTCGATGATTTGCATCAGGCATTTGTCAAGATCGGTCAGTGTTCCAACATAGCCGGCGACCGTCTGAAGGATTCGGGGTTGAGACGTGATTACGGACTGAGTGTTTCGAGCATTCAGCGCGGTGTGATGATGATGCCTCTCCCTAACGGCGATGCTCGTATTTTCCCGGGGGATATTTTGGGAGTAATCGGTACCGATGACCAGATTCAAAAATTTAACGCTGATCTTGAGTCGGAAGAGAAAGCTTGCATGAACCTTCCGCTTCAAAAGAGAGGCGTGGAATTGAGAAGTATCCTCCTGAATGATAACTCGCCAATTATCGGAATACCTCTTGCGAAGACCGATATCCGGCGTGATTTCTACAGCATGATTGTTAAAATTTATAGAAACGAGGAATATCTACCACCTCTGCCTGAAACTGTCCTGCAGGCTGGCGACGTAATATGGGTGGTTGGCGATCCCAAACTCTTTGATAAAATGAAAGGTGCTTAATATACCCTGAATTAATACTGAGACTAAAAGGGTAAACCCGTTGCTATATAACCGATGGTGATATCTTCAGGGAAATCTTCCGCTTTTGGTGCCTGTCGGGAATTATAAAGTTTTAATGCCAATTTCTCAGGGATGCGCTCTAACGAGGGAGCAAACCATAACCCTGAGCATTTCCAATACCACATCCCTTCATCGTCAAGCTGCTCCCAGCTTGCCTCTACTCCTGGTTGACGCAGAAGTGTGGCAAAAGGGGTTGTCATATTGACTACCGTATCCCCTACCTGTGCTTCTATCCGCGGATCATCCACAATCAGCAGGTCGGCTTTACCTCCCCCAAAATCCAGCACTGTCACTGAGGGGACACTCTCCTCCATAAAATTGTATTGATTTGCATCTCCTCCCTCACTGGCTTCTATATAGTCATACAGTCCTTCTGTTTCTTCGGGCCATTCATTAATTGTCATTCCTACTTCAATGGGACCTATCCCTTTTGAGGATAATACATATCTTGGGGACTCCTTGACAGTATCCGGTACCTCCTGAAGGGTGTCGGTTGTGTCGCGCTCAGCATTTTCAGTTTTCCCCGAACCACATCCCTGCATCCACAGAATCATCATTAATATTGTGACCCCACCAAAAATTCTGATTATTTTTTTCATATTGTCCCCTTTTAATTTCCCAAATTGCGAATTTTATTTCCCAAACTGCGAAGGATAAATCATAACTATATTATGTCTGCTGAAATGTCTGCTCAAAAAGGACGGCATCATTTCCAAATCAGACGTGTAGGATAATGAGCCCTTTCTGGCTCCTATTACCACCAGCAAATCTTCTTCCCCGGCTTGTGAGGATAAAATGATGAAGTCATCCCATTCCTCCATGTGCCTATAGTCATGCCTGAAAGTAAGATTTTCATCTGTTATAAACGTTTCAATGTAGTTCTCGGTTTCAGGATACGCTATAAAAACGATTCTGCATCCCAGTTGCATCGCGAGATTTCCTACTCTTGCCAGCCATGGATGGAAACCTGTCTCATACTGTGCATTTCGGGGCACTACCACAACAAGCTTCCTGATAGTATCTATCGGAATGAAACATCGGCTCAATATTATCATACGGTCGGTAGCCTTTATCAAAGCTTCCGTCATTGATCCGAAAAATGAATCAATTATCGCTGACTTCCTGTGAAGTCCGATTATTATATCCGTTCCCTTCTTTTCCCTTAAGGTATTTGTCAGTCCGGCAACGATATTTAAATCATACCTTTCGGTTTCGTTAACGCTCATACCCATCGCGACACCGGCACGGGATGCGATTGAAAGGGCACTCTGTCCCATAGCGGCCAGCTTGCGGTCATCTCCGCTCCTGACATACAGCGCCGTTATTGGTTCCCTGTTATGAGGATTGCGCATAAATACGGATAGTTTCATCAACCCTTCTGCTGTCATAGGATTTGCTACGGCTACTATCTGTCTGGCAAACTCCGGCGACTTCATATTGTCGCTTTGGAGCTCCTCTTCTGTAAGCTCCATCCTTATTTTCTTGGCCGCTCTTTCTGTGGTAACCGAGGCTACTATACAACATATAAGTATCATTATTACAGCCCCATTCATCTGGTCTTCATTCAGTAAACCATATTGGAAACCAATCATCGTGGCAGCAATAGTAGCAGCAGCTTTTCCGGAACTCAATCCAAACATCATCATCCTTTCATTCCTGTTGAGCCCTAAAAGATGCTGACTTATGAAAGCGGAAATCCATTTTGTGGATAGTGCCGTCAAGGTCATCACTCCCGCTACAAAGGGCACTCCCCATCCTTGGAACACTACGTGAACGTTTATCAACATGCCGACACCTATCAGAAAATAAGGTATGAAGATGGCATTACCCACAAACTCTATATTACGCATAAGTGCTGAACGAGTGGGTATATATTTATTCAGCACAAGACCGGCATAAAAGGCACCGAGGATGGCTTCGAGTCCTAAGAGTGAAGCACATAGGGAAGAAAGACATACCAATGCCAGTATAAATATGAATTGCGCTACCGTATCGTTTATCTTGCGGAAAAACCATCGGGTCATCAACGGGAAAAAATATCCTATGACTCCGGCATATAACCCCATATAGACAAACATCAATAATAATCTGCCTATGCTGAATGTGCCCGTCTGACGCACCGTAACTACCTCGGCTAAAGCGAGGAGGGCAAGCAAAACGGTGACAATGGTGCCGCATACCGCAATCACTGCACCACGATTGTTGGAGAGACCGAAGCGGGAGATAACCGGGTAACTAATCAATGTGTGGGATGCATACATCGAGGCTATCAACAATGCAGTGCCCCAACTCGTCATCAAACTATACCGCGTGATTAATAAACCGCCTATCGTTGGAAGCAAAAAGGTTATCAACCCGAATACTATTCCCTTTTTGAAGTTCTGCTTCAAATGGTACATATCTATCTCAACCGCCGCCAAAAACATGAGATATAGGATTCCGACCTGACCAAAAATTGCAAAACTCGCGTCGCGGTCAAGTAAATTGAATCCGAATGGACCTACTATCACTCCGGAAATAATCAACCCTACGATATTGGGAATCTTCAGACGTGCAAAAATCAACGGCGCTCCTAAAATTATCAGGAGCACAAGAAGAAAAATTTCTACGGGTTGTGTGAGCGGCAGGGAATACATCACGTGAGTGAAGATTTCAATGAGAAAAATTTTATTGCATTGTTGTCAGTAATGGTCTCAAATTCTTTGCTGTCCATCCCTAATGTCGCAGCTCCTACATCTTTGATATATCTTAAATATGCGCTTTCGTTTGTCTGACCCCGTAACGGGACGGGAGCCAGATATGGAGCATCGGTCTCAAGCATTAACCGATCTATTCCGATTACCTTTATGGCATCGCGCACTTCTGCTCCATTCTTGAAAGTAAGGACTCCGTTAACTGCAAATCTCGCTTCGGGATAAATTTCCAAAATCCTGCGGGCCTCATCCGGTCCTGATGTGAAACTATGGAACAATATTTCAGGTGTGCGAGCTCCCATACTCTGAAGAATCTCCAATGTCTCATCCCATGCTGAACGACTGTGAATGATGACAGGCAATTCCTGACTGTAAGCTCTGTCAAGCTGCTCACCGAATGCATCCATCTGATGCTTTCGGTTACTCGAATCCCAATATAAATCAACCCCAATCTCTCCCCATGCTACACAATGCGTATCTGAAGTCAATTCCTCTATCTCCCTCAATTCTGTCCGCCAACCGGAATCCACCTCAGTGGGATGCAAACCACGGCTCACAGATGTATGCTCCGGAAATTGGGAATGTAATTGCAGCATAGGCTCTACCGACTTTACGTCGACATTGGGCATAACCAAATGACTTACTCCCGAGGCAATGGCACGCTCAATCGCCCCGATCGGTCCACCACTCTCTTCCGGATACCGGTCTGCCATATATAGATGGGTGTGTGTATCTATCATCTTTTACGCCCTGTAAGTTTCTCCACCAGTAACCTGAATCCCTCCCTACGCTCTTCCGAAAGCGATGTTTTCTTTAATGCTAAGAGTGCCTTGGAACTATAATGATTCACGGCCTTTCTGCATATTTCATCAAGACCCATCTTCTTGTAAAGACGGGTGACTGTCTTTATCTTGATATCACCGGTGAGTTCCTTGGCGGTGTGTAACGCCTCCACTACTGACCGCTCTCCTTTCAATGCAGATACCCAGAGAAATGTTTTCTTGTCGTTTAATATGTCACCACCTATCGGCTTGCCGAAAGTGGAAGCATCGCCAAACGTATCGAGCCAATCATCCTGAATCTGAAAAGCGATTCCGAGCATATTCCCGAATTCACGCATGAGCTGACAATCTTTATCGTCGGCACCTCCAATCAAGGTCCCTATCTCGGCCGAAGCGCCTAATAGAGCTCCGGTCTTTAACCGTATCATCTCAACGTAGTCTTCCTCCGCTACATTGTCCCGGCTCTCGAAATCCATGTCAATCCGTTGACCCTCATACACCTCCATCGCCATTTTATTAAAAATGTTCATGACACGACGTAGGATGCTGTCTTCTACACAACTTATCTTCTCGGTTGCGAGAGTGAGCATCGCATCCCCCGAAAGAATCGCTGTGTTCTCATCCCATTTCACATGAACCGTATCCCGACCTCGACGTGTAGTGCTTCTGTCCATCACATCGTCATGCAGAAGAGTGAAATTGTGAAAAATCTCTATCCCCTCTGCTGCATGGAAAGCCTTGGTTAAAGACTCTTCACCTCCAAAACTATCTGCCGTCATCAATAACAATGACGGACGCAGACGCTTACCTCCGGCAGTCATGGCATACTCAATTGGTGCGTACAACCCCTCTGGTTTGCGTCCGGAAAATTCCAAATCCTTAAATATAGTATCTGCTACAAGAGAATAATCTGATATCTTTTTCATCACTTTACTTTTTTCCTGTTATCGGAAGTCAACCACGTGTTTAAGAATATATCATTTCCTTTAAACCCCGGAAATCAATAATTTATGAACCGACGGTAAATATCCTCCGGCAAGTCCTTGCCTCGATCAGCCTCAAGTGCTATCTTAAATCCTTGAAGAAAACGATTATAGGTGTCTACATCGCTCCCGCACGCTTTCCTGAACTCCTTTATCTCCCTCTCCACATCCGACACACTCTTATGCTGCTCGCGTATCTGCGATGTATATTCCAAACCCAACTGATAACCAAGCTGAATAGGATCATTAAGACTCGCTTTGAAAAGAAGTTTCATCTTTTGTGCCAAAGGCAGTGATTCCGGAAACTCATCAAATGCGTTTTGAAAAGCCTCTAAATCCTTTCCCTTATAATGATTGTATGCATACAACGTAACGGTGGAAAGTGAGTCAAGAGTTACTCCCGGCACCTCATCAATAGCGGCTGCGCATATAAACCGTGCAACCGAATCCGGTGGCACATTATCCACGAGATACATAATCTTCTGAGTATCGGAACGTTGTTGAAAATCAGACGGCAAGTTTCCATATCCTGAAGATGAACCCTTACAGCCGACCAGGAAAATCAGCACAAAAATGCTTATTGCCACACTACCAAAACCACTCCAAAACGAATATTTCATAACGCGTTAAAAAATATTACCATTAACCATAGTTATAACCGCGTCAGTTATAACCGCGGTCACAACTAAATAAAGGGAGAGAGTATAAGTTAAGGAGAAAGATATTTTCGGCAAAATTAACAAAAAAAAACCAAATTATTTTGTCATAAAAAAAAATAGCATTAACTTCGCGAAACAAAACATGAGGAGTGATGCTCGAGTGGCTGAAGAGGCACGCCTGGAAAGCGTGTGTGCGCCAAAAGCGTACCGCGAGTTCGAATCTCGCTCACTCCGCAAATTTTACTCATAGAAGGGATGCCGAGATCGACATTCCTTTTATTTTATTGGTGAGAATGAGTATATGTGTACAGCTAAGGAATGTATCTCTAAGTTGCAAGAAAATCTCCCTTATATCCAAAAGGTATATGGAGTTACCGGTCTAACTTTGTTCGGTTCAGTTGCACGCGGAGACAATCGTCCCGATAGCGACGTGGATCTCTTGGTGGATATGCCTCCAAAGATGTTTATTCTCATTCGATTGCAAAACTTTCTGGAATCCATTCTCCATTTGCCTGTAGATCTAATTCATCGTCATTCAAGAATGAATCCCCGGTTTCTCAATGAAATCTCTAATGATGGAATCAAAATACTCTGACCCTGCAATAAGGCATGCCCTTCAAACGCTTCTTTCAATTGAGGAGACTCTTCAGAAGCTAATTATATGGAATAAGGACGTAACAAACGCAAATGATTTTGCTTGCTCACAATCCGGCATGCAGCTCCTCGCAGCAGATGCAATGTTGATTTCTGCCGTAGGAGAAGGAATTAACAAAATTGATTCCAAATTCCCGAATTTTCTCGCAACAGAATTTCCGCATATCCCTTGGAGAGAAATAGTCGGGATGAGAAACCATATAGTTCATGGTTATTTTTAACTAAATGCTGATATTGTTTTCTATGCAATCAGAAATGAAATTCCCGAATTATTACCAATAATTCGATCGGCTATTCTAAAGATCAAAGGAGATCTAAAATAGATAAATTCCCTCCGGGGAAATTAGGGAAAGACAAATCCTTATAATTTATACATTTAGGAAAATTTTGAAGTGCTACTTAAAATTATTTGAAGTGGTACTCCGAGTGCAGAGCAACCGTAACTTTATAGGGATACAATAATTGTCAATGACTTAATTTTAACACTATATATTTGATTATCGCTGATTTTCAGCACCTTTGCAGTTACTCACATTCTTGCAGGGCAATCAGTTTATCTGTCATAACTATCGATTTCTTACCAGGATACTACCTTAAATCAGGACCACAAAGTTTCTAATCTCCCCAAAGGGTACAATGCACGGTAAAAGTCCTTATTCAGCGAAAGTTCGCCATATCGAAGCGACAAGTCCGAATACAACAAGACCCTCGGGGGTGTATTTGCGGAGCAAAGCACAAAGCGATAACCGAGATGGCGCATGAGTTAGAGATTGAAGCCGGACGGCGGAGATCGAGGCTCCGTTCACGAAAGCGCAGCGGTTGTGCCGCAACTCCATAAAGAAAGCCCCCGACATCACTGCCGAGAGCTTCCATTCC
>CAZDWB010000012.1:0-56743 GCA_964509225.1 uncultured Sangeribacter sp.
TTATGTTTTTCAGCATGTTTAACACATGAGGGTGTGCCTATTTTGACACACCCTCGCCTCACGAATTTCCAAATAATAAATCAATAAAAAATTTTATTTTAATTCAAGAGGAGTATACGGAAGATCGAAAGCTTCAGCAACAGCCTTGAAAGTAACTTTTCCATCGACAATGTTTACACCGTCAGCTAAGCCGGCATCCTTTTTGCAAGCCTCTACCCAACCCATGTCTGCAAGACGAAGAGCATAAGGAAGTGTTGCGTTTGTAAGAGCAAGTGTAGAAGTATAAGGTACTGCTCCCGGGATATTTGCAACTGCGTATTGGATCACACCGTCAACCTCGAATGTAGGCTCGGAGTGAGTTGTAGCATGTGAAGTTTCAAAGCAACCACCCTGGTCGATAGCAACGTCAACCATTACTGAACCCTTGCGGAGAAGCTTAACCATATCGCGGGTCACCAGGTGAGGAGTCTTCGCACCGGGGATAAGAACAGAACCGATAACGAGGTCAGTTGTGGGAAGTTCCTCTTCGATGTTGTGAGTTGAAGAGAACAAAGTCTTCACATTCTTCGGCATCACCTCTGCACAATGGCGGAGAGTGGGAAGAGAGATATCAGTGATAGTGACATCTGCGCCAAGACCGGCAGCCATAAGAGCAGCGTTGCGACCTACAACACCGGCACCGAGAACGAGCACCTTGGCAGGCTTAACACCCGGCACGCCACCGAGAAGCACACCACGACCGCCCTGAGGTTTCTCAAGGAAACGAGCACCTTCCTGAACAGACATACGTCCAGCCACTTCACTCATAGGAATAAGAAGGGGGAGACTGCCATCGCGTCCGCGCACTGTCTCGTATGCTATACATGTAGCACCTGATTTGATCATAGCTTCTGTCAAAGGAAGATCTGATGCAAAGTGGAAGTAAGTGAAGAGAAGTTGACCTTTGCGTACAAGCTTGTATTCAGGTTCAATCGGCTCTTTAACTTTAATGATCATCTCAACCTTGCCATATACATCCTCGATTGTGGGAAGGATTGTAGCACCGGCTGCAATATATTCTTCATCTGCAAAGCCACTACCCTCGCCGGCTGTATGCTGAACATACACCTCATGACCGTGCTTTACAAGTTCTTTCACTCCGGCGGGAGTCGCTCCTACGCGATTCTCGTTGTTTTTAATCTCTTTTGGAATTCCGATAATCATGGCGGAAAAGATTTTAAGCTTAAATTGTTTATTTATACAAGGTTAGTTCGTAGCAAACAAAAGGATTATCCTTCGAGACTCTCTCCGGTTGCGCCCTTTGATTTTCTACGATGTAAATTTAGACATAATTTCAGAAAAACAAAAATAATTTTTCCAAAAATTACAGAAATTTTTCCCGATTCTTCCATCAGGCTCTATTACTAACCTATGCCTGAAGACCATATTAATCTCTAATACCACCAGATTTTGTCATATATCTCCCTCAGCTTCTTCACCGACATCTCGAATCTCTCCTCCTGACCGGTGGAAATAACATAACTTTCAAAATTATCTATATATCTCAAGGATATTTCCCGGAAGGCATTATTCCGCGTGCGGTTATTGGTCCAAACCACTGCGAATTCTGCCAGCTTCATCAATAATCGGGCTCTTACCTCCTCCCCAAAACAGATATTGTTGAAATCCTTGACTATTTTATTGATGTTTGAACGCGAAAATCTCTTCCGGTTCTTCCCATTGCTGAGAAAAAATTCCCTAAATAATAACTGTACCGTCTTCTGCAGTTCCTCATTTTCATCAGGATTCTGCCAGAACTCAAAATAATCCTTTATCTCTTTACGGGAATCATACGCCTCCAAGACCAGCTCCACGAGCTGATCCCTGTCCATCTCTTTTAAAATCTTCTTTAATGAAGCCTTTGACATTCAGCGGTGTTTTTAGAAAAATGCATAAGCTATGAAAACAGCGGCTATTGCTCCCACAATATCTGCCAACAAAGCATATCCCGCTGCATAACGCGTGCGCGATACGCCGACCGACCCGAAATAAACTGCAAGAATGTAGAAAGTGGTGTCTGTTGAACCTCTTACAGCAGCTGCCAGTTTACTTACAAATGCATCCGGACCGTTTGCCTTCATCACATCGAGCATCATTGCACAAGATCCACTACCGCTCAATGGCTTCATCAGCATGGTGGGCAATGCTCCAACCCATTCCGTATCCAGCCCGACTTTCATCATAAGCCATTCTACACCTTGAGTAAAATAGTCTAAGGCTCCGCTTGCCCTGACCATCCCTATCGCTACAAGTATTGCCACAAGATAAGGAATTATCATCACCGCTGTCTTGAAACCATCCTTAGCACCTTCAATGAAAGTGTCATACACACGGATTTTCCTCTTTATTCCGGCAGATACAAAAGCTACAATCACGCAAAATAATATTACATTGGCTCCGAACGTGGAGTATAATTCCACTTTATCGGAAGGGAGACTGGAGAAAAACCAGGTCACTCCGGCGGCGAAAGCTGATATTCCTAACAACCAGGAGGCCAACACCCAATCAATCCTTATTCGCTGACGGATACATAGAGCCAATAATCCTACAAGAGTCGCAATGGATGTGGCAAGCAGGATGGGAATGAAAATATCGGTAGGGTTGGCAGCTCCCCCCTGGGCACGATACATCATGATGCTTATCGGAATCAGACAAAGACCGGAACTGTTGAGCACCAGAAACATTATCATGGCATCAGTAGCCGTATCCTTTCTCTCATTCAGTCTCTGCATCTCCTGCATTGCACGAAGTCCCATCGGGGTGGCGGCATTGTCAAGACCTAACATATTGGCAGATATGTTCATAAATATCGCTCCCATTGCAGGGTCCCCTTTTGGTATGCCCGGAAACAGGCGGCTGAAAAACGGACTTATCAACCTGCCGAAAAACTCTATGACTCCACCCTTCTCCCCTATTTTCATGATACCGAGCCACAACGTCAGCACCCCGGTAAGACCTAAAGAAATTTCAAATGCAAACGCCGCTTGCTCAAATGTAGAGTTCATTATGGTGGTCCACACCTCAAGGTCGCCCATAAATATCGTGCGACCTAATGCCATCAGAAAGGCAATGAGTATAAATGATATCCAAATCCAGTTGAGAACCACTGTGATTGATTTTTCCGGTTACACATCCTTATTTCTCCAGCTGACTTCTATTCCCTCCGTTTATTATGTAGGAAGGTATCTCCACCAACCGGTCAACATAATCCACTGAATCCAGCTGCAAACGGATAGCTTTAATACCCAGATTTTCAGCCACCTTTATCGCAAGCTCCTTATCATCATCCCTATTATAGAATACAACTTTGGGATCAGAGGAAATAGCCGTCGCCATCCTTTCAGCAAACTCTGCTTCACTTTCCTCCTTACCCTCCGGTTTGAGATAGATTCTCCGCAAACCATAATCATTGGCGAAATAGCCTAACATCGGATGAATCGTGATAAAAGAATCGCCATAATAGGGAGCTAAGAGATTTGATAGAGAATCATCGAGTTGCTGCAGCCGGTCGTCCCTCACTCCTGCCAGATGCTGAATCTCTTTCTCACGTTCGGGAAATCGTTCAGACATCCTCATTGATGATTCCAGAACAGCGCGCCGCGAATTACGTAAGGATTGCAGAATCTGAGGGTCGTTTATCTGCACTCTGCCGATAAAGAAACCATCCATCTTACGTGGCAGGGAATTTCCCGAACTGATGAGCTTAACATTGGGGAAAAGCCTGTGCATCTTTTCCTTTACGTTGTGCTCAAAGATATAGGTGTTGAAATAAAGAAAAGCCTCTGCCCCCTCCATTTTTGACAGCAAGGTGTCTTGGGCTTCTTCGTACATCCCTGAAATACCCGGAGCAACAAGCGACTCTACCCTGAAACTCTCCGGGAGATAACTCTCCATCAGCCCTTTCTCCTGACCGGTGCCAACTATTATAAGGTCCCTCTTATCATTATTCTTATCTCTGGTGCAATAAAAGCAAAAGAAGAGGATACCGAGCAGCAACACGCTCGGTATCAATAGCTTCAAATCACCCTTTCTAAAAAATTTAAATTCCAACACGCTTATATCTTGCGAATACCCATTATCTCTCTAACATCCTTAAGGGTATCGGCAGCGTATGCACGTGCGCGTTCACCACCCTCTTTCACAACTTTGCTCAGATACTCTTCATTGTTCCGGATATCTAAAATACGCTCACGTATCGGCAATGTTACTTTTAAAATATCCTCTGCCAATTGCTTCTTCATATCCCCATAACGGATAGAACAATCAGCGTAGGCATCGCGATAATGGGTCACCACCTCCGGCTCGCTTACCAGATCCATTAAGGTGAATAGATTTTTCACCGGCTGGCTTGGCTCCTGATTCGGCTCCTTCGGACCCTCATCAGTCACTGCACGCATCACCTTCTTACGCAATGTCTTTTCATCATCAATAAGGTAAATGCAGTTACCTTCACTCTTACCCATCTTGCCGCTTCCATCTAATCCGGGCACCTTCACCGCCTCTCCTCCGAAATTGAAGTTTACAGGTTCGCCAAAATAATCGACACCATAAAAGGAGTTGAATCTACGGGCAAACCTGCGGGTTAGTTCCAAATGCTGCTCCTGATCCTTACCCACGGGCACATAGTCTGCCCTTTGGGCAAGAATGTCCACCGCCATAAGAGTAGGATAAGTCAGCAGTCCTGCATTTACGCGCTGGTTGGTCTGATTTCCGATAATCTCCTTCTCGATTTCATCACCATCAGAGGTGATACCTAAAGCCTTACGGGCTTTATCCTTAAATGAAGCAGTGCGCATCAGCTCACCGATACCCACATGCATATTCATCAGCAGATACAATTCCGCCAGTTCAGGCACATCACTCTGAACAAAGATGGTATTCTTCTCCGGGTCGAGTCCGGCTGCAAGATATTCTGCCAAGATATCCTTCACGTTGGCATGAAGCTGTGCCGGATCGGGATGTGTGGTAAGAGCATGCAGGTCAGCCACAAAATAGCGGCAGTCATAATCATCCTGCATCTTTACAAATTTACTCAGCGCACCGTAATAATTACCCAAGTGGAGATTACCTGTAGAGCGAATCCCGCTTAAAACGATTTTTCTTTTATCGGATATATTCTCAGAACTCATTATTCAAAAAATTAAGTTGGGTCATAAAACACCTACAAATTTAATCAAAAAAGACGGAAATAAAAAAGAGTGAAAAGAGAAGGCTTTGCCAAAATGCAAAATTTTGACAAAGCCCCTGAAGTTTGGAATAATTATACTGATGTGTGGTTTCTTCCTATTCGAGCGCTTCCTTTATAGAGTCCACGATGTAACGTACATTCTCATCGCTCACCCATGGACCTGACGGTAGACAAATCCCCTGAGCGAACAGCTCCTCACTCACGCCGTTGACGTATGCCGGACATCCGGCATACACCGGTTGCCGGTGCATAGGTTTCCATAAAGGTCTGCTCTCCACATTCTTCTTGTCCAGCCACACTCGGAGTGCCTCAACATTGCGCGCTGGCTGACAATCGGTAATCACACTCCCCCCTTCATGTGTCACACCGGCAGCTCCACCTACAGCACCATTCACTGCTTCTTTATACACATCCTCTTCACCTTTCACACGCAAATCAGGTGAAAGGAGAGCCGTACACAGCCAGAAGTTGGAATCTGACTTTTCAGAGGGATTGCAATGCATCTCAATCCCCTTTACATCCTTAAGCAGCTCGCAATAGAGCTCCTGAACATGCTTATGATGAGCTATATGTTCATCAACGATAGTCATCTGACCCCGACCGATACCGGCGCAAATATTCGACATCCTGTAGTTATATCCTATCCTCTCATGCTGATAGTAAGGATAATTTTCCCGAGCCTGCGTAGCATAGAACAATATCTCTTTCTTCTCCTCGGCATCCGCACAAATCAATGCTCCACCACCGGAGGTTGTAATCATCTTGTTACCATTGAACGACAATACGCCGAACCTGCCGAACGTACCCAACACGTCACCATTATACCTGGAACCGAAACCCTCCGCGGCATCCTCTATCACCGGTATATCATACCTGTCGGCAATCTCCATAATCCTGTCAGCCTGATACGGCATACCATAAAGAGCAACCGGAATAATTGCCTTCGGTTTACGCCCCGTTTTCTCGATACGATCCTTAATCGCTGCTTCAAGAAGGTCAGGATCCATATTCCACGATTCCCTTTCGGAATCCACAAACACAGGGGTTGCCCCCACGTAGGTCACCGGGTGAGAAGAAGCACAGAAAGTAAATGATTGCACTATCACCTCATCCCCCGGTTGCACATTACAGGCAATAAGTGCTAAATGAACAGCGGCGGTACCGGCAGACAGGCACACCACCTCCTTATGCAACGGCGCCGGCGATGAATTAGAGCCCGGAGCCGGCAACCGATGATTAACGAAATTTTGAAGGTCCTCCTCAAAACCATTCACATTCGGACCTAAAGGCACCACCCAGTTATCGGCAAACGCCTCCTTTATAAAATCCATTTCCCTGCCGCTCATGTGCGCCAGACAAAGTAAAATCCTTTCTTTCATATATGATTTTTAAATTTTCTAAATAAAAATTGAAACCGCGACTGTAGGGACGCACGGTCGGTGCGTCCAAAAGCATTATGAGTTATTACGACTTAGCAGTGACTAAATATTGAAATCGCGACTGCAGGGACGCACGGTCTGTGCGTCCAAATTTAAACAATTGTTATCAAGCAAATTATATAGTGCAATTTGACCACCGGGAATTACTGACTAACGTGGTTTATGCTAAATTTTTAATTCGACAATAAAAATCTCTAAGCCTGTTATATAGATCTGTTTGATGAAAATCATCTAAAGAATAATTTTCAATCAAATGATTAGGAACACAATTTTTGGATATCTGGGGTTTAGGATTGAAATAATCCCGCTTAATTACGAAAGCAATTCCTTTACAAAGGTCGTGACCCACATAAAATTGTTTTGAATCGGGAGCAGGATGCAGAGTTTTCAATGAAGTAATCACTTCCTCACAAAATTCAAATTTATTATCAATATTTTGTTGTGTATTCTTCAAGACCTCGAGGCAAACCCGTATCGGTTTATCAAAACAATTTTCCATAGTACATTTCTCAAAATTCCATCCCTCTTTCCTTTCTTCTGATGGCAAAGTACTATTATAATAACAAAGTCTGCTATGCGCCCATTTCATATAAGAAAGGCTTTCCAAACCGTTTTTCACTCTATCAAGTAAATTGTTGGGATAATCTAATGTACTCCGGTTTCTGCGCTGATTCCAAAATAATTTAAGAGAACTGTCTGTCAAAGTCATATTCTCCCAATCATGCAGATCCGTTACAAAAAGGTTTGGTGCTAATGCATCCGGTTCAAAGGGTATTAAATCCGTATTAAGTCGTCTAAAATCGGAATCAATAATACCGGCAACTTTATCGTGATAATTAGGGTAAAAATAATTGATAAATTCAATTACTATTTCACACCCTCCGACATATTTAAAACGGAAGTCAGTATCTTCCAATAATTTCTTATAAATTCTGATGTCTGATGATCCTTCTACGAGTAGAAGTGGAAAGTTTTCGGCTTTAGGGTGATTTAAAAGAGATCTCACCTCCGATCTATCTCTCTCTTTCTGTTTTTCTTCACCACCTTGGGCTAATGCATGCTGAATGCTATTCATTATTTTTCACCGAATGATCACAATTTATTTGAGAGATTTCATATAAATCATAGCACTCATCCCAACGCTCACCAATGATTTGCGGTGAATGAGTGGCTACGATTACCAAAAGATTCTTTAACTTGGCAATTTTGGTAAGATCATCAAGAAAATCTATTTGCCAAGCTACATGAAGTGATAATTCAGGTTCATCTATCAACAAGATAGAATTATCCGAAACCCTGAATATAAGATCATAAAGAAGTATTAACTGATTTTTTTCGCCACTTGATAGATTCTCGAGAGAAATGAAAGACTGGTCTGCATTTGAAACAATGCGAAGTCCGTTTGATTTATTAATCCTAATTGATTTCCCCGCGAAGTTTTTTGTTTTAATTAAATCAGTGAAAAGATTCAACTTATTGCGGATATTATTGTAAATCGCCAGATTACTTTCCAAATCATCAAGATAACCCTTCAGTACAAAACTTTTCTTAGGGTTATATGCAGGCATCTTAATCTTATCTCCCAATTCATATTGAGATAATTCTTCAAAGGTGCTTTCTATTTTCTCTGCTCGTATGTTATATTCTTTTTCCGTAATATCCTCATTATTAGTAAGGATACTATTTATAAATTCCTTATCAGATCTTTGTGATTCACTAAGGAAGAGGGAAAGTGAGTCCTTAAGATTCTCCTTTAAGTTCTCAGAAATTTTAACTATCTCTTCCCGCTTTTCTTGTTCCGAGTCCTCCTTTCTTTCAATTTTAGGCATTGACTCTCTAAGTCTATTTGCTTGAACAAAAAAGACATCCGGAAGATTAGCAAGGGACAAGGGTATCGAATTATTATGTTCACGCGTCAAAAGAGTTAGGAACCTTTTTGATTCATGTTGATACTGAACAAAAAAATGTGATGAATTTGTATCAATAGATCCGCTATAAGGATAATGCCTTTCATAATAAAAGGACATTGGAGATTTCTTGATAATTTCATATAGGGCAGATTTTGAAACGACAAGAGGCTTGTTTTCAGTTCCAGTGCTGAATTTCAAAATCCTTTCCTTGACCCCTTCGTCCTCCTCGCCATTATTTACTTCAACAGATTCTATTTTAATATTTAATTTATCATTAATATAGAGAGCTATTGAATTAAAAGGTATCAAAAAGAAATAAAGGATATTCTGCTCTTTAAGATTACTAAGAATCTTGAGGAGTGTAGTCTTACCATACCCGTTTGGTCCCGTCAGAATAAGAGGATTTCCTTTATTGGAAGTTTCCAATAAATAATCATACTGGTTAAAAAGCCCCTTAACTTCAAGTTTTAAATTAATCTCAGAACTCATAGATTTTTGCGAGACGGTCTACTATTGATTGGGCAACGCGACATTGAGATTTATTAGGCACATTCCTATTATCCACACCCTTGACTGCGCGGAAATATACAGGGAAATCACTTCCCTTGGAAATGATATTTTGATATTGCATAGGACGAAGGTTTTCCATTCGGTCATCTCCACCAAGAGTACTGGGGTAAATATAATCTATACCCCATCCAAACTCATTATTAAAGACACCGAATTTAGAATAAATCATTATAGCCCCACAAGCATCTTTACGATATTCTGATGGATCAAGCCCATCTATTTCCCGACCTTTTTTCCAGACTTCAAGTCTGATCTCCTCATTCATTACTAAAAAAATAACTATGCCGATACGGCTGAAGATTATAATCTAAAACGTCTTCAACACTTTTTTAAGTATGCAAAGTAACTATAATGTTATCAAATATGCAAATTATTGACTATAATACCTCGGATTTATATTACTCCTCAACTACATAATGCCCCGGTAATACTTGTAAATTCTTTTCTTTACTTACCTCGCTTAACCTCTTCTCCCAAGCCAATGCCAATTCCTTATCTGCAAACGGCATCTTAGTCACCACCGGAATCCCCGGTATGAAACTGTCACCGGTAAATACACACTCCCCCTCAATCATCCAACAAATGCATGAAGGGTGATGACCCGGTGTGTGAACGGCTATAATTGATGGTTCATGACAAATAGAATCCCCCGTCTCAACCAAGCGAATCTTTGCGTTCTCATTAATATAAATAGGATTCCCATTATACTTCGACAAATTGAGTTTTGGGTTTTTCAGAGCTTCAGCACCCTTATCATTCGTAAATATTATTGTTTCAGGGCACCAATCCAACAGAGAGGGCAAACCATAAATATGGTCAAAATGCGCATGCGTCACAAGCACCCGGCATTCCACATAATCCTTCTGATTCAGACTTCTCAGGAAATCCAAATCCCCCGGGTCAACGACATAAAGGATATCATCCACAACAAACCAATACGTCATCGACACAAACACCGAATTCACCTGACGGTGTATTTTCAGCTTATCCACCCAAATATTATTAGACCCATTAAAATTCTAATACTCTTCAGAATGAATACTAATAAAAACACTCATTGCTATAATGCGAATTATTATATGTAATTGTTTAATATCTCAATGCACCAACTAACACTTTACATATCATAACTACATTCCCAGAATATCCTTATATCTCTGAATAGTATCAATATTTTTCCCATTTTCATCTACTACCTTTACACCACCGTTTGCAACAACTGTCCTCCATTTCGTTGCATTCGAGAAAATATGTTCCGGATCAAATATATAAGGAGTTGGTAAAAATCCCATATCATATACTCGGAATAATCCTTCAGGAGTATATAAATCGGGGAATGTTTTTTCAAGCAATTGAATAGCACTCTTAGCATTTTCATAGAGTGTATTGTATCTTTCTTGAATTTCAATATCGTGGAGAGTATTATAGGTCAACCCCAATTTTTTTTGTGTTCGATACTCTCTTAAAGCAGATAAAGTAATTTTAATACTTTCATCAATTATAGGAGGAGTAGCAAGCCTAACTGCCTCAGAATAACTGACAACATGAATAATTTCCGGGCTTTCCGGATTATCAGGTTCTATATCATCCATCATTGCCGTAACGGTTGCTAATTGAACTTTTGCCGTTTCAATATCAGGAGAAAAATAGTCAAGACCTGCTCTGCATTGAAGACAAACTTTAAAGTCAACATCTTCTAATTCACGAACAAGTTTTAGAAAAGCGCGTCCTTTTGCTATATCTTGAATACCCCATGTATATTTAGGGGTATTTAACATATTTTGTAGAATAAGATTCTTTATACCATATTTTTTTGCCGTTTTAGCTGCAAGAAATCCTGAAACAATATAAGTTACATCATCGCCACCCCTGAAAGAAAAATGATGAGGGACATTCGGTTCCAAAGGCTTACCGGTAGAAGCAATATATTTAATTGTCTCAATATGTTCTCTTAAATTTTCTAAAACAGTATTATTCCCTCTTCCATCTAATTTACAAAACCACCAGAAAGACAATGCATGCCACGAAATATTCAAAGAACGTTCATGAATTCTGGCAAGTTCAGGTACATTCTTTGTGCCTGCATATGTCCTAACTAACATAGGTTTAGCTGCATCAGCTATTCTTTTGTATTCAATTTCCGAGTTAATAGGAACACCACCCCCGTTATGCAATCCTTCCCAGGATTCTCCAAAATGTTGTTGAGTTAATTGAGAAGAACCAATTGACAAAACATCCAGAAATCTACCTTTAGCAAGTTGTTTCGACCAATCTATAAATTCTTTAACGCTTTCTTCTCTATTAGGAGAATATGGTCCAGCATGAACCCTAATTAAAGGTAATGATCTCTTTTCTTTACAATACTGCAATCTTCTCACAAAAGAATCCTGTGAAGTTCCACATTCCTTATAACCATAGTGATCCGGTATGGGCACGTCTTTATACTTCTCAGACTCAATTACTCTTATAGCAAACTCTTTAAGGTATTTATCATATTCATGAATAAAAGAAAAACTCTTGGGATAGAACTGTTCTGGTATCTGATATTTTTTTAAGGATTCGATTGCAGTTTCGTCACCGGGGAAACATACCACTTCATTTCCAAAATAATTACTTATTAATTTACAAGTATCGGGTAGTCCGGCAAATGTTACACATTCTATTCTCCCTCCATCCTTCCTGAACATGTTAAAATCCTTCAATTGATGCATGAAAGAACTAAAATACTCAAAACCCTCCTGCGGATCTAACCTGTAACTATAAGAAACTATTGAAATATTATTATCATCAATCCATTTTTGAACCAAACTAAAGTTATTAATCTTCTTAATATCTTCCAATGCCTTCATTATTTCAGCCGGAGCAATACAAACCTTAAAACCACACTCCTCTAAAATATTTGCCATGGTAGATAATCCTAAGATATGAACATCTATTTCGGGCTTAAGAAATCCAAAAGTGGTATTCTTATTAATTAGCATATCAATTAATTTTTTCTAAAATTTCTTCTTTAGTTAAATTCTCTAATCCAAGATTTCTTAATGTACGTCCCTCTTCCCGGAAATCTCTATTTAAAAGTGTAGAACACATTGTTATTAGAGCATCTAAATGAGGGGTGGCGACTTTAGCATTCTTGCCTAATTCTGAAATAGGTATTATTCCTGTCGGAATATCCTCTGTGATTTGCCTACAATCTATAGTCGTTGGTGCTAAAATTTCGTAATATGCCGGATTATTTTGCATCCTTTCACAAAGTGTTTTACCTTCCACACCATTATAAGCGTAGGATACCCATTCAAAAACCGGCAATAATTGAATTCCATAAGATTTAGCCACGGCTATTCGTTCATTATCAATATTCTCTATTAATCTCGCTAAACCATCCGTCATATCCCTGTAGAAATAAAATTTATTTCCCCTCTCTATAGCTGCCGCATTAAAAAGTACCACTGCCGGGTGAAATATAGCTCCAACATTTTCAAAACTGGTCTGTAAAGAATTCTTTGCCGGATAGAAACAGGAAAACATTGGCTTTAAAGTTTCAAGAACATATGGTGTATCTGAAGCCGGAATTGCCGATATGAAAACCTTATCTTTAACTCCAATAATATTTACTTTACCGTTTGTTATAAGTCTACAGGCATATATTAATGTCTGAGCTTCAGCTATAAATATTCTCTTTTTTAGCCCATATTCTTTGAGCGTATTTTGGAATTCCAGTGCTCCACAAGTTCTTCCCGGATTTAGGACTAATACTTGATTATCTTGAAGATGTGGACTTAACTGCTTAGCGATAGATCTATGAGCCGTTGCAGTAGTAGCAACCAAAATCAATTCAGCCTCATAAATTGCCTTAGAAATGTCCGTAGTTGCAAAATCTATTTCTCCTTCTACCTGTAAAGCTCCTAATAACTGTATTTTTTTATTTTCATTAAGTTCTTTTACCTTATTTTCATCCCGATCAAAAAGTCTTACTTTGTAACCCATAGAAGAAATATGTCCAGCCAGAGCTTGACCTCCATTTCCTGCTCCTATTACTGCTATTACTTTTTTATTCATCTTTCTTCAAAAATTTTATGGCACATTATATCCCTACCATTCTCATCTAAAATCTTCAACCGGCTATTCGCATTCTTAATTTTGAAGTTGATTTCCTCTTTAGTTTTTCCTTTAATTAAAACTCCTGCAGGTCTATCGGAACTATGATTAGACGATAAAATTTTGGTTCCTGAAGACTTGTAAATATACGCTTCTTTAATAATTCCTTCGTTCTTTAATTCTTCTAATCCTTTTATTGAGTCGAAAACACCCGGGTCGGTATATATATAATTTATTAAAGCCAATTCATCTGTTGGTTTGGGAGTCACGTTAGGCTTTTTATTTATAGTAATATCAATCAGGTTATCTATTACATCTACGCCAACCATTTCACGAATAAAAAAAAGTTTTGATCCTCCCCCCGTACGCGCACTAAATTCAATAACACTGACTTTATCATCTTTTAAGATAAATTGAATCAATAGCGGAACATTATTTATTTCAAAAACTTCTCCAATTTTTTTAATAATTTCTTTTAACTGCTTCTCAATTTTTGTATCGAGTTTATTGATATATATATTTCTACAAATAGTAAATGTATTTCTATTTCTTATTTTCTCGTTTTTCGATGGAAAAACTATTATGGGAGTACCATTGTCAATAAAAGCTTCAACTGAATATTCCTCACCTTCTACAAATTCCTCTATTATTATATCACCTCCTAAGGTATATCTTTTTGCCTCTACAACAGCTTTGTCAAATTCTTCTTTAGAATAAACTTTTATTATGCCTTTAGACCCGTTATTATCCGTAGGCTTGATTACAAGAGGTAATGATAAACCATCAATATCAATTTCTGCATCTTGTTCAATTCTTTTATATTTTGATGTCGGAATCCCTCCTTCAATCATTTTTCTTTTCATCAATCCCTTATTAGTAAGGTTCTCGGATTGTCTATAACTTAAATAACATGGCAAACCCAATTGTTCCGACACATATGCCATAGTTCTCATAGGCTGGTCTCCGCATGCTGAAATAATTAAGTCTATTTGTTCTCTTTTTGCTGCCTCAAGAACCGCATTAAAATCCATCGTGCTTATAACGAGCATTCTATCTGCATATTCCTTTGCTCGCACATTAGGATTCATATCTATTAAAATTATTTCAATTCCCTTGAATCGTGCTCTGAGGCCTTTAATCAGTTCTATTTGATCATTTCCACCTGCTAAAACAAATGCTTTCTTAATTGTATCCATTAAATCCTTCTCCTCCGACTTTATCATCACCTGCATTAATATCTGCTTTAGCAAATACTTTTTGCAATGTTTTGAAAATTATTTTTATATCAAACCCAAATGATAGATTATTTACATAATACACATCATATTCAAATTTTTGTCCCCAAGTGATATTGTTCCTTCCATTTACCTGTGCCCAACCAGATATCCCCGGTCTAACGTCATGGCGATGTGCCTGATGTTCATTATATAATTTTAAATATCTGATGGGTAAAGGTCTTGGTCCAATTAGCGACATATCCCCCTTCAATACATTCCAAAGTTGTGGCAATTCATCTATCGATGTATTTCTTATAAATTTACCGGCTTTTGTTATCCGTTCTTCATTCGGTAGTAGGTTCCCTTCGGAATCCTTTTCGTCAGTCATTGACTTAAATTTCACAATTTTGAAGATTTTTCCATTCTTACCGGGACGTTCCTGTAAAAAGAAAGCTCCGGCTCCTTTATTTGCATAATGAAGCCATAACGTAACTATCCCCAATGGTAATGATAAGACTGTCAATGCTCCCGCAGAGGCAATAATATCTATTGCTCTCTTGAAAAATTTCTTATATAGTTGCATTCAGAAAAATTTAAATTCTTAAAATCTGCACTTTTCACCGTTGGCTGCAATGGAACTAAGCCACTGATTAATATCGTAGGGCATATAGAGCGGTCTGCCTTTCTCATCTTTCTCTTTTGCGAGCGCCAAAGCCATATAACTGTACTCGTTAGCAAGTGAAGTCTGAAACACTCCTAAATCATCTGTATTTAACGTTACTTTCAGATGATGATGTTTTGTATCCCCTTTTACTGAGTAAAAGCGAAACGCAGGATGTTTCCGGAATTTCATCAGGCTCCCAATCAAAAGATTGGAACTCGGACAACATTCTATCGCAATATGCTTCCGCTCCAACCTATGCATCATCCTTTCCTGCATAGCTTCAATCAATCGAAAATATCCTTCACATACTTTAAATTCTATCACCTGTGCTCCCCTCTTCTTCACATCCTTATCGAAATGATAGCGTTGATACAAGAGCCTTATTTTCGGATTATTTCTTGCTAACCTGGCGCGGTGAGAATCGAGTAATTCAAAACTCTCCCAGGAATCAGAGTAACTTGTTGCTTCGTTATTTTTGACCCTCATTCCATACCAATCCGGAGTGTCTCCTCTAAGAAGCAACGACTGAAAATATTCATGTTCATTGCAGTTCGGAATCTCATTCCCACTTCCATTGTAAATCATAGAATACAAGATATGAAACTGACTTCGGAGAAAAGATTCCGTAGCCGGCTCAAGGGAAATATTCCAGTCTGCCGAACGGAAAAGCAACCACACCACATTATCAAGCATCCACTGAGCCGGGACTATAATATGATTTTCACAAAGAGTATAATATTCCCTGGCATCTCTACCCATAGCTATGGCATGTCCTATACGGTCGCCACTTTCCATCCCTAAGAATGTCACCGCTTCATCTATAGAACGAAGACCATCCGCCAAGTCATAAAAATCTTCACCGGCATGAAAAGTAATTTTTAGACCGGCATTTTTCAAAAAGCGAAATGCCTGCCCGAAAACTTCCGGTCGGCAGTTGAATTCCGAAGCGGCTGCATCTATCCCCTTGATAAAATTTCTCTCTTTCGGAATATTTCTGAAAAGATAACGGATTGAATAAGATTTACGCCGCAACTCCCTCCTTACATTATAATTCCGGCAAAAATCAACCCCTCCTGATATATTGAAATTCTTTTCCGGAACCTTTATGAAATGATAAATAATACCATATCCCGGAATATTGCCGGTACCAATCTCTTCCGCTGTCTTTTGCAACTCAGAGTCTATGTCGCTGATAGTGGACTTATACCCCTTGTAAAGTTGTTTTAAAGAGTTCTTGGGAGCTATTCTTACTTCCTGATATGCAATATTACTGTCTCGCCAGGCATCGGAAATTGCCAACGAACGCAACAACCGGTTATATTTAGGATACTTCTCAACAAACAACCCCTTTACATCCTGAAACCTTTTAAAGTTTGCAAAACCATGATTGGAGTTGAGTTGAATCATATAACTGCGAATTATACTTTTCACCAGTAAATAGAAGCGGAAAGCAGATACGAATGCCCTGTCATCTTTTCGGATTAAATGTAACATTCCTAAATATAGGAAATATCTTTCTCCGAGATATACACTGAAATCCCCTGTGCAGTGAGATGGTGTTTCCGGATGTAATATATAATCCAATCCCTTTAAGTTATTGGCGCACCTGTAGGAGATTAACTCATCTCTATGTTCTTTTCCCTCTTTTTCTCCTTTACTATATAATAATTTTTCTAATTCTGAAGAAAAACGGGTTTCATCTAATTCCCCTTTTAAATAACGATATGCAAAAAAACGGAATAGTGAGCACTTTATTATGAGTTCGGCAACCCGTATAGCTTTTGTTTCATTCTCCACATCATCCAGGGTTTTAAGAAATCGTTTTATTTGGTCGCTTCTACCCTGAGGGTTATTCATGAGACAGACCCAATTAATATTGAAAACACTTGCCGATGCATTGAGATGAGAATGAAGTTCATGGAGGTTTCCATGATTCATCAGCCACTCAATATCCGGATTGTCATTATGGAGCGAGGAAGGATAAGTCAAACGTTCAGCAATCTTATCAGACTTTCTATAGGAAAATGCATCTTCCTTTGCTAAATAAGCTGTCACCAATAGATCTTCCCCGATAAGTCGCGTCACATCTCTCCATTTAAAAAGATGTTGAAATCGCACTTTCAGTGTGGTTCTATCCGAAATAAGTAACCGTTCGGCAATCTCAAAAATCGCCCGGAAGATTGATGAGCCGGCTGGGAGTTGGAGTGAATTATGATTATCATTTTGGGAATCATTATGATTCCAGTTATCCTTTGACAACCGGTGAATAAGTCTCAGAGCATCATCAGAAAGAGATGGGGCAGAAGTGCGTGCACAAGCAAGAAACTGTTTTTCGGTTATCACCGAAAAATCATTATTATCTACCTTCTCCAATAGATAGCGTGAAGCTTGATAGAAAGTGCTGTCTATAAATATCCTCAGATGATCCACACCTTTTAGCTATGTTAGAAGTCGGAATTATGAGTATTGATGTGATTCTTTAGGGACGTCCTGTCACCCAAACTACAATTAAAATACGCTGAACATGATTTTTGGATTTCGGACGCAAAGACATTACGTCCCTACAGTTGATACCCCTTTTACATATCACTATAACCTTTAATTTCTAACCTACTTCTGCTCCTTTATCTTAGCTATAGTGTATAAATATAACTTCTGAAGATCTTCTGTCATAGTATTGGAGAATTCATGTTCCTCATCACTAATTGATGCTAAATATTTAATCAAATCATCTGCCACCATGGATTTTAGCTCCGGATCCCTAAGACGATTATAAATCAACCCTTGTCCATCATATTCCTTCTTTAATTTGGGATACGTACTAAAAATAATCCTTCTTATTCTATCTGTGGTATAATAAAAACCAGGGGTAAAAATTTTATATTCCGGAGTATTTAGTTTTGGTTTTGGTTTTTTATCGTCTAAACTCTCTTTTTCTTCAGTAAGAAAACAACTTTTAAATAATTTTTTTAAATCTTCTGATTTTGAAACTTTTTTTAATACATCAACCAGATTTTCTAAAGGTCTAAACGTTACAGTGTGATACTCGTTATTATTCTCACTTAGGGAATAAGTTTTTACCAAATAAGACTTAGCTATAAAATTAAGAAGTTCCCGATACATGCCGACAACACCGTCAGAGTCTCCATGCAAGCGTATAGAGGATGTTCTACTTTTCAACTGTCCATATAAATCGGTGAGTATCTCCATATTTCGAATTGCTATCCTTGAGGCTAAATCAGAAAAGACAGAAATTCTTTTATCCGACCCATATCTTTGATTAAGGATAAGTAAATCCGCAAAAAGGGAATGTTGGCTATATTTGAGTGTGTTAACACACATCTTAAAAAAGTCATCCCCGTAATTCCGATACGCGTACGAAGGAAAAACTCCTGTGATTAGTGGTCGTGTGATGTCAAAGACGATATTCTGAACACTTGTTAATCGTTTAAGATAATATGGAGTGGGTAAAGTGCGGTAGACTTTGCGCATCTCATTCAAATCACGGGTTGATTTAACATCCGCATGGAATGCACTACACAGAACAAGGAATTCTATTAAGCGTAACTTATGGATGAATTCATCTTTAAGAGGAGCTCTATCCTTATCCTCCTTCTCCTCATTTTTCTTCAACCACTCATCATATTCATCACACAAGTCAGATATAATCTCTCTTATCCTCTTACCGTTAAGGAGAACCAAATCGCGTTGAGATTGAAGTAGAGCAGTACTCTTGCGATTGAAACTTATGAAATTACCCCCCACTAATTTAAAATAATCCGGAATACCTAAAAAGATTTTATCTGACAATAAAGGCATATCTTCAAGCCATTTAGGCTTAACATTCTTTGGAGGAATCACATTGAAGTCATCGTCAAATTCCGGAATCTCCTGGTTCCATCTATCCGTCATCATATCGTAATATTCATATAGCCGGATAGAATAGAGTGCGCGGATATAGAACAGGAAATTTCTGTCCTTTTCTAAATATACCCTATCGCTGATATATTCTATTACCTCAAGAATATCTCCTATAGAGATATTATATGGTATAACATCTTCAGAAAATATATCCTCAAGTGGATTATTTCCTGAATAAATATTGAGAGTGAAGGAGTATTTATTCCTTAAGATATCAAGGACGTTCTTGTTAAACAGAGAGGGGTCTGTCTCAGAAATAATTTTCTTAAGTTCTTCTATTTCTTTTTCTTCCTCTATGGTAATTTCTTCATATAAATTGTTCAAAAGATCAGAGTAAAAATAGTTTTTAAACCTTCTCTTATTTTCAAGATTCTGTTTTGCCTCAGGTGAATCATCAGTGGAAATAGCTACTGAATCATCAAAATCCGGCATCTCCACAAGGAGTTCAATCAGCATTGTGAGATTGCGTAAATTGCGGGGAATAACGTATGAGAAGCTTCCGGCAATATTATAAAAAAGATATCGTGATTTCTGGAAAATCATATCCAAAACTCCCCCGGCAACGCTCTGAAATTCTCGTATCACCTTCCCCTCTTCTGTGAGCAGACACAATTCCGAACTCATAAAAATTTCCGGAGAAATCATATAGACACGATGCGACTGAGGGATGAATTTAGTGATATATCTCTCAGCCATCTCCGGAATCTGACTCTTCATATCCCCTTGAATCACCTTATAGGTTTCATTCAGAGAAAGTTCCACGGAACGTTTTAGTTGATCAATTTTCGCGGATAAAAGTATAACCAACTCCGGCATAAAAAGATATTTACGGATTTGCTCCATCATTTCGTATGCCCGGTTTGGATTTAGATCCAGGTCATCAATTGCAACTACCAGAAACTCTTTACCGAAATATTTTAATGCTCTTTTAACTACTTTTCTTAGGTTTGTCTGCAATTCCACACCAGACGCTAATATTTCTAACTCAACAGCATCATCATCTACTAAATAATCAACTCCCTTTTTCTTATCTAAATATTTAAGATTATTCTGAAGAGTCAGGAAATCCCTGTTTAACTTAAGAATCGCCTCCTTATTCTTTATATCTTTTTTTGACTTCTCACAAAACTTATTATAGAGTTCAGCAACAAACAGTTCAAGTATGTTATGTGAGGCATCAAAGAATGAAGGGTCAATGACATCCATTGACATGAGCTTTCCACTTTTAGGGTTAGAATCAAGGAAAATATTTTTCACTGAAAGCATACACGAAGTTTTTCCAGATCCTCTGTCTCCTAAGAAGGCAATAATATTATTTTTAACCTTGAAACTCCAATCGGTATCAAATTCAGCGGTGTTATCCTCGTCGTATCTTTTTGCCTTAAGGCGCGTCTTCTCCTGTTCGCGATACTTTTCACCATCACTAATCACCCTTTCAACAATAGCAATTGCACTTTTAATAGGCGCCTCCATGATAGAATCTTCGTATGTGGCAACATCAAGTATCACTGGTCTGGAAGCATTCCCCACTACCAAATTCATCACCTTCATAACTCTCAGCTTTTTTATTTAATAATTATCATTACGAATTTCTCAGCCTAAAATAGAATCATAAAATTCTCCCCAGGCTCCAACGATTTTCTCACCGGAAAAAAGGTTTGCTACACGCTCTCTTCCTGCTTTTCCCATCTTTGTTCTCAGTTCAGGATTATTATAGAGCGTGTCCATTGCATCCTGCAACGTTTTAACATCCTGCACCTTGCATCTTAAACCGGTCTCATTATCAGCTATTGTATCACCTAAACCGTATGCATCACTACAAATAACCGGGATTTCTAATGCTTGTGCTTCCACAACACTCATTCCGAAACCCTCCCTGTATGATGGTAAGCAAAATACATCTGACGCTTGTAAAGATATTTGAGGAGCAGGGGTTCTCCCACAATATTTAAAATTTTTACCATCTTGAATATACCGGTAATTATTTAATTGATCCAAACATCCCTCTTCATCTAATCCAAAAACTAATAAGAAGATATTGGAATAAATTTTTGACAAATTATTAAAAGCATTCAATAATTCAAAAAATCCCTTCTCTTTATTTAGTCTCCCCATAAAACTAAACACTACTTTGTCCTTGGAGATCCCTAACTTTTCTCTTTCCTCATCCTTGACTTTTAGAGAAGGAGTAAATCTTTCTATATTAGCCCCACAAATAGAACCTGCTCCTAAAACTCTCGATTTCTTTACGGACACAATCCCCTCATTAATAATAAATTTTCTTTGGGATTCTCCATCAACAAGGATATGATTATCTAAAGTTGCAGTGGTTTTATCTAAAAATTTCAATAATTTTCTAAACATACCGGAACGAGTAGCCCACACTTGCCCTGTAAAAATATGGATTCGATTTTTAACACCGGCTATCCGTGCGGCTAAGGCCGTAACTAACCCTGCTTTGGGTGTAACCGAATGAACTGCGTCAAATTTCATACGTCTGAAATAAGATGCTAATCTAAACACCGACATTAAATCCTTAGAAATTGATATTTCACGATGAATTGGAAAATTGAAAATGTCTTTTACACCCAAAATATTCAGTTCTTTATTCTCTTCAAAATTTCCGGCAATATAAATATCATATTTTTTACTAAGATTTTCTATATGACTGCTAAGAAAAGTCCGAGCCGTTCCTGGAACGGCCACAACAAAACAAATCTTTTTTCTTCTGCTCATAATATAAATTAAAAATTCTTTGACCTTATTTATCCAATGTATCTTTTTCTTTATAATTTTTAAACTATTAATCTTATCAATATCTTTATTTTAACACTTTCTATATTAAAATAATAAATTTTCTTTCATTAGATGATTTTTTCAAACGAACTTTTTATACTTCCATCAATTCACAAAATTTCAATGGTCCAACTTCCATGACAATGGATGACCATACTAAACCTACCCCAAAACCAGCCATACAAAGACACAATGTCTCGTTCTTCAATTTGTCACCTAAATTATACACCATATTTAAGGGAACAGTTGCTCCACTCGAATTACCGAAGTTTTCAACAATATTACTCGGCATTTTCTCCTTTGGAATCTTTAGTTTTGAAGCAAGTTTATTAAGCATAAACTTGTTCGGTTGGTGAAATGTAAAACATTCTATGTTATCGATATCCTTCCCGGAATATTCCAAAATTTCGGTAATTAATCCGGGGACTTTCTTCTGTACAAACATGAATACCTCATCACCTTTCATTACCAGATTCTCGGCAGACCTATAATTTCCAAAACTATCTTTATAGAATACAGACGTTTCCTCTGAACAAGGCATTCTTAATCCCCCCGCAGGTATCTGAATTGCGTATGCTCCTTTACCATCCATCTTCACGTTAGCAAAAATTTCGCAAGGAATTTCCGAATTTTCAACAATTGTTACAGTCAAAGCGTCTCCAATCAAGGGATAACTGTTTCTGTCTTTTTTTGAGACTCTCCTACTTAACATTTCAGCATTCAGAAGAACTACCTGTTTAATTTCTTCCTGTTCAAGCATCATAAAGGCCTGTATGAGCCCAATCTCAAAACCGGCACATCCTTGATTGATGTCAAGACATATAATATCTTCTTTCAGATCAAGGTTCCCTTGTATTATATTGGAAGTGGGTGGCAAATGATGATCAGGGGTTTCTGTAACAAGAATTAACGCATCTATTTCATCTTTTTCTAATAATCCTTCATCAAAAAGATGTTTTAATGCGTTCGTTGCTAAGTCGGAAACCACTTCCGGACCTGAAAAAACTCTATGGGCATGATAACCCATTGTCTGTTTAAGCTTTATTGATGTTTCTATAGGAAACTCATAGTTCCCCATTTCATCATCAAAGTAGCTTACCTCTTTAGGAACCACTGCTAAAATCCCACTTATTTTCTTATCTTTAAAGTGTAGTCTCATTCTTTGCTTTTCTCTATCAATTTACAAATATTTTCAGCTGACGAGAAATTTTCTGGGAGGATATCCTCTCCGTCAATGCATATTCCAAAGGCTTCTTCCAGTTCAGTAACCAGAGATACTATATCAAACGAATCCAACATTCCGTCTCCGATGAAATCTTGTGAAGTCCTGAAATCAAACTCGGGGCGTAAACATCCTAATATATCAAAAATCTTATTTTCCATATTCTTTTATTTTAGTCTGTATATTTGGTCATACATACTCTCTTTTGAGAATCCATAATGAATGTATTTTGAGATGGCGTTCTCATTCTTTACATCCACCCATAGTATCATCCTTTTGCAATCTTTACCCACATCAAAGAAAGAATTCAATAATCTACTCCCAACTTTTGCTCCTCGGTATTGAGGATGTGACCACCAATAACGTAAATGAATTGTAGAAGGAGTAAGTGAATAAATCATCAATCCTATAATCTTTTCATCCTCTTTCTCACTAACCTCTTTTATTAGATTTATCCCCCCCTCCGAATGATTAATTATTAAATCTTCTATTTCTTTTAATGTTGGTATCCTTTCAGTGATGGGATTGAAATTATTTAGAAGTATCTGTTCAATTACTTCTGCATCTTTCAGCGTGGTCTTCTTTACTCCCTCCAATTTTTCTTCGCTTACTTCCGGGATAATTACTGAAGACATTCTTTGTAAAACCATCAAAGGTTCTTCGGTAAAGTCTTCCTCTTTATTTTTTGTTAAAATCTCCATTATAGTAGGAGTCGCGGGAAATTTATTTAAAGAATCTTTTAAATCTTTTTCTATAGTTGGCATGTCTTTACCGAAAAAGAAAAGTTCATTCACCCTCTCCCCCTTTTTTATAAGGAAAATCGTTTCATGAGCAGTTATAAACAGAAGCTTCTTTCCCTCAATCCAAGTATTTGTTTCTAAAGGGAGGGCAGTGAAATTTGTCTTTACTACACCAAACCTATCTTTTAATTCTTTTCGAATTAAAGATAACTCCTTGATATTTGTTATAAGAGACAACATCCCTTAACCATTTATTAGTTTGTTGTAATAAGCTCTATCAATTTTGTCGTTGCTATTGCGCTTCATCTCATTCTCTCTTATAAGTGAAGAAGGAAGCATGTATGCAGGAAGTTTGTCAGATAAAACATTTCTAACATCCGCAGGACTAACTACCTCAGGATTTGAGTAAATCAGGGTAATTCGCTGTTTCGCTTTATTATAAATTATACATCCTGCTTCGACTAATTTAGAACCGATTACAGCATTCTCAATCTCTCCTAATTCAATTCTATAACCCTTATGTTTTATTTGTGAATCAGCTCTTCCAACAAACATTATCTCTCCAAACTCATTCCAATAACCTAAATCTGAAGTACAATATATAAGTTCAGGATAAGAGTTATTCATCGGATTCTGAATAAAAGCCTCACTCGTTTTTTCCGGGTTATTATAATAGCCATTCGCTAAAGATGAACCGCGAACACAAATTTCACCCTGTTCCCCTTGTTTACATAACTCCCTTCTATCTTTTAGAATCAGAATATCCGTGTTTCTACAAGGGATTCCTATTGGTAACGGTTCATCATCACTAAAATCTCTATTTACGACATAATAAGTACAGTCAACCGTTATCTCAGTGGGACCATACAAGTTTACGAACCTTGCATCAGGAAGATTTTTCCGCCAATAATTCAGTTGTCTGTTTGGCATAACCTCACCTGCAAAGAATACATCTTTAAGATATTCCGGTTTCTTTTTATCCAAAATTTTAAAATTGGCAATATTTACTAATACGAAGGGAACCCAGAAAACGAATGATATCCTATGGTCGTTTAAGTAATCTATGAGTTTTGCAGGGAACGCAAATTCTGTTGACGGAATAATGTCAAGCGTAGCTCCCGTGGCAAACATTAGATAAATATCCAACGTTGAATTGTCAAAATAAAATGGTGCTTGATTCCCTATTACTGTAGAAGATTTAATTTCAAATGTCTTTACCGCCCAATCTATATAATCTATTACACCACGATGATTTACCACAACACCCTTTGGCACTCCGGTAGACCCTGATGTAAAAATTGAGTAAATCGGGTCTGTATCTATAACGTGAGAACTTTCAAGAATCTTTGATGCTTCCTCATAATTAACCTTATCTGTCAAAATATCCTCTAATAATAATATGTTCCCACACCATTCACCAGGTAACCTATTAAGATGGGCTCTATCTGTAATTACAACTTTTGCCTGCAAAACTGTTAGAATATTTAATATTCTTGATACAGGTTGTTCTGTATCCAATGGTACATAGAAATTACCGGAAAGATTTGCTCCTACAAATCCCGAAATCATCTCCTTCCCTTTTGGCAAGAATACTCCGACAGGGGAATGTATGACTTTAATATCTACAAGTTTTTTTGCAATTTCACATCCTGCGGATAAAAGTTTGGAAAACTTCCATTCTCCGGTATGATCCCTTATCGCAGTTTTATCAGGGAAACGGAATGTAGTGTTTATTAAATATTCTATTGCACTGATTTTCATTAGTCAAAGACTTTAAATTGTCGTACCTCCATCTATTATTAACGATGTCCCCGTAGTCCAAGAAGAAGCATCTGAAAGCAAATAAATTGCTCCCCAAGCTATCTCCTCCGGCTCTCCAAATCTTTTAAGAGGAATTGCATCTGTATAGGTTTTTAGCTCCTCTGCAGAAAATGCACCCGGAGTATCAACCAATGGTGTATGAATCATCCCGGGGCAGATACAATTGACTCTTACCTTTCGCGAGGCCAACTCTTGGGCAGCAAACTTCATCCAAGATTGAAGAGCTGCTTTTGCTGCACCATATGGTCCATTACCCAGATTGAATGCTATCGTGCCACCAATTGAAGCAATTGCCACTATGGAAGCTCCATTTTTTAGTAATTTCTTCTTTTGCAAAAGTCTCAACAACTCAGTTTGAGCAAAGAGATTTGTTTCAAAAATGGGATTAATCTTTTTGCGGGTAGCAAATTGTAAAGGTACTGTGATTCCAATTCCTGCAGACAATACTACCCCGTCAAGTGAAGGAAGTTGATTGATTAAATTATCTAAATCACTCTCTGTTGTTATGTCTGCTACAATAAAAGAGTGATCAACTCCCGGAAGCAAAGATATTGTTTGCTCAAGTCTCTCCTTATTACGAGCTGTAATAATAACAGTTGCACCACTTTTTGCACACTCAATGGCAGTGCATCTTCCGATTCCGGAAGATGCACCGGTTACCAATATTTTTTTTCCTTGTAGTGAAAAAGGATTATAAGTCATATTATAATTTTTGACTTACCAAATTATAAATATCTTCAACCGTCTCAGATTTACGTATGTCTTCACCTGTTAAAGTTATATCATACTCCTCATCAATCATTGCTATAATACTCAATGCAGTTAGGGATGACCACTCTTCAATTTCTTTAAATTTCGTATCCGGCATAAAGATTGATGAATCGGTATCTTCAAATTGACCCGCAAATTTTTCTATAAATTCCTTAATTTCCATTTCTTTATATTATTTAATATTTACCATGAGACTTCACCATCAGAATCTGCTAAAGTCACAAAAACATAACCTCTTTTTTCTACTCTTTCCTTATCCGGAGTAACCTTATTTTTTCCGGCAGTTAAAATTGGTCTATCCCTACCGATCGGTTTTAAACCACTTTTTTCCAAGATCGAATCAAATGTTTTATGAGAAGATCCTACTAATAAAAACCCAACATGTATATGATTGGCAATTTGTTTTATACACCTTACTATATCTTTAAACTCATCAGGATTTTCCACATTACATCTGAAATCCACTAATGCAAGTATCGATACCCCTTTTATTGTGATTCTTCTTACTACAAAATATGAACCAACACTATTTTGATAGACAAAATATTTTTTAAAAGACGGTGTAAAAAATCTCCACGCAATATACTCTTTGTTTCTTCCCGGTTCAATTATATTTCTATTGAAATATTCTTTAGAAGTAAAATCTTCCGGCTGGACAATTCTTGAATAATTACCCACCTTTTGAGGGAATGACCTTAACGGTAATAATAGATTGAACAATAAAGAAGGTTTACTTGCAATCCCAACATATTTTTTAATATTTCCTAATGATTTCATTCCCAATTTGAGACTTATACTTTTGGATAAAGGACCTGCTCCTGTTCCACAAGCATAAGGAAATATTTTCATAGATTGTATAATAAGATCCATTCCCCATGCTTCTTTTCGTAAATCCTCCCTTACGATCAGATCAAAACACCATCCTCCTTTGTATTCAACTCCTTTAAACCAAAATGATATTGAACTATATAGTTGCTGTCCACACAGAGTCCCATTATCATCAAATAAACCTATTCCTCCTGTATATCCCCCAATCTTGTTTTTTAAGAAAAAATCTAATAGCTCGTGGTAATATTTTACTCGTTTTGGATAGACAATTTCACAAAATCTATGTAATTCCGGTAAATCCGTTTCCTTAAAAGTTCTAATTTCCATAATATTCCAAACTATACTTTAAATTTCCTATTTCTTTGTTTCCACAGCTTATAATGGATATACCCATGTAGTAAAATCCCGGCTGGAATAAAAAGAACAGTTAAAAGAGGTTTGGGTGAGTCCTGTACAAATCGTACATTTTTTGCAAAAATTGATGAAGAAACATAATGAATAGAAGCCTTTACCTTCTCTTTAATATTAGATCTTTTAGATCGTAAAGTCATCTTCCTCATTTCAGCAAAACTTTTTGGAGAATTTTTATATTGTCTGAAGATACCTGCCATCATTCCATCCGGTTGATAATCAACAATACAAAGACATTTATTAATTAATCTGAATTTTTTGTTTTCTCCTATTGTATTATAGTACCATACCGGATTAAAATCTTTCTCTCCCAAAGATGGCATAGGCCATATCTCCTTCATTAAGTCTGTACGACATACAATCTTTGAATCACTTAGATGTCCAACCTTATTAAATTTATGACGATAATAACAATCACATTCATACGGAAATAGTCCCCCAATAGGTCTACCATCCATATAATAATCCAATCCTATCAAGCCTGCTATCTCCGGATCTTCTACCTTCCTCCATTCCTTTATTATTATCTCTACTGCATCGTCAGGCATAAAATCATCCGAATCAATACACACATTTAACTCAGTATTACAATGTTCGATAGCTGTATTGTATCCGGTGAAGAGACCTCCATTCTTTTTCTTAATATATCTTACCGGTATTTGTTGGTCCTTAAGCCAGGGTCGTACGACCTCCTCAGTATTATCAGTTGACCCATCATCAACTATTATCCACTCAAAGTCTTTACATGTTTGTCGCAGTAGACTTTCGTAAGTCCTGACTAAAGTATCCGCTCTATTATATGCCGGAGTGAAAACTGTAAGTGTCTTCTTATCCATTATTTTTTTCTACAAATTTCACAACTTCTTGAATATTCACTGATTCCATACCATATTTATCTTTACAATATTGAAAATGCTTCAATATCTCTTCTAAGAAAGACAAATTTTTCTCTGTATTAGCTCCAAAATTATGGGGATGCCACCATAAATGATAAACCTCTCCTCTCTTCGCTGCTTTTGTTATCTCTTTTTTTATCCTGTTTAATCTCAATCCTTCTAAAAAAGAAAGTTTTGAAGAATAAGGTCTTAAAAACCTGCTTGCCCTTACATTATAATAACTCCCATTTTTTATCTCGGATAAAGGATACGTAGTTGCATGATCAATAGGAATATAATTATCAGCCAAACGACAAATACGTTTAAAGATGCGTGATAGAGTTCCTCTTGTTTTCCCAAAGAACTTCTGCGCATTTCCACGATAAATATATATTCCTTTATCCTCACAGACTTTCAAATACTCTCCATCTACCTCATTTTTAGGAAAGACTATACTTTTTATTTCATATCCCTCTTGTTCAGCAATCTTTTTTGCAGTATTTAAATCTTCTTCAAATTCCTCCAATGTTTGCCCAGGAGCAAAACAATTATAATGACTGGCAGTATGTGTAGCGATCTCCATTCCGGGAGTGTTGCTAATCAATCTTATTAAATTCGGCGCAAAATATAATTGTTCGTATTCAGGTTTAATATTTTCAATATAGTTATCAGTATAAGGCGATAAATTTTTATCGATATAAGACGGTTGTTTCTGAGGGAGACTTTTTAATAATACTTCTTTATTTTTAAGAAAAATAAATCCAACGGTTGCAAAAGTCGCATGCACACCATATTTTGTAAAAAGATTAAGGAGACGTTCTATAACACACGGGACAGTGTATATATTGGATTTACCATAATCCTCTGGAGTTGCAAAATCTTTTACACCCCACATCATTTCAAAATCAAGAGAAATTATCAATTTTCCCATCATAACAAAATTTATCTCTTAAATAGCATTTCTACTTAATAGCCATAAAGTCACTACCATTATTCCCAAAGCATAAGAAATCTTTCTCCCTTGATCATTAAATAATTTAAACTTCAAAAGCGGATAGGAGATAACTAAAAAATATAAGAACCATGAAAGGGCTGCAAATCGATTAGAATAAGCAGCTCTAATTACAAGTACAAAGAAACTATTAGACAAAACGTAAGTATTATAAATTATTTCGTAAGTTCTCGCCTTTATTCCTTTTTTCACAATTACCCACCACCCCCAAGCTATTGGTATTGCACTATAAATCAAGAAATCCCAACGAAAGCCCCATTGTGTTCCATTTTCGTCATAATCCATATATTTATTCATTCTGTCATCAAAGCCCATTTCTCCAAACAAAGACGCGAATGCATTTCCCAACACCAAACTTAAAAAAACACATACTATCCAAAGGGTAATACAAGCTTTTGGTTTCTTTAAAATAAAAGCAGCCGTGAACATACAAAGAGATGGTAAATATGTAGAATTATGGATTTGAAAAGCAGCATAACATAAAATAACAGCTATAAGTATATTCTTTTTCTTCAAAGTAACCAAAAATGATAATGCTAATAAAACTATAGATAAACCATCAGCATTTCTTATTCCGTTTGTTCCTCCTCCATAAAATCCCATATTTAATAGTTCAAAAACCAGAACTATAAATATATGATTTGGAATCAGACGTTTAACAGCAAAATATATTCCTAATATATATATTGCAGCGACAAATAAATACCATATTGCAACATCTACATTTAGACTGGTAAAAAACATTATGGATTTACTCCACAATACTTCTCGCTTAGTATAGGCAATTAACGGGTACCATGCTGCATCTTCCCCAAAATCGCGAATCGATTCAAATCTAAAAGTATATCCAGGAGTATCTGCAAATATCGGAGAATAGGGATCTCGTAATGCAAAAAACAAAATAAAAAATACCGCTAACAGAATTGCATTCAAGTTATCACTTTTATTTCGTGGCATTTCCACTATCTGATAATCTGATAAGCCTCCTACCTTTAACATCTCCTGTAGTGCCAAGAATGTGACAATTAATAAAAACGTAATAAGGTAATGCTCTGCAGCGATTAAGCCAAACATATAATCTGATTTATATTATAATTATCCGAATTAATTAAAATTGTATTAACTAAGACCCTCTAAAATTTTTGAAACAGCAGAATCTTTATTGAAATTCTTCTTGACGAAATCATAGCCTGTATTAGCTATTTTTTCCAACTCTTCCTGATTTTCAGGACGCTGCCAAAACTCAACTGTTTCCTTTAAACCCTCCTTAGTGCCATCATAAGAGATATAATGAACTCCGGGAATTAAGCCCAAGTCACGGTACATAGGTGAGTCAAGACCAATATAGGCGCTACCACACGCCATCCCTTCTACATACCCAATCCCGGGTACTCCTAAAATCTCTTCTCCCAACAGATGCATTTTATAATCGTTAAATTTCTCTACCATATTGAAGGAGAAATATTTCTTCTGTGTTCCGGTATGAAAACGATTATAAAATTTCTTATATATCTTTACCAAAATATTATCAGAAGGTTTTACCTTTTTAAGGGTGGTGTCCTCCATGTAATATTCGCTATAGCAATCTACAGTATCCTTGAAAAATTCCGGATTATCCTTTACGAATTTTCTTGCCGGCTGATCACAGGGGTCTCCATAAACTTCTAAAAATTCGGGGTGCGCCTTTAAGGTTATAGTTCCTGTAGAAAAACATTTATTTTTTCTTTCATTAAATGGCTTTATCCTACGGAATCTATCCGCAGGAATGAATGGATGTACAATAAAAGGGAGAGTAAGGTTATAATATTTTTTAAAAATCTCAGAAGTCTTACTTAAATCAGCTTCATTGAAAAGTATATTTATTCCGGCATTTTTTATTCGCTCATCTTCACCCTTTTTTCCATGAAAATGGAGCATACTCAATGCCTTCTTACCTTTGACTTTTTCTAAATCCTCTAACTGTTCATTACAAACATTGTAGGATATTACAATATCATCCTCCCGGATTTCCTCAGGATTACGAATAACCTTGATTTTCTTTGGTGATATTCCATTCTTCCTTAGGGTTATCCTATTTTCAATCCCTGAAAATATATTAAGAAATTTTGCAAAAAAACCGGTGGCATGCGTATATAACGAAAACCCTCTCGAATTTATAAAATTGCATATTTCATATTTCTCAGGATGTTCCAAAAGATAATTAAGTAGGTATCCGTGTTTTATAGCCGGTGAATATTTGAAAACATATACCATAGCAACCTTCAGAAGCATCCAGTCCGCATGTAAATTAACAAAAACTATTCTTTGTTTCATGATTTAAATACCTCTTCCATTTGGGTAACCATATAATCCGTAGAGAATTTTGATAGCTTCTCATTGTCAATCTTCATATCACAATTACCATCCAATATTTTCTCTATTTCTTTAATCCAAATACCGGTTCCCTTATTAATAGGTAAAAATTTTGCTAAGCCACAATTCGATTCTGTAGTTATTCGGTCAGATAAAAGAGTTGGCATACCACTTGCCTGTGATTCTATTGAAACAACCGGTAACCCTTCAAAGGAACTGGGAAGAATGAAAAGATCGGAACAGTTCATAATTTCGTCAATATCATTCCTGTTATCAAAAAAATGGACTCTATCTATACAATTACCATTTTTTAGAACCCCTTCTACTTGTGCCTTAAGCTCCCCCTTACCAACCCAGATAAGATCACAATCTTTGTTCGACTTACAGAAATCTGAAAAAATTTGTGCAATGAATAAGGAATTCTTCTGCGGGATTAAATGACCAACCGTTAAAATATATTTTCCAGACTTTAATCCTAACTCCTTTAATTTTTCATGCACATTTATATCAATATTGAATCTATCTATATCAATCCCGTTACTAATCACTTTGGGATAACTTCCTTTTCTCCAATCATAACCTTTAAAGAGAAATTCCATAGCAAGTTCTGAGCATCCGCATCTACGATTTGAATTATACCATATTAATGAGCGCATTATTTTTTGATAAATTCTTACCGGCAACGTTGCGCCTTGTCTAAGTTCTTTCTGTTGCATTCCATTATGAGAGTGACAACACCGCACAGACACGCCGGCTAAGTTTGCAATCAAAAGATTTGGACCATTAAAGAGGTCTATATTCGTTTGAAAAACATCAAAGTTTTCTCTCTTTAAAAACTCATATAGATGATAAAGATGCTTAATCTTATTTTTAGCTCCCGTTAACGGATTCGTATGAAAAATATTAACACCTTGTTTTTTAAGCTCTTCTTCTCCTATTTGAAACTTAGGATCGGAAGCAGTATTCACTATAGTGACTTTATATCCCCTCTTTACAAGTCCTACGCTTAGATTCCGGACAAATGTATCTGTTCCTCCTCTTGCTAAACCATTTTGAAGTATACAGATTTTCTTCATCTCCGTGAATAAAGAAGTTTATTAATTAGTTTTCCAGCTCTGTAACTCCTACCAACAAATAAGGCAGCTAAATATTGTTTAAATCCACCTAAACGATATTTCGTAAGATCAAAAATATGTTGGTTAATAAATTTCTGTCGCTCTCTAATATGTGAATCTTGAGGATAATCTGAACCGGAAGCAAAAATCAAAGCCCACATACATTCTAAAGCTGTCCTGGAATTTAAAATGCTTAAAAATTGGGGATAATTTATTTTGACATCCTCCCTTATTGCATCCCAAACCTTCTTACCACTTCCCTTACCCTCAGGAGTCCATTTTTGATGACTGAGACTGGTTCCGTTCATACGGTAAAAATATTTTGGGGCATCGGTTAAAACAACACCATTTAAATCTCTCACTAAACCCCAGCAAAACAATGCATCTTCTCCGTATGAAATATTTTTTACAAATCTATTATCTTTTACAAGAGATGCTTTAACTAATTTATTACATAAAGAACCGTTAACTTTATTATGTTTAAGAAATTCTTTAACAAACGAATCTTTATCTAAAACTTCTTCATTAAAATTTACTTTTCCATCAAAATTCGAATCCTTAAACATTTCACATGTAGCTATCTCTGCTTCGTAATGATTTATTTTTCCATAGAGAAATTGAATAGTATCAGGCAGAATCCAATCATCAGCATCAACAAACAGGAAATAATCTCCTTTAATTTTAGAGAGAAGAAAATTACGAGCATTCGCTACTCCTCCATTCGGAATATGGTAAATCTCTATACGGGAATCCTTTTCCGCATAAGTGTCACAAATTTCTCCCGTACCATCTTTTGACCCATCATCAACTATGACTATCTGTAGATTGGTATAAGTTTGATTAATAATACTATCTAAGCATTGTGGTAAATATTTCTCCACATTATATGCAGGTATTAAAACACTTATAAGGGGTTGATTCATTTCTTTTAATATAATTATCAATTAAATATAATTAGCCAAACAGCCATTTACTCTTTGGCAATTTGGATAAACCCCAAACAAAAAAGAAGGAAAATATTCCAACAAATAATGCAGTCAATGGAATCTGAATCACATAATTAATATGAAATTGAGTTAACCATACTTGTAAGGGTTTAAGAAATATCATATGACAAAGATATATTCCAAAGCTGAATTCAGCTATCTTTAGTATTATTCTCAATACCTTCGTATCTTTATAATCCAATCCTTTAAAAAATATAAAAGCAACACAAGCCATAAACGCTGCTGATATCGATTGTGAATAATTTAAAATATTTATAGGTATGATTCCACTGAAAAAAACAAACAAGGGGAAACCAAAAGCTATTATAACAAGTATAAAATATTTCCAACTGATAATGGGTATATCAACATATTTTCTTAAGTAATATCCAAACAAAGCAAACCCAATATATCCATAAAAGTGATAGAATATACCTATAGGGCTGATAAGTTTTGTAAAGTCGGAAGATAATAACTCAAGATAGGGAATTAATAATGTTAACCCCCAAAAACCTAATATTATTTCTATCTCGTGTTTTTTTGCTGAATTTAGCCAAATGGATATTATCGGTGCCACAAGATAAATTCCTATAAGAGCATACATAAACCATAATACCCCAGTTTGGTTGGTTATAGGAATCATTAATATTTTTTCTATTATACTATTTTTATCTTCTATAAATAATCTATCAAAGAATATATAAATTACACTCCATACCAAAATAGGAATCAGAATTCTTGAGAAACGGCGTTTATAAAAATCTGTGAGTTTTTGCGGTTTATCAAATAAAAGTGCTCCCGAAATCATAAAAAAGACAGAAACACCCCATGCCATAAATACGTAATTTGCAGGAGCAAGGATAAATTGTCCCGGAATCAAACCATCATATTTTGCAGGTGCATGAACTAAAAGTACGCAGATACAAGCAAACGCCCTTAGAACATCAATCCATACCTCTTTCCCGTTAATTTTTAACTTATCCTTCATTTATTTAGATAAATTATTTTTCAAAAAATCAAGTGAATCAATAATGTTCTTATTTTGAATCTGCTTTGATTTTTCCGTCATCCTGTAAAATCCATCCGCTGTCTTTTCAACTTTCAATGTCTTGAATAAAGAATCTATACGTGTGTTACCCCTTAAGGCATTTCCGAGAATTTTTACAGGTCGGTCGAAGAGCAACGAAAAGACAGTCCCATGAAATGAATCGGTAATAACATATTTTGCACTTGCTATTCCGGAAATCCAACTTTCGACACTATCAAATCGGTCCCTGTGCATCTGACCGAGTTTCTCTATTTTTAAATTTTTCCTTTTTGCAAACTGCTTAATCTCTTTAGCTTTTTTAGAATCTATATCCAGCACATAGGAAGCGACGAAATCACCCTCTTTTTTATCTTTATCCTCAATAAGCTGAAGATAATCTTCTTTGGTGAGTAACATTGTGGGGTCAAGAAGATGCTTAGCGTCAACTTCCAAATATTCTGCACATAACTTTACCCCACTCTCTTCTCGGACAGAAATTGCGTCAAACTTTTTTGCTAAAGGTTTTAGAATCTCCGCTTTTTCAGGGGATATTTCCCATTTATCAGTACCGAAAGATGCTGAATAGGCTAACCGCTTAAAATCAGTATCTTTAAGAAAATCGAAAAAACAATTTTCAATATATGGTGAACACCAAGGACGCCATACCTGGTCGCTTCCAACTATCCATGCGTCTGCCGGAAATTGGAATTGTAGATCGGAGGAAAAGGGAGCTTCAACATCGATTTTATTGATATGCTTAGCAACAAACTCTCTTTGAGGAAATGATAATTCATATTCTTTCCATGCAAATCTATGCGGACTTAGGAATGGATACTGGTAACATCCTCTTAGTCTCTTGGAAAAATTCATTATAATCTTAATGGTATCTTTCCATAATACCTTTGGTTTCGGAGTTTTAGTAGGAACATTTATAGTTATCGGATCATGACCCATTCTTCTCAGCACTTCCTGCAATGCATAATTCTGGAGTATGCCCCCATAATTACAAAAGAGGGGTTGTGTAAGTATATTAATCTTCATAAATTTTATCTTATTTCAAGAGGGTCCTATCTTCGTAACCACAGACTTTGATTTGTCTAAAGATAATTACTAAAGTTCTAAGCGCGATAAAAAGATGGAAGTATACTACCTCCCATAAATTTTATTTATTTGTCAATAGTTGCTCCTTTAGGAAATCTACGTATTCATTCGGTACGCCACAGAATATTACATCCTCTTTAGGAATTATATTGACTCTGATAGTTTCTCCTTTACTAATAAGATAGTTGTAAAGAGGTGCAACGTATAATTCTTTTACCTCATTATTAGGACATACCTCATTATTTCGATATACTTCAATAAAATCTTTGGCTTTACTAAAATAATATATTCCTGTTGAGCAAAAATTTGAAATCGGCTTCTTTTCGGCCGTTTCTATTACTTTAGCTTCGGGTGTTCCATTTTCAGTTTTGGCATACGACCAGTTAGATCCTTCACCAACAAAACATTCCAAATATCCATCACAATTTTTCAAAGACTCCGGGAACATAAAATTTGGGCGTATTGTATCTATATTAAATATAAGTATGCTCTCATCATCCGAGATATTAGCTCCTTCCAAACCTTTAAAAACAGTTTCTGCCTGTCCTTTTGTGGGTTCTGTCACTATTATTTGAAAGTCCTCTATTCCCATCATCCTACATTCTTCTTCTATAAATCTTGGAGTATCAAATAGATTTCTTGCAACGAAGATGAACTTGCAACTTTTGAAGTATTTTTCAAAACTACTTACTGACAGAGTAAAAAGTGACTTATCTTTCACATAAAGCATATATTTAGGAAGAGTATAACCACTTTTTATAAAACGTGAACTCAAACCCGCCATTGGTATTATTATAGTCATAATCTTCTTAAACTTTTAAATTCTACATATAACCTTAGGGCATTAGCCAACATTGCCTTTTGTCTATCCGGGAAATCATTATGAAGTGGTAGCATTGAGAGAAAAAGGTGAATCATAATTGGATAAACACTTATTTCTTCAATTGAAAAACCACCAAATTTCTTAGATTTAAAATAATTCTGGATTTGAATTATTTCTTCACTGGTATGAAATACAAGAGATATATCGTATTTTGAAGTCTCATGATATTCATACATCCCACTGATTATAAAATCATATAATCCAAGAACACTATGGGAAAGTTTACCGACATCATATCTAAAATCTCCATAAATACTTAAATTACCATCTAAATCTATACCCCTTGGATCAATTACCTTAATACTTTTTGATTTAAAATCATACAGTATATTACTAAAACAAGGATCTCCATGCATTAAAGTAGCAAATCGGATATCTTTTTTACTTATATGATTTTCTAATTCAACTAAAATTTGACTTAAAGAAGGTATTTCTATTCCATTAATCTTCCAGCTTTTATCAAGAGAAATGCCGGATTGCACGGAATATTCCTCAAGTCTCTTCAAAGATTTTACAGAATATAATTTATCATTCTGGTTCGCCTGATTTTGAGGTTCATAAGGTCTATAGTTCACTTCATCATTTAAGTATTCTACACACGCATCAATAATCTCCTCCCAAATTTCGAGATTATTCTTTCCAAAAACAAAAAGATTTGCCAGAGATGGAAGAAAAAAATATTCTATCTCATAGTATCCAAACTCTTCAGTCTCTCCTTTATCCCAAACAACCGGAGCATAATGCCTCATAGGGATTGGCAACGATTCTATCCAGTTTGATTCGGCTGCCATTTTATTCTTGTCTGCACTACTTTTCCTTAGACTATATTTAGTAATATTCAGAGAATTAAAAAATCTTTGTGTGGTTAATTTTGAAATGGATCTATAATAGGAATTACTTAATCCAAAATCCATCCAATCAGGGAAAAGAATATTTGTTAATGGTTTGAATAATCTGTATGACTCTATACCCTCAATAAAATTATAATTGTTTTCCGTTATTTTTTGAATTAAAAGAGATTGATCTGAGAAAGAAAAATAGCCCGCATATACATTTCTATTTTTTTTATCAGCTTTTGCCAAATCATAGCTATCCTGTGCCTTTGCAACTGCACAGATATCATCATTTCCAATAATTTTTGAAAACAAAGTATCTCCATGCAAGATCTTTAATTTCTCGTCATATCTCCCGAGAACATTAAGAACATAAACTATACTTTGTCCTAACGTAAGAGAATCCGGTGTTTTAACAACTGTTATTCCCAATTTTTCTATATTTCTTTTATCATATATTGTCAGTTCATAACTTTGGGGTAATGAAATAACAATACTTTCTCCCGGTGGAACTATCGAAATCTGGTGTTCATATAACCTTTTATTCTGCACAGGAAGCATACAGGGGGGTAATTTCCCAAACTCTGAAGCTAACGCAGGAGTAACGTACGCACCGGATGTAATTAGAAACATATTATTTTGAAACAGATTTTACAAACTCCTTTTCTTTCGCAAGCATCTCAGTAATCTCATCAAATGTCATTGATATAAACTCTGATGGTCTCACAGCAGAATCATCGATATAGAACCCTTCAAATCCACACCATGGTTTTCCAACATGAATTTCATCGTATGGAACATCATGTTTATTTAACCATGCTATTATATTGGGCAGAGTATGAATATTAATCTTTCCTACATTTGCTTCATAAGTACGCATATTTCGACTTGAAAACAAAACTATTTCAAAACCTTCTTCCTTATATTTTTTTAACATATCGATAGTAGGTTGCACTGCCTTACTATTTACATAATCGCCTTTTTCAGTTACGGTGATAGTATTATCTATATCAACAATAAGTCTTTTCTTTTTCTCCATATTTTTATTTAATTAATGATGAAAAAAGATATAATATAATTTACTTTCATCCTTAAGAAAATTCTTCTCCTCGAGTATGGATTATATTCCAAAAGTACAAGCGTTTATAAAAAAATAAGACTTTAGGGAAGTAATTGATGTATTGGATTTTCAATAAATAATTAAAAATGTATTTCTTTTAATTGATTTTCAATATCTACTCCTTTAATACTTCTCATAATCCATTCCATACTTTATTATCAACACTTTATAAAATATTTAAGCAAAACATTATACTCGATTCCCCCAAATACCAGATTGCAATCTAAGTACTTAAATTTGTTTAATTTGTATATAGTGTTGACCATCGCAGTTTTTTTACTAGGAATATATTGGTAATGTATTTTAATAATGGCTAAAAAAACGTAATGTATTTCCTTAAAATAAGTTTTGGTGGTTCTTTTTCATTCAATTCTTAACTCGTACAATCGTTGCTTTAGGTCCGCAGACTGTTGCGTTGTCAGGTATATTATCATCCACAATTACGGAATTTGCTCCTATACGCACATTGTTGCCAATCTTGGTCTTCCCAATAATCACGGCACCACAACCGATGTAAACATTGTCACCTATTTCCGGACGATATTCCCCTTTCATTCCTATAGTAACATTTTGATGTATCCATGCATTTTCACCTATCTTTCTCGGTGCGATGCGACAAGAAGCACCATGTGCTATATATAATCCTCCTTCATAATTTTTAGAGAGTGTAGGATTTATACTTAACGATGGATAAGGTTTTAAAAACCATGGCAAAACAATACGCCAAAAATTCGGAACTCTGCAATAAAATACGTTTCGGAACTCCTTATTACAGGAAATCAGTTTCCACCACATATTCCACGTAGATTTGTAAGTTGGACCTATCGTATGGTTCCAAAACATAAGTACATCTTTTAGAACCTTTTGACGAGCAGTGGCTGAAAGACCTTTATATGCTACCATTGCGGGTAAAGCCAATGGAATCAAAATTATCGGTTTTATATTTCCTCTTTTAAGCATCTCAAAAATTTTGTATTTCTTTTTAATATTTAAGATAATCACTCTTAATATTTTGATGGGAACAGGCAACTTAGCCTATAGATTAACACCTATTCTAAAATTTCTAAAATATTCTCTTACTTGACAATACGTCTTTTGGTGACGATAATCATCTAATACCATTTTTTAAATAACTTGAAAAAACGTTTCATACGTCCAAGTATACTCATATTCCAACACTGTGTGTATTGGCCCAAAGCAACAATAATCGGGATATCTGATTCTTTAAAATTTTCAAGGTTTTTGGGTTTTATAGGTGAAGAAATGATAGCTCTATTAAATTTCACAATATCATAAAATTGGCATTTCTTATGAGACCCTAATTCCTCCAAAAATGTATTGCCCTTATCTGTTCTTGCAATACATATAGAGGTTCCTAAATCATTATCTATTTCCGGTGCAACCTTTGAAATACCCCAAAAATCTCCAATAGTAATATCTGCTCTTGAGCCGTCCGGATATTTGAAGGGACATTTAAAACATGCTTCTCTTAAGAGATAATTTTGCAGGAAACCACGCATATACAGATTTTCATCATGTTTCTCTGAGAACTCCTTTCCATCTTTATACATGATTGTAAAACTATATTGTTTCCAACCGGTCCTCTTGTCACGGAAATTAATATTCCGAATATCCGATATCCCTTTTTTATTAATTTTACAAATTTCCTCTAAATACTTTTTCCAATACTCATGTTTTGGTGCTCCATGACATACTACCTCTACCAACAAAAGGTTATTGTTATTACCGATTAACTTGCTTAAACCCGCTACCTGACATGGAGTTCCACTGAATAGAACTTTTCTTCCTTCCTCAAGATCGTTTTTTACATCTTGAAATATTTTCCCGGCTTCACTATATGCATATTTACTCCCCCGAAGTAAATTTAATTCATCCTTTTTAACTATTCTTTTATGGATAATATTCCATTCATTATCAAAAGCCACTCCATAGACTATTCCTCCCTTAGACAAAACAATATCTGCCAAAAGAGAAAAGGCTCCACCTGCAGAACTATTACGCCTTACCTCGATATCGGGATTATTGATCGCAAAGACCTTCATCGATATTATCTTCTAAAAATCTTTTTCATAATTGATATCACCTGCCGAGATAAGACCTCCCGCTCAAACTTATTTAACCCCATGACCCAGATAAATATCAATGTTAAGGACATACTTAACACCATAGATAGTATCATAGTATACGGTATCCCCTCTAAAATCCAGGCTATTACTCCTGAACTAAAGAATGAAATAGATGCAACGATAAATATGGGTAAAATTACTTTTGTTATAAATTCTTTAAAGGGGAATGAAACTTGTCTATTCAATACCCACACCCTCACAAATACACCTATAAATGAGAGAATTGCAGACAAAACAAAAGTTGCATATACCGGAAATCCAACTTTAAAAAGAATATATGTGATTACAAAATTTGCGAGAAATAATATTGAAATTGCCAATTGATATGGTCTGACATTCCCTGTGGCTTGACTAAGAGGTGCCACCGGCGTATAGATAGATCTTATTAAACAATCTATAAGCATTAGATTAAGAAAAATCGATGCATCCTCTGGAACCACGGTAAGCCACAAAGATAAAATTTGTGAAGAATAAAGTATTACAGGAATAATCAATATTAGCATCAGACAAAATGATATTTTACATGAGGCGTATATTAATTTAAAACAATAATCATATTCTTTTGCTACAAAAGTCTTTATTACCTGCGGATTTACAGATGTCAGAAAATTATTAGAGAACTGAGAAATAGATGTCTGGACCTGGACTGCGATTCCGCGAGAGGCATTGAAAATCGGTCCAAAGAACATATTTATTAGGATATTCACACCTTGACCTCCTAAAATATCTGTTACACATCCAAACATCATCCACCCGGAAAATGATAACATTCCCTTTATTAAACTTCTATTCCAACAGAAAATGTATCTGCACTCCGGAAAATGTCTACCACAGTATATCCCATAAATAAGCCGCATTAAGATGGATACTGATAAGATAAGGATAGAATAGATTATAAGTTTATTGGATTTTGAATATAATACAATAAATGCAACTCCGAGTTTCAATAAGATCTCCAATATCGAAATCCATGCGTATGCTGACATTTTTTCATTAGAGATAATTGCCGCATTATAGGGAGTACTAATAATAGAAATGAAAAAAGAAACAATAGAACATTGATATACCCATAAAGCTGCCACTCTTTGATCAGATGGAATAACCAGTTTGTTAATTACAAACCACAAACCTACTGTTTCAAGAAGAATAACAGTGATAAGTCCTATAAGCACATGAGCATTTACAGAAGTACTGAACACCTCCTTCAATTCTCTTGGAGAATGTTCAACCATTCCGGCACTCAAATAACGCGTTGTACTGGTACTCATTGAAGAATTGAAGAAACCCAAAAAAGTTACGACTCCCCCAACCACATTGTACACGCCATAAGATTCAACTCCTAATGCCTGGAGAACTATTCGTGAAGTATAAAGTCCTACAAGCATTGCCAAACCCATTCGCACATATAATGCAAATGTGTTCTTAGCAAGTCGATTGGAATTATGAGTTACAACGGATGCCAAATCTGATAAGTTTTCTATGTCTTATTTATTTAAATTTTTTTCTTATTGATCTCTTCAGTATAACTGAGCTAATGAAATTTTTGAAATTTTCTTTTGTATGTTTTAACCATCCTCTTAAAAAAGTTCCGATAGAAATCTGTTTCTTAATCAGGGGGTATAGTTCTTTGTGAATATTCCAACCATCAAAGTATCGGGTAACACAAATTTCATGATAATAATTCTTATGAGCCTTGTAATAATCTATGTCAAAAACCGCAGAATATTTTTCTAAGGCACCTAAAGAATCCAACCCCAATATAGTACGGACACATTTTTCACATTTACCACAATTTTTTCCTTCTTTTACACATACATTTAGTGTTGTATAGGATGGCTCAAAATTTATTATTCGTTTTAATTTATTCTGCCTTGTTACTCCTGCTCCAGACGATTCTATCCTTAATTGATCAGTTGATAATAGGGGTAGTAAAAATAATTCATAATCTTCGGAACAATATAGATCATTATCCTTTAACGTAAAAATTTCATAATTATCTCCTCCTGAAGCAAGATAATAAAGTGACCACATTTTTTGCAATGCAAGTATAGCCATACAGGCACTGTAACTTGCTGTAAAAAAATGATCTTGTTTAATTATATCATGCAGATTAGAATTTACGATGACTAATGGATAATTATTATCTATACAATATCTTTCTGCTAATTCAGTGCGCTCTTTGAATATTTTTTCAGCCCTATCTCCTTCGCCGTGTGAACCAACATTGAAAAGCGTAAGATGTGTGATCTTATGTCGGGGAAATTTATCGCTCTCATTTGTAGCTATTGTATATAAGGAATCAACACCGCATGTGACACCCGTACCTACATATCCTGCATTCGGTAATGTACCGGAATCTATTGGACAAGTAACTTTTATTCTCTTTAGTCGGGGACTACCGTCACAAAGTCCCGGTATTACGTAATTTACTATCTGACAATAAAGATATTCTCCCATGGGACTTTCAGACACTATATCATGTCCCTCTCTCATAGCCCAATTTAATATTCCTACTATGAACGCATCTGCACGTTCGAATGTCAGATACTCAGAATATTCTGACCCAACTTCAATCCATAACGTTTTTGAAGTCTGATTGTTTACTTTAATCCGAGTTTGTATTCTACCTCCAGCGGAGGTTTGAATATATTCTATCGTTGATAACGTTACCATTTAACAAACAACTTGGTATCTTAGTCTTTGACCACTTTATTTATTTGCTGTAGATTTCGCGGTTAGTGGGGTGAAAATGTGTCCGAGATCAAACTGGATGAAACGTTACTCTTTTATAGTCTGAGAATATTACATTTAATTCTTCTTAAATAAAACTCTCTCTAATTTAGACCATAAAAAAATACGTATTTGATCAATTAAAATTGCAACTATATAGATTAAAATAAGAAATAGGCAAATAGATGGAAGTGCTAGATATTTAGAAATCCCTCCATTAAAAGATTGAAAATAAAAATATCTATTTACTTCTATAAAAATATTGTCATAAAAATAACTCTGTCCATGCAATAAAAATACCGCAAAAGAAGATATCGCAATTTTATTGATTACTTTAATAATGTTAAAATTACCACGTATGTCTATTTTTAAGAATCCTAAAAAAAGTCCTATGGATGCTATCATCACAAATGGAGAAATATACCAAAATGAAATATCGTACAATATTGAAACATTACTAATTTTAAAAAAAGAACCAATGACAAAAAATATAAAACTTCCTAAAGTACCCAAAATATAAAGTTTCCAACCATATTTTTTAAAATTGCTTCCAAATCTATTGAGATATCTGGCAAGAAGATATAAACATACAAATGAATAAAAAGAATATCCACCTTGAATCCAGGAAACCTGATTTGTACAACCAAATATTAACTGAAAAATTAGAAGGAAGCTTAGTATTAAGGAAAATTCTTTCTTACTTGCCTGATTGCTAAAATAATTTAGAACCGGCGCAATTATAAAAAGGGCTAAATATGCTTTGACAAACCAAAAATTAGCTAATAATAAAATACTCTTGAAAAAACCAATTATACTAATATTATTTTCGTAAATACTGCTACATACATATATAAAAACAGAGAAGAAAAGACATTGAAATAATAATTTAGATAATTTTTTTATAGAAAATTTTATCTCAAACCATCCCGAAATTAGAATAAAGACATTCACAGCTCCTATGCATAATGATTCAAGGAATGTTCTTACTATACTATCTAACGGTAATATTTTAAATGAATTAAAATCTGGAACACCTAAAGCTACAAAATTCGCATGCAAACTCAGTATCATAAACATCAATATGATCCGGAGCAGTTCAATATTAACGTTACGAGTCGTTTTTACACTCACGGTGATTATCTCTAATTATATTTTATTCGCTGCGGATTTCGCGTTTGGCGGGAGTGGGGATGAGTCCGAGATCGGACTGGATGAAGCGCAATCGCATCAACTCCCCTTTCATCCCTTCTACGTCTAACTGCTCGGCGTTGTGACTGTGGTAGTCTTCTATCCTGCTGATATCCCTGTTCCCTTCGGTGAAAAATTTGTCGTAGTTCAAATCACGAGTGTCGCAGGGTATCCGGTAATATTCCCCCATGTCGATGGCTTTCGCCATCTCTTCACGGGTCACTAACGTTTCGTAAAGCTTCTCTCCATGACGGGTACCGATCACTTTTACCTCTGTCTCTCCATATTTGGGATCGACTTTTGTATAAATCTCCTTGAGTGCCTGCGCCAAGGTCGAAAGTGTAGCTGCCGGTGCTTTCTGCACGAACAGGTCTCCATTGTGCCCGTGGGTGAAGGCGTAGACCACAAGGTCTACAGCATCATCCAGTGTCATCATGAAGCGGGTCATGTCGGGGTCTGTGATGGTGATGGGCTGACTGTTCATCATCTGGTCGACCCATAATGGTATTACACTTCCGCGCGATGCCATGACATTGCCATAGCGCGTGCAGCAGATGGTGGTGGCGGCTCCTTCTCCAAGTTCCCTCCCTTTGGCTATGGCTACCTTTTCCATCAGTGCCTTGGAGATTCCCATGGCGTTGATGGGGTATGCCGCTTTGTCGGTGGAGAGGACTACAACGTTGCTCACACCATGCTCGATGGCGGAGAGCAGTACGTTGTTGGTGCCCACTACATTGGTGAGTGTGGCCTCCATGGGGAAGAATTCGCAGGAGGGTACCTGCTTGAGGGCGGCAGCGGAGAAGACGTAGTCGACGCCTCGCATGGCTATATCAACGGATTGTTTGTCTCTTACGTTGCCGATATAATATTTTACCTTGGGATTTTGCAGACTGTGGCGCATGTCGTCTTGTTTCTTTTCGTCACGACTGAAAATCCGAATTTCTCGGATGTCACTGTCGAGGAAGCGGCGCAATACGGCGTTGCCGAAGCTCCCGGTCCCTCCGGTGATGAGCAATACTTTGTCTTTGAATATGGACATCCTAATTATCTTTTTTCAACACTCACTCGGTGAATGTCGGGGGTTATTATATCGAGTTTTTGTAAAATAGTCAAGGACACTATCTGCGTAATACGTCAACAAATTGGTTGTTGCCAATCAGTTCTTTTTGAAGCAAAAAACCTGTGTCGTTACTATAGCTGTGCCTGTTATTCGCAGCTTGTAACTCTAACGTTTTGCTACCTTAGTCCTCTACTTTCTCAAGCAGGGCCGGGTGGATAAAGGGAAGGGCTATGGCGCACAGTCCTTCTATCTCTACCACTACGTGTTTGTTCTTACGTATTCTTCTTGCGTATCCCTGATAACCCTGAAAGGGTCCTGAAATGACGCGTACTCTGTCTCCTTCGTGGATATTGTCCTTATGGTAGACTTCACACCGCATATCCCCTTCTGCAGTCAGGAGCATCATGAGATCCATCTCGCGCTGACTGACTGCAGATGGTCTGGACCCGGCTACATTGCGATAGATGTGGAAGGGTTCAATGTGGTTGGCAAGATCACGGCTCTTTTCCTCAAGTTCGAGGGCATTACCCTCCCCACTTTTGATAAACATAAGCTTGGGGATGATGGCGCGTTCGCGCATGGCTCCGGTGCGAATATCCCTTACCTTTTCTTTGGGAAGGTAAGTGTCATCGCACAGGGGGTGCAGGGTGCGTTCTGCTTCGAAGACGCGACGTGATCTGATAGCGTACCAGGGCACGGGTAAGGGTGTATGATGTGGTAAGTTCGGTTGGGGTTTCTATACCCACGGATATGTTTATCTTTCCGGCACCACAGGCTGGTCCGGAAAGTTTAAACGGCTGTCCGTATGCACATTAGGTGTGGTTCGGAGCTCTATCCTCTCCAAATACATGGGCTTGGATAGTGCCGTGAGGAGGGAGTGTGGTTGCAAAATTAGTCATTTCGACTGACATTTGCAACATAGATAAAATTTAACCTAAAATTTCTATTTCGAAAATTGACTTGCGGAACCACTTCAGTTCATTAGTTCGTCCCGGTTAACGTTGACGGAATATTTTGCGATATTTTCCTGTGCGGGTGTTTCGCTCTATAAAAATCCCGGTGGTGAGAGCTTCCCGTGGTATTGCTAAACCTTCCAAATTGTAATATTGGCATTTGTCTCCCTGCTCTATTATCTCTTCACCTATCTTTTCCACACCTACGGGATTGAGTATAAGTTCATAGCTTATATGTTTTACCGGCGATATACTCCCGTTTTTCTTTATATAGATTTCAAGATAATCATTTCCCTTTAAAGGTAGACCGGTGGCATCATAACGACGGAAATTATCAGGAATAGCTGGTATCGGCTCTGTGTCAGTATCGGTTAGGTCTGAAATTACAGTTGACTCTACAGCTTTCCCTACGTTGTACCAAACCTCTGCATTATCTGCGTCCAGACTGAGCAATATGGGAGAATCTATATTATAAATTCCTAATTTTAAAGGTGTTTCATCTGTGGGCACAGATACATTATTAATGCTCAATCCTTGATATGAACAATGGATATTATATGTGCGGCTTACAGTTGCCGGCACTACTCCCTGGGCTCCCTCTTTTGTGCTGAGGGTCACCTCATACACCCCTGAACATGGCACATTAAGTGACATTCCTCCCCCTTCTGCAAGTATAGCGTAAGGCTCAAATGTGTAATAACCATCTCCGGGAGTTGTTGCCATGTAGTCATTTTCTACGTCTGCCTGAGAGGTAATACCTTTAATTTCCGGTTCCGCTGCTTTTTCAGTATCAAACAGTGGAGTAACGATAACCTCAAAATTCTCCTTCCCGACAGATGTATTGAACAGCTGTCCTTCCCAGTCTATTACAGGTTGCCACTGATAGTTATTATTCTTGGGAAGACTAAGCCGGGCTTCTTCAAGCTTCCTTCCACCGGTGTAGGTAATACGTATTTGATTAATGGATAGTGAGACGTTCCGGTCTGGTAAACGATTGGTAAAGGTAATCTCTAATTCGTCAGCCTGTGTATTTAGGTCTTCTCCTGCAAAAATATCGGTAAGGCTACCTAAATTCTGACTGTTATTAAATTGAGATGTTCCATTTTTTACATCACATGAATAGGATTGGGGAATACTGACTTTATATTGGACTTCTACCCTCAATATTTTCTGGGTGGAAAAAGCTTTTGTGCTTAATTTCACTTCGCTGATGCTGCTCCCGGAAGTTTCGTTGAAGTTTACTGACCCATAACTACAGCTTACCAAATCTTCTTTGCCGGAATTATCGACAGTCATGACATTTACAGTCCAGGGATAAGTTTTATTATCGAAATCTGCTTCTTCTCCCTGGAAGGGCTTAAGATTAACTGTGGTCGGGATATCACTCTTCACTTTATCCCACCCCTCTTCCGATGCGTAATAAGCTCCATATCCCCAAAAATATTCGGTACCGGCTCCGTATGCCGGAGCAATATTCATGAAGCTTAAGAGTGACGATAACAATATTCCGGTGACTGTAAGTCCGGTGAAAAATTCATCAATTTTCATAATAAAACGGGCATCTTCAAAACTGAAGATATGATTTGTGTTGTATATTTCCCACAAAACTACAAAATAATTACCTGATTCCCGCGATTTCTATAATTTTTCTTACTCAAACGGGTTACAATACGATAGGTTCCTGATAATAAGAAGAGACCGTTGCTGATCTTTAACTGCAAGTCAGCAACGGTCTCCGTCAATATTTCAGCATCAGGAATATTATCTTCTGTCAGCAATATTCCTTACTTAAATTACTGGAATGAGAAAGTCATGGTTACGTTCTGAGGAGTTCCCCATGAACCTTCCGAAAGATCTTCAGAAGTTTCAAATACGATTGGTTCAAACTGAAGTACAGAACCACCAAGTTCTATATGGTAGGTATAGCCTGTACCCTTTGACCAAGTGGGTTGCCATGTGCCTTTCAGATTACGTACACTGTAAACCTGATCGTTTTGTTTCAAGGTAACTGTGAAAAGAAGGTCTACACTGGCAGTAAGATTATTGGGATCATCCGTATTGTAAATCATCGGAATCATGAACACTGGGTTGGTGGTAACCTTAGCATCTTCAGCATTGGGAAGAATGACACCCTCTCCTTTATCCGGAACAAGGTCAATTGTGGTAGAGCCTGTCTTAACAAAGTCTCTCCATTCCATCGGTGCATAATCGAAAGTTGCCTTGTCGTAGTAGTTTACCAATTTTACATCAGAGATTTCAACAGCGTAACCACCGGGAAGAGTGCTGGTAAATTCTACGTTGATCTTTGACAGTGCATGCTCGAATTTTAAAGCAACACTTCTCTTGATGGTAACACTGGCATTTTTCTCCATACCTTTTTTACCTTCATCCTTGGAAACTACAAGGTCATGCTGATGCACATCATTGCAGACATATCCTTGAATTTCAAGCGCACGGTCTGCAGTTTCGGATTGACCTTTCGTATCCATGACAAGCTTGCCATAATCACTGTTCAACGGATCGTCTGAACATGAATATGCGTAGAAGTAGTAGGTTGCGTCCGGTATCCAGAAACGTTGTGGAGTGTAAGTCCATAGTCCGTCAGTCCCTTTTGTCACCAACTGATTTGAAAATATTTCCACAGGAGAGGGAACATCATCTTCTGTGTAATAACTCCAAACATAGAACTGGTCAAAGTTCTTTTGAGTCAGGTCACCGGACACAGCACGTGTGTTTTTCCCAACTACACTCTCGAACCCAATGGCATTGTTGGCATTAGTTTCGGGAACGTCTTCAACTTGTGTACATGCGGCGAGTGCTAAACTGCCCAGAGCCACCAGAAATAAGTTCTGTTTCATAGCAAATTGATTTTTATTAAGTTATTTATTAATTATGTTGTTTATATTTTAAAATTCAAGTTTAATATCTTCATGTTTTCCCCAGCCTTCAACATCCACATCGAAGCCTGATCCAATCGGGGCATCCCCCTCATCATCTTCGATACGGATTCCGGAAACGGTGATTACTCCGCCGCGCGGCTGATTTTTAATCTGATCCGAAATGTCAAAATCGAACACATGAAAACGTCCGTTTTTAAGCATTACCTCGAGATTGAGGGAATAAGGACGTTCTGCTTTATCCCTTACCCCCCTACCGTAATATTCATCCGGGAATCCGGGCACTCCGAACGACCGGACATGGGCCTCGAAACCGAAAGGTTTCATATCACAATCGTAGAGTATTATTGAGGTCTCGTCCGAGGTCACTCCATCACGCAGATAGACCGATTCTGCCATTCCACCCAATGCTCCTCGCGCAAGCGAGACATATTTAAGACCTTTCTCGAATTCATATCTTATCACGTAGGTATAGACAAGGGGTTGCATCTTGACCGGCAGCTTCTTGACCTCATGCATGGCTATATCGGGCAATTTGTCAAGATAGGCGACATAGAGAATATCCGGAGGATTGGTGGATCGTGAATCCGGGTGACGCTCAAGCACGTATGAGATTGAGGAACGCGACCTGGAGCGGGAGCTGGCTGACGCACGGGCTTCGGGAAGTGATGCCATGTCTGAGAGAATGATATATTCCGTGTCTCCGTTATAGAACAGCATCGAATTTTCCTTTTGTGTGTCGACTATTAATTTTCCTCCCTCAGGTCCGAGAAAATCCTGATCAAGGTTCCCCTCTTTGTTGTAATGAAGCACATGAACCCATTCCGGTGTCCCCGGCCGAAGTTCATCATATCCGAAGCCATAACCTTCTTCATCCCATAAAGTGGCAAGGTCCATTCCGTAATCACGTTCCCATTCCGCTTCCCACACGAAGTTTACATCGGCTGTGGGATAATGATCATAGCACAACGGCTCGATGCATGACGTCAGAAGTGACATCATGGCTATCAGAATAACGTGTGATATGCTATATCCGGAATGTTTCATTTATTTTCTGATAATCGGTTTTTTCTGTTGACGTCATAGAAACGCCAAGCAATTGAAAGTTTGAGCTTGAGAGGACCAAAGTAGTGAAGATCGCGGGTGCGGAGATACACTTTATGTCCGTCGTGGGGAACATAGCGTTTATAACGTGAGTACATATACCCTACCCCAACACCTGCTTCGAGGGAGAAGCATCGGGATATGGGCCACATATACCCGAATGAGAGACCGCTCATGACGAGGGGACCGCGATAACCACGTTTAGGATTGCAGAGATCATAGAATCCACCTCCCGCGAATACCCCTACATACATTCCATGCCATTCTTCCTGCGGCTTGATATGATATCTCACCTCGGGTGTGCCGTAAGCGATCCGGTAAGCCTTGGTATACGACCTGTTCCACCATGCCACATTTCCGTCTATCGCTACTGACCATTTTTTTGATATAAGCCATTCGAGTTCAAGATTGGGCATCAGTATCGCATCGTACAACATATTGGTTTTCAAAGCAAACCGATATATAGGAACATGGGTATCTATAGTCCCTGCGGTGATTTCTGAATTTTGAGCCGATATCTCTTCCGATTCGTCAATACTCTCGACAATCTCCTGACTTTCCGAAATGATCTCCGGATTGGACTCAGGATTGTTCTCCATGTTTCCGGAAAGATTACTGTTTCCGCTATTCCGTGAGAGGTTCAAATCTTCAGTGCTTTCGTCATTCACGGGCTTTTGCGCAACGGAATCCGATTTATCTAATGCGCTTCGGGAACAAAGCGAGAGCGCCACTGCATTACGTATATCGGGAAAAATATTGTTCATCATCCAGCGGTAAGGACGTCCGCCGGCAAGATCCATCAACTGCTTTTTCCTACCATCAATAATATTACCCTTTGCGTCAAATATATACAATGGAGTATGGTCGAGAATATCCAGAACCTTGCCACGCGATGGGACATCGGGGTTAGCGGCTACAAAACGGCGCAACTCATCCCACCCGATACCTACCGGACGTTGCCGGATGAAACAGGGACTGATGCCGGCATGATGTACAATATATTCTGCCAAAGATGCACAACGTGCGCGCGCCAGAAGCTCGTTTTTCTTAGGTGGACCATCAGGAGAAGCATATCCATAAACTATGACGCTGTCAAGGTCGTTTGTCTCTACTGCCTGACGCACCTTCTTGATAAACACATCCATAAGCTCACGGTTATTCCCCAGCGATGGGTCGAAATAGCGTTTCCCCACGCCAAATCGTACATTGACAGAGTCCGCTACATTCGCTGCGAACGATGTTAATGTAATGATTACCATAAGTATAGATGTTAAGATTCTCATCTTGCCCAACGAGTTATTATGGATGCGGAAGTACTCTCTTTATTAAATAATCCTATAGATTTAAATCTTTTATTATTTGATAATATTTATTAACTATATCATGATGTAGGTCCGTATCTTCCTGAATTCCAGACTTCCCGACTGAATAAAATCATCCGGGAAACCAGTGTTTGAAATACGGAAATACAAAATAAATAAATCTTTTTATAATAAGCTACCCTGTATTATTCCCTTCAAATATCTCTCCTTGCCCGATTCAGCTTTTAGCTCTGGTCTTAACACCTTGTGATTAAAAAGCTTATACAATACTTAGGTACTTTCTTCAATTAACGTTATTTAACATATTTTAAGAATCTCTCGTCTCTCAATTATGCTGCTGAAATTTACAAATTTTCACACTATCTTTTAGGATTATAGTCTAAGACTATCAAATCATAAGAGAAGGGGTTATAGAAGTTTCCGATTCGGCGTGAATCTTTTACTTTATAATATCCCTTGTTGGCAATTGAGTCGGCCATCACGGGATCATCGGAAAGAAAACCTTTGAGCCAGTCGCGGGTAACACTTGGTTTGAGACCATTTATCGGCACCATGAAGGCACGGTCCGGCATTTCAGGTTTCACTAAATGATTCGGATAATCGCGGACTGAAAAGGATATACCTCCCTTGGAGGGTTGTATCTGTGTGAAGCATAACCAATAACTTAAATGCTCACCGGCTGTATCAAGCGTTAACCACCATCTTTCATTCTCACGCGGAACGGTATCAATCTCATTGGTTTTTCTATCATATTTTGCAGTGAACATATATTTTATAATGGCTTGCCGCTGGGGGGAATCCTTATGCCAGAACACAATATAATCTACATCATTGCTTTGGAGCTTAACCTCTTTTCTCGAATCATCCTTGAATTTGATTTTCTTCTCCCAACCCTTGGGCAACTCAAGTTCCACTCTGTTGAAGGAAGTACCATCTTTCATTATGATGTTAGCTATAGCTTTCGGTCTTGCCAATATGCTTAATGAGCAAATCAGAAATATGACTGCTAAAACAGTCTTTAAGAGTTGGTTGGTTTTCATATCAAGCAACTGTTTGGTTTAATTTAACGTGTATGAGTCATCTTCTCGGGCTCTCCGGCATACCACCACCCATATCCACGGTCGGTAAATGTTCCGGTTGAGGGACGGTATTCATATCGTGCATCGTGTTCAAATTCGATAAGCCGGTCAAAATGTTCCGGAATCTCCCCTCCTATGCGGTTTCCCTGACACCACAGACGCAATAGTCCGGTTAGAGAAACAATATCTGCTTCTCTCAATCGATTATATGAACAGTCGAGACGTTCGAAAATACTGAGATCAAGACCCGAGAATTCAAGTGCGTCAAGCTGATTGTAGCTACAATAGAGCCATCTCAGGCTTTTGCATCCGGCGAACTTCAGTGATGTCAAGACGTTATCGCTGCAATGCAGTTCGGATAATTTATAATAGCCGCTCAAATCTAATTTGCTGATTTTGTTTGAGAAGCAATACAGATGTGTGAGTACGCTCTCCTTCCCGGCAATTGCATCATCAAGTGTTGTGATGCGGTTACTGTAACAATAGAGCCATTCCATACGCGGACACCCGGAGACACTGATGGAGGTGATCTCATTATCTCCACAATTCAAAATCTGCAACAGGGGAGAATTGCTCAAGTCAAGACTGCCACTGATTTCATTCTCATAGCAGAAAAAATCTTTAAGACGATAGCGGTGCGGTATTTCAAGGCGTTTGATTCGGTTGACCGCACAATTGAAATTCTGTAACATCACACATTCCGACAGATCAAGTTCTTCGAGACAGCATTCCCTCACATCGAGTTGTGTAAGCGTCTTACACCAGCCTATATCCAGATGGCGGAGATTATTATATGACGCATATAGCTTTTCAAGAGAATGGCAAACCGATACATTTATCTCCTCCAGACCTGTGTTGATGCATTCAACCTCTTTGAGCAACGGACAGTCAGACACATCAATTTTCTTTATCTGATTTTTCGAACAGCGTAAACTTACAAGTGCCTTACAACCCGAAAGGTCGATATCCCCTTTAAGATTATGCTCACCGAGAATGAGGGACAGCTTACCGTTTTCATATTTAATTTCCGAACCCCATTGATTAATAGGCAGGTCAGAGCACCATTTCCCCTTGAAGCGCCAGTTCGGTCCGTCGGTATCATTGAAAAGCTTTATAAGATATTCTCGCACCTCTTCCTCGGAAGGGAGATCAATAGATATCGGTTCCTGAGTCACCGTTACTTCTGCTGTTGCTCGTCCCGCAGTAATCAACATCTTCGTGGAGCGGGGTTTGTCGGTGGTATTTGGCAATGCAGTGTACGGAATGGAAACCTCTCCCGACTCCCCGCTACGAATTTCAAGAACTCCATTAAAATGTTCGCTGGTTTGAGGTATCTCTATTGACCAATCCTTATTTGTGGTAAAACGGATTAGCACCTCTCCCCCTTCGGCAGAGGTCTTAAGGACCTCTCCATCCAAAAGGGTGATAAAATCCGGTCTGGGAGGTTCCGGCTCCTGCTCACCACTACTGCAAGATACTAATATAAAGGAGATTAAGATGATTAAATATATGGAAAAATAATTCAATAATTTCATTGTGAAATCAAGCTATAGTTGACAAGATTACGGAACCAATCAAATCATTAAGACTTAGCCACTACCTTGTTGTAAACAATAGAAAATCTAACTAATAACGAAATGATTTCTATGAGGATTTGAGGATTGCCACATCATTGTCGGATTGACATCCTCCCAGGAAGTCTACTTACCAAACCGACAACAGTGACTCAATACCAAGATAGAAATAATCTCCCGATTATCAAAGCAATATCAAGATTTTAACATTCTCTGCTATGCAATATGCCGAACAAATTCATCAAAAATGCGCTTTTCATATTATTACGACATTCCCCCTAAAAAAGATTTCTTTGCAGGTACCGGTGTATTGTTTGCATAGCAGTATAAGCATCCATGTGTGCATGTATTATACAGGCCGATGTCCTTGCTTAATATGCAACCGCAGGCTTTTCTCTGACCATTGTCCTTGCTCGCTCCGAAGAGCCACATTTGGAGCACTGGGTCATCTGGAGCAAGTCGGGATATCAGTTCCGGATCTACGCAGTGATTGTGCTCAATACGATAGGCTGACAAGTCAATGGGCTCGGCACATGTGGCAAGTTGAATAGGAAGATTAAGTTTGTTCAATCCATCAGCGAACTCTACCATATCCCTTTCCGTCCATTCACGGTAATTCACCCCGGCTCGGTGGAGGTTTGCTCCTACTTTCCTGTACCCGGCTATGTCGGCAAAACTGAATACAAGTTTTTCTGTGTACCCACTTAATTCCAGGGCACATCGATTTACTTTATCAAGTAATTCTTGGACGCTAATTTTATCTGTTAGAATCAGTGGGTCAAATCTCCATATCACGCTGCCAAGTCCGTAAATATCAACAATCCGTTTGAATGTGTCAATCCTGTCAGTTAATTTCGGTACGTTGGGTTCCAGACCTTCCTGTTCGTAATTATTGAGACTATATTGGATGTAGAATCCAATTCCCCGTTCCTTTAGCCTCGGAAGATAGGGAAGGAGGGGCGCCGGATTTTTGGACCAAAAGACAATGAAGCGAGTTTCGGAAAAACTTACGTAGGAATCTTTGCCATTGTAGGGATTCTTCCAGACACAAAACCCTTTGTCAAGTCTATTGAAGAACCATGGAGAGAAGAAGGCTGGAATATCAGTGGCACGACTTGCCGACACAATCATAGGTGTGACAGCCCGTACTCGTTTACCAGAGTCATTGATAATCTCTATATGATTGTGAGTTTTCATCGTCTAATTGATTTCTAAATGCAAATTTAATATTACAGGATGCCAAATCCTTGCATTGAAATATTAATTAAGGTAAATATTTTTATAAATCTTTCGATGATGTCTACTATTCAATGAATCTATAAGTGACTTAGACAGTAGTTTTTTGAATGTTGTCAATATCCGGAGATAAGAAAAAACACCTGGGGATATTATTTGAAAAGTTGACGAGATTTCAATCAGATACTAATCAGGCTCATTCCAAAGGCATCTGAAATCTTGGCGAAAGTACGAAGTGTAAAGTTATGGGTACCCACAAGCCATCGTGAAACTTCAGCCTCAGTTTTTTCCCATTTTCCTTGCTAAATCCTTTTGGAATATATTTTGGCATTACATTCTTCCCAAGCCTATTCTTGCGCAAGTCTGGGACTTTAAGTGCCGGATGCGCCAAATGTCTGATTCAGTTCCTCGGCTTATCTTCGGGTCACTTGCCTATGCAGAAGTGGTTAACTCACTGAATTACAAAAGAGTATAAATCTAATCCGTACAAGCCTCGTACATTTTCTCTGTTTGT
>CAZDWB010000013.1:160-51952 GCA_964509225.1 uncultured Sangeribacter sp.
TCCGGGATTAACAGTCAGGTGCTCTAACCAACTGAGCTACTGAAGCAATATTTTTAGCGATTGGCTTGAACCAACGACGATTAATCATTCCGGGATTAACAGTCAGGTGCTCTAACCAACTGAGCTACTGAAGCAATATTTTTGCTTTATTGTGGGGCTCTCCCCTCAAATGCGATGCAAAGTTAGATAGATTTTTTGAACTGTGCAAATTTTAATAGAAAAATTTGATATAATTTGTTTCAATAAATTTGATAAAATCTTTAAATTTCAAGCTTACAGTGATTTATAAATGTGAATAATTTGGGTGGTATATAAAATTATTTATTTTATTAGGTGTGGGGAGAGGAAGATTAATCTTACGGGGACGAATGATATGAAATAGAAGAGGGGATGCTCCGGTTAAGAACATCCCCCCTTTTGATAAATTAAGGCGGAATTAGTTAGCCACGTGGGGCTGAACATTAATGAACTTGCGTCCGTTTTTGCCTATTGAAAATACTACAACACCGTCAATGAGGGCGAAGAGAGTGTGGTCTTTGCCCATACCGACGTTAAGGCCGGGGTGGTGTTGAGTGCCACGCTGGCGTTTGATGATGTTTCCGGCTTTGCATTTTGAGCCACCGAAAATTTTCACACCGAGTCGTTTGCTTTCTGATTCACGGCCGTTCTTAGAACTACCGACACCTTTTTTATGTGCCATAACTTCTTACGGGATTTTAAGCTTTAACGATGTTTTTAACTAACACTTTAGAGAAATACTGACGATGACCGTTTTTACGACGATAACCTTTGCGGCGTTTCTTCTTAAATACGATCACTTTTTCTCCCTTTACAAGGTTCTCAAGTACTTCACAATTTACTTTTGCACCTTCAACGGCAGGCGCTCCGACTTTTACATCGCCGTCGGCATCGAGAAGAAGAACTTTGTCGAAAGTCACTTCCTGACCCTCCTTTGCTTCTTCGCCGAGATAGTGAACATACAGATACTTTCCTTCTTCGGCTTTGAACTGCTGTCCCTTAATTTCTACAATAGCGTACATTTTAATACTATTATGATACAATGAAACCGAAAGGCGGGTCCTTCTTTAACCTCTTTTTTAGCCTTTTCGGCATAAACCGCACAAAATTAGCAAATCCTTGTATTATACACAAGGATTTGCGTGATAAAATTTTGTTAAATTTTTTAAAAGCTTATCAATCAAGTCAATTGTAAAGATAAGATTTGTATGATAATGAATTCTCTATTCTGGTTTGGCGCTTTTTGATTGAGTGTTTTCGCATAATATTGAATATTAGCTTGTCGGCACTTATATGCCCCGGGCTTATAAATGAAAATGTCAAACCTACAATTAAGGGGATTATTAATCCTCCCAAGGTGTATCCGCCGAGAAGAAGGATGAGTATGCAGAGAAAGCTTCCCGACATCGTGATACGTTGAAACAGACCCGATATAAGAGATATTGTCATTAATCCTAAAAGTGTTGCCGGAAGAGTAATTAAATCCAAAAATGAACAGAGAATCAGTAATATACCAGTCGTAACACGCGCACTGAGTAAAAGATAGTCGCGTTTGGTAACAGCTCCTTTACGGATTCCAAATATCTTCTCCAGGGATTGTGAAGAAGACTGCTTAGAGTAAGAGGATAAGACATTATATCGCAGGAAGCCGGCGGTAGCCTCAGGATTAAGGTCACCTACTGTGGCTTTTCCGGGATTAATGGATATTACATCTGAAGCATTCATAAGGATTCTAATTAAGTTTAAAAAGGGTGAATCTTTCGGTTGTAAGATTGCTGACGAAAATAAAACACTAAAAACCACCAAATTGTTTGGGGAATAAGAAAGTTTAACGTTTGGCAGTATTGCAGAAGAGAAGAATATTAGTTAATTTCGCTTGTTCCAAGCCAAATTAAGAGGTATAAAATGAATAGAATAGGGAAACTGTATTTCAGGTATGGTACCATGGGGTCTGCCAAGACAGCCATGTTGCTGACATCAGCATATAATTTTGAAGAGCGTGGTATTTCATATATGTGTATGAAGCCTGTGATAGATACCCGGGATAATAAGAATGTTATCCGAAGCCGAATAGGGATAGAGCGCGTATGCAGCTGGATATTTTCTGACACTAATTTGTATCTTGTGATTCGTGAGCTTCTTGAGCAGGGGAACGAATTACCGGAATGGATACTTGTGGATGAGGCTCAATTTCTCTCACCTGACCAGGTAGATCAACTTTCAGCAGTGGTAGATGATTTCGGATGTAATGTGATATGTTATGGATTGCGTACAGATTTCCGCTCTCATCTTTTTGACGGTTCAAGAAGATTATTTGAGATAGCCGATTCCATAGAAGAGGTTAAGTCAACCTGTAACTGTGGACGTAAGACAATAGTTAATGCCCGCATCGATAGCAATGGAGAGATGTTGACTGAAGGGGAACAGGTGGAAATAGGTGGTAATGACAGATATATGGCTGTATGTCGAAAATGTTGGCGTAATAAGAAGATAGAGGGTAGCAGGCGTTTCAGACTCCCTCTTCTGGAAGAAGAATAACCATGAAAAATAATAGAAAGATGCTTGATTCAAATATTAGAAAACAGATAAATAGTCTGATACATCGTGAGGTGGTGCCGGCAATAGGATGCACCGAACCGGCAGCTGTTTCTTTATGTGTAGCCAAGGCTACCGAGATACTCGGTGGAATTCCGGAGAAAATAAATCTCTCATTGAGTGGAAATATTATAAAGAATGCCATGGGGGTAGGGATTCCGGGTACAGGTATGATTGGTCTCCCTATAGCGGTAGCTTTAGGTGCATTGATAGGAAAGTCAGAATATGAGTTGGAAGTTCTCAAGGATGTAAATCCGGCAGCAGTAGAACAGGGAAAGCGGTATATCTCGGAAGGAAGAATCAAAGTGGAACATGCTCAACATTCTCCATCAAATCTTCATATAGATGTAACTGTGGAGAAAGATGGAAAAAAGGCCAGGTCTATTATTTCACGTGCACATACCAATTTTATCTACCTTGAAGATGATGGGAAGATTCTGCTACAGGAAGAAGAGCAGAAAACATCAGTAGGTGAAACAGTTGAGGAGAAAGATATTGAATTGAGCCTAAGGATGGTTTGGGACTACGCTTTGGAGAGCCCATTGGAAGAATTAAGCTATATCTTACAGGCGAGAGATCTTAACAAGGCAGCCGCAGAACTGGCATTATCTTCTGATTACGGACATTCACTTGGAAGCACCTTAAAGCAGAGAGGATTGGCATATTTCGGTGATACTCCGGCTGAACACATGATAAGTTATACTTCAGCAGCTTGTGATGCACGTATGGGAGGAGCCACTATCGCTGTTATGTCAAATAGCGGCAGTGGAAATCAAGGTATTACCGCTACAATGCCAGTTGTAAGTTTCGCAGAGGATATAAATGCGACTGAGGAACAATTAATACGAGCATTGACGCTCAGTCATCTTACAAGTATTTATATCAAGCAGAGTTTAGGTAGATTATCAGCACTATGTGGATGTGTTGTTGCATCTACGGGAGCATCAAACGCTTTGGTTTATCTTATGGGTGGAGGATATGAGCAGGGAAGTGCAGCCGTAAAGAATATGGTAGCTAACCTTGCGGGAATGCTTTGTGACGGTGCGAAACCTTCATGTTCACTAAAGGTTTCCTCAGGAGTATCAACAGCTCTGATGTCGGCTATGCTGGCAATGAATGGAAAATGTGTTACTTCATCCGAGGGTATCGTAGCCGAGGATGTGGATGAAACAGTTCGAAATCTCACTTCTATAGGAAGAGAGGCGATGAAAGAGACGGATTTGCATGTGCTCCGCATCATGACCTGTAAATAAGGAAAAATCTTTTACCTCTTCTTATAATATACTCATAACAAAAGAGAGACAGTCTTACAATGATAGTAGACAGTCTCTCTTTCTTAATGCAAATAAATCTAAAGTTTTATTTTTGTATATAATGAAAAAATAAATAAGGGATTAATATTAACCACGTTGTGTCATAATAGGTAACCTGCAGCGTTACTGTCGGAGTCGGTTCTCGGTCACATACTTCACAATGCTTCATTTACTTCTCATCCTCAGCGTATTGCATCTTAACAATTCTTACACAACTTAAAAGGGTGAAACAAAATTTTCATTTTGACTCACCCTCATAAAGTTTATGTTAGTTAACACAAGTTAAAAATCTTAGAAGCAAGAGGCTAAAAAGGTGTAACCCACAAAAAGGAGGTGAGCTATGATAGCAGCCACAAGACCTCCGATGGTGTGTGCAATGATAGCTTTCGGAGTGAGTTCACGGTAACCAAGGGAATCGAGCATGGCTGTATGAGTGCTAAGATATCCACTCCAGCACATTCCGATTGCGGTGAACACAGCGATAGCGTTTCCATCGACCCAACCTTGAGCCATGAAGTTAGGCACAAGACCAAGAGCCGCTCCGACAGCACCAAGAGCAGTGATGGGGAAAGCCACCAGATGAGGGTCACCAAAACCGAAAAGAATTTCGAAAACAATATTTATCTTTTGCGCGAGCCATGGGAGAAGTTCCACACCTTCGTAAGCAGCCCCTGTGTATTCACCCGTTGCCGATGCTCCGAAAGTAAGAATCATTACCAGAGTTGAGATTATAAGGACACCCGGAATAATGGCAATACCAACATCCACTCCGGTTCTGCCACCATCAAGCAAAGAGTTAAGGACTCTAATGAAAACAGAAGTAGAAGTCTCTTTCTCCTCCTCCGCTTTAAGTTCGCTTGCTTCGATGACCAACTCGTCCCTGAATTGAGGATATGATTTGATTACAAACCGCTGCATCAATCGGGTAGATACGATACATCCGCCGAATGCACCTATAAGTCCAATAAATGGGGAGACGAAAAAACCTTGACCAATCATAAAGACCATCACCAAAAGCCCCATACCGAAGGCAGTGCCGAAGTTAGTAAGGGAAATATATTGGTATTTCTTAAAATATTGGCAGAATCGTTTATCTTGCGAAAGAGAGATAATCGCAGGGTTATCACTAAGGAAAGTCATCACCGCACCGAGAGAAGCCACTCCGGGAAGATTGAAAAGAGGGCGCATCATAGGGCGAAGTATATTTTCCAATAGTTTAACCACACCAAATTCCACAAAGAGACGTCCGATGGCACCTGTAACAACGCAGATTCCCATAAGATAGAATACAGTGTTGAGTAGCAAATCATGTGCTGTATGCATTACGGTGTTGAGCATATTGCTGACACCCATGATATGACCCAGATACCAGAAAAGAGCCAATACGCAAACAAGACAGGGGACACCGGTAGGTATAAACTTAAAGAAATTATTTTTTTTCTTATTGTTTTCCCTTTTATCAGTATTCCGTTCCGCATTCACCTCCTCTAAAGCTTCTTCGAGAGCCGGAGAGGGGATATTGATGCCGGTGTCATCTGCACCGGTAATAATTTTTTCTTTTTCAGTCATTATAAATTAGCCGTATCGGCATTTTTACGTTTGAGATTATAGACATTCATGAACCAAGTAAGACCAACATTTACAAACGTAGTCTTATTTTGCATCATGTCACTGATATTGCTGTTTTTGCCCCAGGAATAGAAACAGTCGGCGTGAAGGCGCAAATCCCCTATTTTCTTGCGGAGCGGATAAAATTCTACCCCAGCGCCAATCATAGACAATTCAGTTCCATCCAGCACACATTGGTCGGCATTATTACCGGAATTATTCACATCATAAGAATATTTGGCAAAAAGATTCCAGTGAGAGTTTGGTTTATAAGAAAATTCAGATACTAAAGAGCAGTCTTTAAACAAATAAGCTTGATGAGAAGCACCCCGATTCATAAGGTCGAGTTCAAGAGAGCATTTTCCGAAATCGAATTTATTGCCGAGAGCAATATAGCTTATATAATGAGACTTGGAAGTCTCAATGAGGTTTACCGAATACAGCGCATGGAAGAAGTCATGTTTGCCGTCATAATAAAGATTATAGGCATACATGTTTTTATTATCGGAAGTAAAGAAAGGACTTTGACTTACCTGAGCTTTGAGTTGATCGTCTGGAGTAAGGTTATAACCGGAGGTTACCGACATTCCATAGCAACGGATATTACCCGTAAACACAGAAAAATCATATATGTTAATTGGGTTTCTGTCGTATTCCCATCCACCGATAGCGATTACTTGTTTACCTGCAGCGAACTCCCAGTTTTTATATTTATAGTCGAGGTAAATCCAGTCTGTAGCATCAAAGAAACTGTCATCAAAGGCAGCTTTATTGAAACGCTGGCGCCAGGAATATGTCAATCCGGGGAGGATGGTACCATCCACCCTGAGCATGAAATATTTACCTTTAAAGCCGGAATTTGCATTGTTAATTTCCTTGTCATTCCAGATTTGTTGAAAATCCATCCTTGCATCGAGACGAACATTAACAATATCAGAGGGTTCCGCCTGAGCCATTGAAGTAAGAGCTAACAAAGATGCAGCGGAAGATAAAAAGAATCGTTTCATATAAGTTAGAGAGTCAATAACATAATTATTACCCGGGATGGTAATAAGTCTGATAAAGATGAAAGGTTAAGTTCAAAATTGAGTTTTCATGTAACCGAAATTTTAATCTGTTAAAAATAGAATCTCGATTTCCGTGCAAAATTACTTTATTATTCCCGTATATGCAAAAAATAAAAATATCTCCGCCTTATTCTCTTTGCGTCTCATCCGCTTCAGAAACAGTAGCGGAAAGAAGAGAGATGGAAAGGTCGTAAGGGGAAGAGGGGCGTTTGGAAGGAATACTTTTGATATAGTGGAAATTATGTTGAGGGTCCCAGGTTTTGATATCCACTTTTCTTGTTTCGCCTGCAGGAATCGAAAGTGAAATTTTCACATTCCTCTTATGAAGATTTCTCCCATCGGGAGTTAAATAATTTAATTCGATATATAGAGAAGAGATATGAAAAGTGGTATTGTTCTTAATAAATAAAGATTCTACAGAAGATGACGCATTTTTGTCATAACCTAAAAATAGGATTTTTGATGATATGGTATCGTTACCGGTGATTTTGAATGAAAATTTTTCTTCTGGGTTTTTGACAGAAGGTTTAGGAGATTTTACTTTTACCGTAACCTTCTTAGCGTGCGCTTCATGACTAATATTTTTCGGGACTAAAAAGCAAGAAAGCAGTGCGATAGAGAGAAATATCGTTATCCTATCGAATTGCAGATTAAAAAGGGTGTTAAGAAACCGGATCATAAATAAACTGGTTGTCTGCGTGAACTACCGTTCCCATCATAAGAGGGGTAAATTTTAGTCAATCCCTTTTTTATCTGACGGATAGGATCATTAAATTTAAGTCTAAACATTCTTCTTGCAAAAGATGGAATCATGGCTAAAGGGTTGATAGTGAAGTCAATTTTCAATTTATCAATAAAAATTGCTTCATCTTTAACAGATAGGGTTGCAAGAGCTTCCCGGGGAGCGGAGAGCTGACCCTTTTTAAAAGATGAGAAAATTTTAAGTGCATATTTACCTGACTGAAGAGATGTTGACAAAGTTCCGAGTCGTGAACCCGGAGAAACGGCGCAATTTTCGCTATCCACCACCCAAATTCCAAAAGTATTGCAACGGTCATTTTCGCGTATAATCACAGTTGTGACATTATAGTCAGGAAATTCCCATATACCTTCAGGGTCCATCAAAGGCATTTCATCGCATAATTTTTTTGCCTCCTCAATGCAAACAGGTGGATTAAACGGGGTTTGCCATTCTCGTGCCAAAGTTGTGAAGGATAAAGGCAGGAGAGTTAAAAATAATGTAAGAGCAATTCTGGAAGGAGTAACTGACTTGAGACTTATTTTCATTGTTTTGTACTGAAAGTGTAAGAGAGTCCGAAACTGAGAATCTCCTTGAACATCCAATAGTGCCAGCGAGATGATTTAAAATCAGAAGATGAATCATATCTCGGGTGAAGATAGATTTGAGTAGAAAGAAATTTATTAATATTGAAATTCAGAGTATTTTCCCAATCAGCGAGAAAATAATCGTAGTCAGTAAAAAGGAACATGCGAGAAGTCCACGAGATATTAGAGGTGATGTTCCAAGTCATATTTATTTCCGCATTTGAACCGACTTCAGAGTGTGTTTTTTTACCGGGTTCGATATTATACTGAGTAGGGTCAATATCTGAAGCAATACATGTTTTAAGGTTATAAGATAAAGGAGCAATTGAAGCTGATAGTTTAAAAGTCTTCTTCTCGTTTTGTAGAGTATAGGTCATACCGAGACCGAGGTTGAAGGTTCCCGGAGAAAGTAGAGCGCCGGAGCGTATTTCAGAATTTTCGGGGTATGCATTAAATAGAGGAGTATTAATCTGAAGATTCAATGAGTAGAACCAGTGATTAAAAGCTTTGATACCTGTTTTAAGACTATAAAGGAAATTATCTTGAGAAATAGAATACCTGTGCATAGCCTCTTTGGGATTCGAGTTTATACCTAATTTATAAGAAAGTGCGCTTTGGAACAGTAGATTAGGTTTAAAAACAGTATTTAGATCAACATTCCACACGAAGTTGAATAAGAGGGCGAGGTAATTGTTACCTCCCTGGTACCAGTTAGAACTAATGAAAGCTTGAGAGAATTGTAAACCGGTATTAAAGAAGTGCAACCAATACCTTTTATCCTGTTTGAATTCCGGGATTAGGGCATTTGCAGGATCAACTTCAGGCAGATTTAGCTTTTTAAGGTATGCGTAGAAGGATTTATCTTCTTCGGGTAAACGTGGAGGCTCCGGAAGATCCCAATATGCATTGTAGATAAAAGATGGATTATTAATCATGAAGGTGTATTCCATATCCTCTTGAATTCTTTGAGCTCTGAGTGCGAGAGAGAGCCAATCAGGGATAGGGTTCAGATTCAGATTTCGGGTTTCAGGCGAAGCAATAGGATTGAGGGTAGAATCGGAAACTTCCAATTGAGTAACTTCGTCTTCAAACGGGATATCCGTTTCTTTAAAAGAAACCACTTTAGGATAAAGCCTGGATATAAGTTCAGAATTGGTCAAGGGGTTATAATAAGAAAGAGGGTTTATAATTGGTCTATACCCCTTGAAAATCAAAGGTTTATTAAGTTGTGTCGGATTTTTGGCATAGAAATCGGAAATCACTGAGTCAGGCTTGATACTCTCAATCATCTTATTGATATCCTGTTCCATTCTGATGATGGAATCACAATGGTTGCATAATTCAATATATTCCGTTTCCTGTTGAGAAATTATCTTGTTATTATTATTTGAAAAAAGAGAGAGAGGGTATAAAATGACAATTAGAAAAAATAAAGGGAGTATAAATCTTTTCATTGCAGCTAAGTTAGGTATATTGAAATAGAGGAGGAAAGAGAAGAGAGGTAAGAGAGAAGAAATTAAACAGGTGACAGAAGTTTGTCGTAATCATCAGAATTTATAAGCTTCAGAGCTTCCTTGAATATAGGGTCATGTTCATTAAACACCTTGTAATATGTTTGATTCTCATAAATATCTCTACCTATCAGAGCCTTAATCACCATTTCAAACAAGGGTTTACTTTTTTCAAATTCGTCACTGTTAAATTCCACTTTTTCCGATTCTCCGAGTTTTATAAGCTCGTCAAGCATATTCTGAGATACCTTGAATTGTTGTGTAAAGAGGTCATCGTTTTTATATTTTTTCAGAATCTCCTTACGGTTTTTATCAACATAAGATATCACATACCGGTTAATGAGACCTTTAGCCATAATATTGCGATAATATTTGGTAAATTCAGTTGTGTCGAGAGGAACAAAGTGATCAGGGTATATTCCACCACCCCCGTAGATGGTGCGATGATTCTTTAAAGTTTCCACCTTTAGCGAATCAATATGTTTTATAGAGTCCTGATGCATTAATTCTCCGCTATTCAAACGATTAAGCATATCCTCATTATAAGCTTTCTGATTCCCTTTTTCATAAGGTTTCTGGATATCTCTGCCTGTAGGGGTGTAATAATGAGCTACCGTAAGACGAATCATGGAGCCATCGGGGAATGGGATTGGACGTTGCACAAGACCTTTCCCGAAAGTTCTTCTTCCCACAATCAGGCCTCTATCATAGTCCTGGATAGCCCCCGAAGTGATTTCAGATGCAGATGCGGAATATTGATTGGTCATCACGACTAACCTGCCATTATTGAAAAGCGGGGAAGCACCGGCCGGGACGGTATAATTATCATGTCGGTCAGAAGCACGCCCCTGGGTATAAACAGCTAAGCTCATGGGATCGAGGAGTTCTCCGAGAAGTTCTACCGCGGCGTTCAGGTATCCTCCTCCATTATCAGTAAGATCGAGAATCAGTTGAGTCATCCCCTCCTTTTTCAGTTTTTTCACTGCCTTAACGAACTCTTTCGAAGTTTCGGCTGCAAATTTATTTAAGCGGATATAGCCTGTATGGGGGTCAACCATATAAGCAGCATCCACACTGTAGATGGGAATATCGTCACGCGTAATCCGGAAATTGATAGTATCGGAAACTCCATTGCTGAGCCGTAGAACCTTCACATCCACTTCAGTACCCTTAGGACCTCTGAGACGTTTCATGATTTCGGAATTTTTAATCTTAACACCGGCTATGGAAGTATCGTTAACAGCGATGATGCGGTCACCGGCAAGCATACCAACTTTTTCTGACGGACCGCCTGCAATGGTCTGAATTACATAAAGTGTGTCCCGATTAAGATTAAAAGAGATTCCGATACCGCTGAAATTCCCTTCCAGAGGTTCGTTTAATTCACGAGTTTCCTCCGGAGTGGAGTAAGATGAATGAGGGTCGAGTTGTTCGAGCATACCTCGAATTGCATCTTCAACGAGTTTATTTTCATTTACCGTATCTACATAAAGCTGAGATATAGCAGCTTCAGCCATCCTTAATTTATAATCCGCGGGGTATTGTGCAGTTATCGTAATTACAAATAAAAGAGTTAGAGAGAGGATGATATATATAGACTTTAGTGATTTCATACTTACAGATATAAAGAGATTGGTTATTAAAGTTCGTAAAAGATTTATTTGAATTAAGGGATAAATTTTGAAGTATTAACGTGAAAATGATTTAATTCCCGTATCATGGAGCTGCTGATAAAAGATAAAGAAGGTCTGCAGGGAATTAAAACAGTATCTACTCCCAACACTTCCAGATTTGTATCTGCAAGTGTCTTCTCATATTCAAAATCTGCAGCCGAACGTACACCACGTATAATGCAAGTTGCGTTCATCTTTTTTACTAAATCAGCAGTAAGACCCGCATGATTCATAACTGTCACGTTTGGATTATTTTTAAAGATTTCACGAATTTTCAGCACAGAAGAGGAATTATCCTCCCCCTTTTCTATATTGACTCCTACAACTATGATAATCTTACGAAACATTTTTAGTGCACGTTCTACAATGTCGAGATGACCAATCGTAAAAGGATTAAAACTCCCCGGGAAGAGAGCAATTGAATCGTTCATAGTCGAGATTAAATTTCAGAATCATCCTCATGGATGAGGTTATCGATAATAAAATTCTGCCTGTCCATAGTATTTTTCCCCATATAGAATTCCATAAGGTTTTCCGGGTTGTCACCACTTCTGAGCACAACCGGGTCAAGACGCATATTTTCACCGATAAACTCTTTGAATTCATTACCGTTAATTTCTCCAAGACCTTTGAATCGTGTGATTTCAGCCTTATCTCCGAGTTTCGCTATAGCATTGATTCTCTCTTCATCGGTGTAGCAATAGTAAGTATCTTTCTCATCGCTATCCGCTTCTTTCTTTTTCCTCGATTTTGAAGATTTAGAATCATGTCGTCGGGTCAATTCTTTATTACGGACACGGAACAGCGGGGTCTGGAGGATATATACATGCCCCTTCTTTACAAGGTCCGGGAAGAACATCAGGAAGAAGGTTATGATAAGCAAGCGTATATGCATTCCATCGACATCAGCGTCAGTTGCAATTATAATCTTATTATATCTAAGTCCCTCTATGCCATCTTCGATATTTAGCGCAGCTTGAAGAAGATTGAATTCTTCGTTCTGGTAAACCACCTTTTGTGTCAGCCCGTAAGAATTAAGAGGTTTACCTCTGAGTGAAAAAACAGCCTGGGTCTCAGCATTCCTTACCTCAGTGATAGTTCCGGTAGCCGACAGACCTTCAGTGATGAAAATAGAAGAACTGTCGCGTAAATCCTCTTTATTACGGGATTTGACGGGGTCATTGAAGTGAACACGGCAATCGCGCAATTTGCTATTGTGGAGAGAAACTTTTTTTGCTTTTTCACGTGCTAATTTAGTGATGCCGGCCATTGCTTTTCTCTCCTTTTCGTTTGCTGCGATTTTTTGGAGCATAATGGTGGCGGTATCATTATTTTTGTGGAGAAAGTCATCCAGATTTTTTTTGATGAAATCACCGACAAATTTGTTAACCGTGACTGTTGAATCAGGAGCAACTTCTTTACTGCCTAACTTGGTTTTGGTTTGAGATTCAAACACCGGTTCCTGAATCCGTACACTAATAGCCGCTACCATGCCGTTTCTTATGTCGGCAAATTCATACCCTTTGCCGGAAAACTCTTTAATGGTACGGGATACATGCTCACGGAATGCGGAAAGATGAGTACCCCCTTGTGTGGTGTGCTGACCGTTAACAAATGAATAGTATTCTTCTCCGTATTGATCAGTATGTGTTAAAACAATTTCAATATCTTCACCTTTGAGGTGGATTATCGGATAGAGAGGTGTAGAAGTAAGATTCTCTTTGAGAAGGTCAAGAAGACCATGTCGGGAAATAAATTTTTTCCCATTGAAAAATATCTGAAGTCCGACATTGAGATAGGTATAGTTATTTACCATCGTTTCGACAAAATCCAGGTTGAAACGATAATCACGAAAGAGATTCTTATCCGGGATAAACCTAACCAAAGTTCCGTTTTCTTCTTTAGAGGGAGACGGTTCAGACAAAGATATTAGATTTCCTTCGTGAAATTCAGCTTTTACAGTCAGTCCATCACGAAAGCTTTGCACATCACATTCTTTGGAAAGGGCATTTACGGCTTTAAGACCGACTCCATTCAATCCTACAGATTTCTTGAAGGATTTATCATCGAATTTACCACCGGTGTTAATTTCAGATGCTACCTCTTTTACTTTACCCAATGGTATACCTCTCCCGTAGTCACGAATCGTTACTTCACCCGTTTCTTCTGAGATATTAATGTCGATTCTTTTTCCGGCACCCATATTGAACTCATCAATGGAGTTGTCAATAACCTCTTTGATAAGTACATATATACCATCTTCAGAATGAGATCCATCACCCAGCTTCCCAATATACATTCCCGGGCGGCGACGGATATGCTCATTCCATGAGAGTGTTTGGATTGAGTCATCATTATATTCCGCTTCAATTTCCACATTATCCGGTTCAAGATTAAGGTCATCTTCAGAAAGAAGCGGGTTGTTAAATATGTCGGAGTTATTGTCTGTCATTGAATTACGAGATATGAAGAATATCTTATCAGATATAGGTTCAGATAGACAAAGTTACAAAAAAAATCTTTATCCGACAAGCTGAGTTTTCAAACTAACAGTTAATTGATTAAACAGGCAATTTATAGGGAGTTTGAGTCAGCTCTTTTCAACACACGCGGTATCAGGTTGCGCACAATTTCTCCAAATCTTACACGATAACTTTTGGCCGCCGGGTCATACGACTCAATAATCCCGTTACCGAATACCTTGTGGGACACCGGGGTTCCTTGAGTCCACACCTCTTCTTTAGCTCCGAACAATTCCTCATTGAGCATTTTTACCATTGAGCGTGTTCCGTCAAGCAGAGCAGGGTCAGGATCTCCTTCTACCTCAAGGAGACTCATATCAATTTCGCTAAGAAAACGGGAAGGGTATTTCAGAGCACCCGTATCATTCATGTATCCTTCTGACTCGGAGAGGAAAAGGGCATTGCAAGCACGTGTGACAGCTACATACATAAGTCTTCTCTCTTCCTCTTCACCATCTTGTCGTCGTTCACGTATGGAACGGTGGTTGGGAAATATTCCTTCGGTGAGTCCGATTATAAAAACAATTGGGAATTCGAGACCCTTGGATTGATGAATAGTCATCAGACGCACATTAGAACCGTCTCGCGAGAAGTCCGGATTGGTGTAAAGTGCCACCTCCTGGAGATAATGGCTCACATCAGTCTCATCTTCGTCAAATCGCGTCAGTTCAAACTCTTTCATTGAGTTAATGAGCTCCGCGATATTTTCAAGCCGGTCTTCAGTTTCGTCTGTGCGGTACATGTCGGCAAGACCGGAATGTTTCATTAACCAGTCGGTAAGTTCGGAAACGGGGGTATTCCTGGCTAAACTTCTTGCATTTTCAATAAGTTCAACGAAATTACGGATGGAGGGGCGATTAAAATCCTTGTCATTAATATGAGAACGTAGTGTAGGATAAAGATAATTACCTTCCTTTTCAGCGAGTTCACGTAGCTTTCCTAAAGTTACAGCACCGAATTTGCGTGCCGGGACATTGGCAATTCTTGAGAAAGCCAAATCATCGGAATCTATATCAGTGATTTTAAGATAACTAATAATGTCTTTTATTTCCTTACGTTCAAAAAATCTTACGCCACCCCAAACAGTATATGGTATCTGTTCTTTGAGAAGAGCCTGTTCAATATTTCTTGAGAGGAATGAAGAACGGTAAACGATAGCGAAATCATTGTACCGGGCACCATTTTTAACTTCATTTATTATAGTATCGGTGACGAAAGCGGCCTCCTCTTTTTCACTTTTACAATGGTGATATTTTATCCTGCGTTCATTTAATCTAAGAGTAAAGAGTTCCTTGGGAATTCGGTTGCGGTTGTTGGATATTATAGCGTTGGCAGCTTCCAGAATATCAGGAGTTGAACGATAGTTCTGGTTGAGAATAATATCTGTCCGGGCTTTGAAATCAACAAAAATACGGGGATTTCCACCTCGCCATTCATAAATGGCCTGATCCGGGTCACCGACAACAAATAGGTTGCCATGTCTTTGAGATAACAGGGAGATTAACTTCCAGTCGTCTCCACTGAGGTCTTGCACCTCATCAACCATTATATAATTCAGTTTGTCTGTCCAATAGTTATAGGCTTCCGGATACCGGGTAAGGATATGGAGGGTAAAATATATCAGATCATCATAATCCAGGGCATACTGTTTGAGCTGTAGTTTAAGATACCTTTCTTTAGCATCTCGTACATTGTATTCAGCGCCGGGCATAAGGAATTTCGTGATATAAAAATCCGGTTCATACCCTTTTAATTCAGCAATACCTTTCAGGAAACGTTCGGATGTTGTTTTCTTTCTATCAATCCCAAATTCCTGCATAGTCTGCTTGGCAAGAGCTTTAGCATCTTCTTCGTCTAAGATTAAGAAATTTTTCGGATACCCGATACGATAAATTTCACGTCTCAGGAATTTGACGCAAAAACTGTGAATGGTGCAGATGAAATCATTCACACTGCCACTATCTACCATTTTAGCAATGCGGTGTTTCATCTCCTGGGCAGCCTTATTTGTAAATGTAAGGCACAGGATATTGGATGGAGAAACCCCGATTTCATTAACGAGGAAAGCGAAGCGATGAGCAAGCACACGTGTTTTGCCGGAACCTGCTCCGGCAACTACCCTTACACGCCCCTCGGTAGCTTCAACCGCGGCTATTTGACGCTCATTAAGCTTCATAAAATAAATGTATAGAAAGATGTTGCAAAGAATTACCTGATGAGTGCTGTGGCGTAAGCAGCAATTCCTTCTTTTCGCCCTGTGAACCCCAGATGTTCTGTAGTTGTCGCTTTTACCGACACCCGGTCCAATCCGCAATTGAGGATTTCTGCAATGATACTTTTCATGAGTGGAATGTAAGGTGCCATTTTCGGTGCTTGCGCCACGATAGTAATATCCACATTCCCTATGGAGAATCCCTTTGCGGAAAGAATTTTGTATGTTTCGAGCAAAAGGATTTTACTGTCAATGCCTTTATAAGCAGGGTCTGAGTCAGGGAAATGAGACCCTATGTCTCCTAAAGCAGCAGCACCGAGCAAAGCATCGCATAGAGCATGAATAGCTACGTCGGCATCACTGTGACCGAGGAGTCCGCAGGTATGTTCGATTTTTACTCCGCATATCCACAGTTCCCTGCCGGGCACCAGCTTATGCACATCATATCCGAATCCAATTCTGAAATCAGTCATCTCAGGGGGAGGAATATTACTAATTGGAAGTTATATAAGATTCATTAACGCTTGCGACGTCCGAGAAGGTCGCGCAACCCATCCATATCAAAAGTAAGGGTAAAACGAAGAGTTTGGTCAAGAGGGCTGCTTTGAGCGGTAGCAAGCATATAGGAAGCATCCAGTTGCACAACATTAAGAGAGAAACCGGCACCAAAAGCAAAGTAAGAGCGACGACCCTTATTGGCATTTTCATAATTATAACCTGCGCGCACGAAAAATTGCTGGTTATAAGCATATTCAGCACCAAAAGATACACCTATTTCCTGTATTTCCTCCTTAAAACCTCCGGGGGCATCTGAGAAACTCTTGAAAATAGCAGAGAAAGGAGACATTTCATCCCATTTGTCCAGAGCTGTCTGATAGTCTGCCTGTCCCTCAGGTGTTGTCATATCGAAGTCGCTGGTACGGGGTTTAGTAGGAACGAGTAGTTTATTTAAGTCAAGACCGAAAGCAAGGGAATGATAGTCGGCCAAGGGGAACATAAAGTTGGCACCGAGTCTTAGATTTGTTGGAAGGAACGCGTGGGTAGTACCGTGGTCGTAGCTGACTTTTGTACCGATATTTGAGATATCAAATCCCCAGGAAAACTGACACTCATTTCTGCCGACCATAGGGTAAGATACAAAATATCCGGAAATATCGGCGGAGAAGGCATTGGCAGCAGTATTGGTTTCACCGGAAGTAGTATCTTCATAAGAGAGGTCAGAGAGAATATATCTCAATACTACACCCATAGAAAATTTCTCTGAAAGTTTTCTTGAGTAACCGAGGTCAAATGCGAATTCGTATGGGTTAATAGTCTGGGTTGTAATATTCCCTTCCGTCATAGAAACTTCACCCAAAGAGAAATATCTGAAAGAGGCCGAAAGAGCTTGGTTGTCACCTTGACCTAATTTCCAGTATCCTGCGAGATTTGCGAGGAAAATATCATTAACAATTTTCCTTAACCACGGAGTATAGGAAAGCGAGAGTCCCCCCTGACTATACGCGAAAGCATATTTTGAAGGATTCCAGAACTGTGAGTTCATATCAGGGTCAGTGGCGGCACCAAGGTTACCCATGGAGCTACCGCGAGCGTCGGGGGCGATACTCAGGGTTGTGACACCGGTCTGCACCGGATTAAATTCATTCTTGCTGATATCATCGTCAGCCATTGCACAAAAAGCCCCTGCAGAGAATAATGAGAATGCAAATAATCCTTTATATATAGAGGGATGATTGAAAATATTCATGATGTGTTAGTCTAAAAAGCTTCTGGCTCCTTTTAATATTAATAAAAAATTTATATTTAGTGGTTTACCGTTTATACTTTTAAGTTACCTTCCTCTCGGGGACTTACTGAAGATTTATGAAACGAACCTTTAAACCTTTAGATTTAACGCAAAAAAATAGCGGATTATTGCCTTTTTACAGGTAATAATCCGCATAATAATTAGAGGTAAGAATACTATTCTTAAATAAGAGGAAGATCTACAGTCTGAGAATGACCTTTCTTATCAACGTTGCCGGTCTCAATGATGTAGGCCTTATAATGACCCGGTGCCACCGGTCTGCCATTCAAGGAAACACGGTTCCATGAGAACCTGTTGCCGGAAAACTCTTTGGAGTAGACGGTGTTGCCGTTTGCATCCATAATATAGACAGCGCATTGTTGAGGAGCATCCTCTTCAAAGACGAGTTCCACATTATCTTCTGTAATCTCTTTAACAGAGATTGCAAATTTAGCGCGACTCGGTTCGTAAGTAAATGAAATTTCCTTATCAGTCTCATTACCGGCTGCATCTTTCACCTTAACGCGGGCTATATGATTTCCATAAGTGAGACCATTTAATCTTACAATTCGCGAGCATGAGAGATTATTCGAGTTCAGGATTGGTTGGGAGTTATTAGCTTGATTGAACTCTTTACCATCTAAGTAGAAAAAGAAACCGCGTGACAATGGAGAGTCGCTGAGATTGAGAGCTAAGTTATCCGAGAAAGAAACGGAAATTGAGCAATCATCCGAATCAAAGTAGAAGTTCTCCACTACCGGGGGTAAATTGTCATCGGATTCAGATGTTGAGACAGAATTGTCAGTCACGAATTTGAATAAATTTTTTCCACCGGCACCTAAATGAGTCGAAGGATCGTAAGCAGCCATTTTGATGTTGGCCTGTGCGCCATTGAATTGTGAAGCGGAAGAGGGAATATGAATTTCAGTGGAGAATCTTCCGTCTTTCACTTCAGCAACACCCATAGTGACCTGATTATCTTCGTAAGTAATTGTAGGGGAGTCTTTAGTCTGATTGGTGATAAGATTCTTACAGAGCAATGAAACAGGAGGTTCCATAATGCGGATTACGATTTGACCGTTAAAGGTATCGTTAACGGAATTATCCGCATTTGTAATATATCCCGACAGAGAGAGTTTCTCGCCGGTGGCAACATTAATGTTATCCTCCATTTCAAGGCGAATTCCTCCGAGAGCCATAGGGATTCGTATAGCAGGGTCCCCTACCAGCTGATAAGCGAGTTCGTTTTGAATTCTTGACCCCGTTTTAGTTGTGGCAAACACTTCCCCAAGGGTAGGAGAAACGGATCTGTAAGGTGCGGAAGTTGAGTCATATTCCCTGAACAAGCTGTTGATAAAGCTTTTATAAAATTCGAGATTCTGAGCAGCCCAGGTTTCTCGCGATGCCATGATTGAGGCGATGGCACCATGAGGAGAACGTGTTACAATTGTTTCGCCAAGACCGTTTCTGTCCATATCGGGAGAAGAAAGGGAGCAACCGGCGAAGCAAATCAGCGGAAGGAAATCGTTGGTGAGCTGGTTGGAATGTGCGGTATTGAAGAAATAGGGCTTTTGGGTGAGCATTGTTTCCGCTCCATGACCGAAATAAATCATGAAATTGGCACCATTATCCAAAGAAGATAACAATTTCTGACGGGCGTTATTATAACCGTATGATTCCAGGGCAATCGGAGTGGTAATAGATGCTCCTTTATCAGAATTATTGAACCAATTCGTTACGGCTATCATCTGGTTATCATGGGTATGGTTGTCACCATCGCCACCAATACCAATATTTTTATTAAGGTAATAAGCGAAATCGTCGCGTTCAACATACCCCTTGAGTTTCTTAATAAAATTGTCCATCTCAGAATTATATCTGAAAGGGAGAATACCCACACCAAGATTAATGTCAGTTTTTTCGATAGAAGTCTCAGTGATGTATTCCTTCATAATTCCAATGAAGTCGTTAGCGTTGTAAGCACCGGCAGAAATTGAAGTGGTGGAATTTTGGTATGCTATAAGATAATCCAGAGGGTCCTTTCCGAATTCAATACCCCGGATATTATTGGTTAACGGACCAACGAGGAGAACGTTTTTGAGTTTTGTTTTACCGTTATAAAGCATATATGCAAGGGCCCTGTATGCTGTAATATCGGGAACACCTTGAGAGAATTCATTATAACATTCTTCATTTGTAGCCACAACCACTTTTAAGCCCTCATCATTACGGTGGATATCGGCCAATCTTTCAGAAGCCTCTTTAAACATGGGAGTACAGATAATGAGCAAGTCGGCTCCCTCCTCAGAATAAGCATGCAGATTTTGGTTGGTCACATCTTTTGATGCATTGGAATATCCGCAAATCTGAAGTTGTGGACGTGAAGTATCTACAAGAATAAGGTCGTTGAATGTGCCGGCACCCCAAATTTTTGCAGTCCCCACCCCTGCACTGACTTTCATGTCGAGTAAAGAGGGGGAGGCGGGATCAGTGATATCCCACAGCATAGAAGAAGCGGCGTTCGCAAACGACATTTTAACATTTGTACCGCGAGACATTCCACTTACAGCGAAACGACATTGAGCGGCCTCCTCGTTTGAAATCTTGGAGAGATCCGGAGTGTTGGCTTTATAAGAGAGGGTCCAGAAATCTATATTATCAAAATCCGGTGAATTTGCATTGTGCTCAAAGAAGAGTTTTGTTTTTGAATTAAAGATGGATAATTCACCAGCGTTAGGTTGAGCCGTAGTGAAATAAGAGGTCGGGTTGTCTGTCAGAGAAATTGATATATTTTTTTCAGCACCCTCAATTCCTATGTTGAGATTGGAAGCGGCACGATTGGGGAGATATAAGTCATACCGTATATAACCTGGATAGTTGACAATGGCATCACTTAAATCAACATCCCAGGATTGTCTATTACCCGGATTAGCTGATAGTCTCTCACCCCAGAAGAGTTGACCCGAAGAAGTGGTGTTTTGTTGTAAGTCTTTTTCATTATGAACGAATTTTACAACTTCGGCTATCTCTTTAAGAGAATTGAGATTTTCAGACTTTTGTGTATAAATATAGTCAACAGGCTGTGAATCTGTCAGGAAATAATATCCGTAATCGGAATAGATGTTTTTTGATTTCCGCTCATAATACCCACCGGTAGAAAGAGAGGGTAGGTTTTTGAAAGCGAGTTTATCAACGCCTTCAGCAAAAAAATAGAGTTTATCCCCCTTATGAAGTACTTTAACAGAAGGGAGGTCGTCAATCAAGGAAGCCGGACCTGATGCTTTGACGAAAGAAGGGTCCATAAGTTCGCCACCGCGTCCGAAGACACTGACTGAGGATGGATTTTGAAAACCCATTTGCCGAAGGGTTTCGTATGAGATTTCGTAGACTCCGGTCTGATCCACTCCAACTTTTACCCATTTTCCGTCAGCGAGCACAGAACGCTTTGCAAAGAAATTGGTAGGGAGTGCGGCTGATGCTGCAGTCGGCACCAGTAATGAGAGAAGAAAAGAGATACAAAGTTTATTCATTGTTATGATATTATATTCTTCTATTTTTGATACTCCGTAATGACGGATAAGTTTTATTTGATTTTAAAAGAGAGAAGGTCAGAATCTCCCATAAAAATTTTAAAAGAATCGTCTCTTTTTGCCGGTAATCCTGCAGGATTAAGAGCCACAAGCAATAGGTCACCAATTTTAATGGTGTTATACTCGGAGATAGCTGACAGAATCTCGGAAGCTGACAAAATCATCTGAGAACTATCCCATACATTTACAGACTCTTCCTTGTTTACAGAAGCTGAAATTGATATGTCGGGATAAGTATCTTTTGAAACGCCGGATAAGTTGAAATTTTTATTCAAGGGGATAAAGTCTCCAACCATTACAGCACCGTCAAAAATCACATCTGAGCCTTTAGGAGGTATTCCCTCCATAATTGCGTTCATGGATTTTACAGGCATGAATTGGATTGCCGGAGCAACTTCTGAAAAATAGCGTTGGGCAAATTGAGGTGCGACTCCTTTGCCAAGTCTGCCAATTTTTATACACAGAGATGGGAAACCGTCCATTGAGCCATCTTCACCGGGGAGATAAACCGGCTTTCCGGAACGCAACAACGCAGAGTCCGGGAGTATAATCCAATCTACAGAACGTCTGTGATTCGAGGAGATATAGTTATTATAGACAGAGAAAATCTTCATTCGAAAAATGTGTCATTTATTACCTCCCTCTCGATTAGGAGCGTTCAGACGGTTATAAATAAGGGCAAGATTAGCATACATGGAAGTGCTTGAGAGGACAATATTGTCCGGGACAGCAACTCTGTAAGGCGTAAAGTTCCATATAGCCTTGATTCCGGCGTTAATTGCAGCGTCCGCCGCATCCTGTGCCTTTCGAGCCGGGACGGTGAGAATTGCAATCATGGCCGGCATCTCCTTCATGAGACGAGGAAGGTCAGACATGGAAAAGATTGTAACTCCGGAGATATCAGTCCCAATAATATCAGGGTTGATATCAAAGGCGGCAGTTACAAGCAAGCCGTAATTCGCCAATCCTTTATCAGTGATAAGAGCTTTCCCGAGACTACCGGCACCGAAGAGGAAAGCCGGATGTACCTCTTTGAAATCAAGAAAAGCAGAGAGAGCTTCGAGCAGATCTTTAACCACATATCCGATACGGGTCTTTCCTTTCAGATTAAGAAAGGAAAGATCTTTGGCTATCTGGGAAGCATCAACATTCAGAGCCTTCGAGATTTGAGTTGAAGAGACAGTTTCAATCCCGCGTTTGGCTATAGTGTCTACGTATGCCAGATACCAAGGTAGTCGACGGAGCGTGGGCTCCGGAAGTATGATATGCTCAATCTTATCCATTGGAAAGACAAAAATATAAAATTATTTTTACATATTAAAATATCATTGTGCGGCTACAGCAATCCGGGAGCTCTTGGTAGTGGTTGAGCCCTTTTCGGTAGTGACAGTGGCCCGATAAATATATATTCCTCTATCTACTCTTCCTCCGGTATTATTCTGAAGATTCCAGTTAAATGAAATTTCAGTGTTTTGATAGTTAGATACCGAACGGGTTTCACTCCATAATACTTTACCATTAAGGTCCATTACTTCCATCTTGCACACACCGCCACCATCGGCCTGTGCCACGACAGAAAGATTAACATCGGTAGTGGCAGGACTACGGTCTGAGGTAAGTTTAAGAATTTCCGGAGCTTGGTTTACCATAGTCTTGAAATTCAATTTAGCCTTCGATGAGTTATTGGCATTATCCCAGACAGTGAGAGCCAGTGTGTGTTCTCCGGCATCAAGGTCGCTAAGAGGATAAGCGATGCTTCCCTTGCCGGGATCATTAGGATCGGGAGTATAATATTGGAGAATATTATCGAAATAGATCTTATTGTCCAGGCAAAGTGCGAGACTGTGACCGATTCCGGCAGTGGAGAGATTAATACCGGATTCATCAGAGAATTCGGCAATTACAGTAGCCGAAGTACCGATTACACCGCCATCCGGGAATCCAGGATTATTTAGTGCGAATATATTAATATCCGGACCAGTAGTATCCTCATCAGCAGCCGGGTCATATCCATAAATAAAGAAATTTTCGTTAGAGCCGTTCGCTTCCATCCCATCAGTAGAGGTGGCATAGAAAGTCAATCTGGCAGGAGAGAAATTATTCTCAATTTCCGACGGGATTCGAATTTCAGTTTCCCATTTTCCATTCTTGACAACAGTTGCACCTCTGGAAAGGATATTCTTACGGTCGTTATAATTCTTTACGACCCCTTTGTCACCATTGCCGAGGGTAGTGATAACCTTTTCAGCATCCCAGAGTTTGAAATTCATTTCGCCTGAAAAGTCAGAAGCTTCCAATCCATCCGGATTGAGGATGGTTCCGGAGATTTTAACTTTTTGACGGGCCATGAGTTCCGGGAAATCCGATTTGTTTCCGATATCACCCATGCTCACACCATTGATTGAGTCAAGCACAACTTGATAAGTGGGTGAAATGATTCGGAGAGCCGGGTCACCAAAGAATCCGAAGCGAAGTTTATTGTCATCGTTGGGATAATCATTTTTAGCCTGCACCATCATTGTTCCGTACGCTTTAGGTTTGTTCTCATGATCACGTTCAAAAATTTTTGTTGAGAAGCGTGAATTAAGAACTCCATTGGAAGTAATGTAAACAGTACGGGTAGCGATCATGCCTCCGATTATTCCTCCTGAGGGATTGAGCCACATCTCTTCGGCACCACTGCGATCGGTTGCATCCCAGCAGCCGAAATTACAGGTTGCACCTAAGAGGAACGGGAATTTCTTATTTGAGAACGATGTTATGTCGAACCATGTGAGAAGGTGTTCGTGGGTCCAACTTACCGGATTAGCATGTCCGATATAATCAATGAAGGCAACTCCCTCATTGAATTTATTCATCATTCTTTCCTTAGGCTGAAGGTATATTGCACCTAAGCCATTGTATTCCAAGGGATATGCATCCAGGTAAAGCTGTTCGTAATCATAATGCATACCATTCCCTTTACTTTTCATTCCCTTGACTACATCGAGAGCTTGTTCAAGATGCACGCCATTATCTTGGTCATCAGCAATTACCATCACTTCATTTCGCCAGCTGCCGAGGATGGGATTTTCCACATAGTCAATAAGTTTCTTGGCAGCCTGATTTGCTTCAGCGCTGGTTCTCACCGGGAACCGACCTACTGCAACACGTATTTTTTCAGACTGAATAGAGAATGATTTAGCCCCGTCATCTATCATGGCGATGTAATCATCAGTGGAATAGGAAGAGGGTTCGGTTGCTTCATTATCAGTCTGCCATGCAGGTAGTGACTCGTAACCGAGTTTCTTTCCGGCATCAGTCACCTGTTTCTGATCATTAAAAGGACGACCCATAAGGAGACAAAATTTGATTTTAGGATTCTCCTTATCCTCACGGTCATACCACATCTTTAATAGTTTGCGAAAAGCCCCGGCATCTTTAGAACCTGATGAGAATTCATTATAAATAGATTGTGGAGACAGAACATGCACAATATATCCATCCACTCTGCGACGCATATCGGCAACTTTTTCAGCCGCTTCCAAAAACTCTTTAGGGGAGATGATTACCATATCAGGTGTAGGAAGAGCATGAATATCCTGGTTGGTCACAGTGCCCTCTTCAGTGACACTATATCCTGCGGAGCCGTCGAAGGCGATGAATTCCCGATGTCCGGAAGCTATGAAAGAGGCTACCGACCCATTGAGTGAGAACGAAATTTCTATCGGAGCATAGGGTTTGGTGATATCCCAAATTTTGGTGTCGGGATTGCATCCGCTAATATCATATCGAGTAGCTGATTTGGCATTATCATAAAAATGGAGCTGACCATTATACAGTTTAAGATTTCGTTGCCATTCAACTTCAATAAAGTCAAGACGGGCTAAGGATATTGTGCCACCTCCCGAAAAATTCAATGTGAGGTTGAAATTTTCGGGAATATTATCGAAAGTGCGCTCGGAAGGAGTGTTGACCATAAAGAGGGATGAAGAGGAGGGAGCCGGCAATGAGGATGTTTCCAATCCCGAGCTTAAGGAGCCGTTGGATGTTACCTTAAGGCGAGAAGAGGAAGATGTGAGATGTCCGAACATAATCCGGGTCTTTGCCATTTTGTCTGCGTTGTCGGGCAGAGTAAAAGAGAAAGCTCTTGTTGAAGGAGATCGAAAATCTTCCCCATAGAGTTTTCTTCCCGATGTGGATGGTGCAAACATATCATTCTCGTGAACGGTACGAGCTGTAAAGGTTGACTTTATCTGACCGCTAAAAGAGTCAGTCACCCCTGATGACTCCAAAGGAATTTGAACTCCCTCGGCAGGACGATCTGACAAGAAGTAATAACTTGATTCAGAGTATGGATTTTGTTTATGAATCCATTTCATGGATGAAGAAGAACCGGTAGGTTCCCAAAGAAAATGGTCAGTACCAAAAAAGAAGATACCGTTTTTTGTGCGATGCACCGGGAGGAGAGGGAGATCATCGGGCATATCTTCCGACAATACATCCGGGAGGATTCTGCCTCCATAACCGTAGACATTCACTTTCTCAGGGTTAGGGAAACCCATTTTTGAGAGTTGTGAATTGGAAATGAATTGCATACCTGTGGTTGACACCTTGATTTTAGCCCATTTACCGGAAGAGAGCACGGAAGATGCAGCATATTTATCCGGTGAATAGGGTAAAGCAGCTAAAGCTGACGGCAAAAGCGCCAGCAGAAAAGCTATCCTGATAAAAAAAGTGGTTTTATGTCTTAGAAAAGTATGTCTCACAATGATATAGTATTTTTGAATCGGTTTAAAACCGGGGGTATTACCTCTGAATTTTAAACGAATAAGAAGTTATTTTATTGAATTGAATAGCCAAAAATGAGCCAAAATCGGTAAAACATGACATTTTTAACTTTTTTTGTGAGTTTATGTCTTAGGGATGTCAGCTCCGGACCCCGTTTCAGAAGAGAATTTGATTGTAGATTCGCGGAATATCGTTAATTTTGCATAAGCGATACCTTATACTTGTTGTAAGATCCGTTTATGTAAGAGAGTCAGAATTGTAACCGGAGTATGGGAATAAATGTATTATTCAGACATATCACCAAGTGGCGGGATGGAGTCATAGGCTTCATCTTCCTTAGTGTGATGATACTGTTAGGGGTGTCCGGTTATATGGCATGGAATCATTTTATGAATACTCCTCCCTATATAGACCCGGAGAAGTATCCTATCCGCGGAATAGATATCTCCTCACATAACGGAGATATAAATATGGATGAAGTGGTAAAATCGGGAATATCATTTATTTTTATAAAAGCTTCGGAAGGGGCAGATTTTAAGGATAAAAGCTTTACGGAAAATTACCATAAGGCACGAAGGGCCGGCTTGAAGATTGGAGCATACCACTTTTTTAGATTTGACAGGGATGGAGTGGACCAGGCAATAAATCTCACAAAGGCCATAGGGTCACGTAAGCTTGACCTTGGGGTTGCAATAGATGTAGAGACCCACAGGAATGCGTCGGGTATAGATTCAGCTTTAATAGCCAAGAGGATTCTGGATATGACGGAATTTTTGAATATGGTAGGTTACCGGGTCACCTTCTATTCAAATCGTGAAGGATATTATGATTATCTCCGTTCTTCGGTTCCTGGGATGAATTTATGGATATGTTCTTTTTCGTCCACACCCATTAATGCAGAATGGACTTTCTGGCAATATGACCATCGAGGGAGGGTGCCCGGTATTGAAGGGGATGTAGACCTGGATGTCTTTTGTGGCAATGAAGAGGAGTGGAAAAATTATCTTGAGGGTGGTCTATGGCCATACGAAACCCGGGGAGGTGAGCTTAAAGGCGACCGGAATTTCAGATAGCTTTTGAAACGGGAAGCGATAACTTGAGAAAAATTATTAATTTTGTAAAACATTATATCAAACTTGAAGATGCCGGATTTTGTTTACCCTTTACTGATAATAGTGGTTGCGGCACTTGCTGTAATCCGGGGTTATCATAAGGGACTTACGGGTCAGGTGTCATCGGTTGTCGCGCTTTGTTTCGGGATTATCTGCGGACATCTTTTTGCAGTTCCGGTTGAGAATCTGTTAAATGAATTGTTTCCACATATTGCCCGAAGACTTGGAGGGGATTGTTTCCTTGAGATGTTGTCATCCGGGGGAGTATTTATGATCATCTTCATGTTGCTGAGATTTCTGCTTAAGATTTTGAATCTTGTAGGGAAAGCTTTTTACGCCGGCATAATCAACAAATTGCTTGGTGGAATCTATTGCCTGATAGAATATCAGCTGATTCTTTCGATTCTGCTCAATCTGATGGCCTCATACAATCCGGGAAATTCTCTGGTAAAATTAGGAACGGATCGTGATGGGAATGCAGTTGAGATAGTGTTAAAACTTGCGCCTGCCGCCTTGGGAGGATCTGATATTGAGGATCTGGGGCATAAAGTGCAGCTTGAAGATGCAAAGAAGATATCTTGAGAACGGTGTAAAGAGAACATAGGATTGAAAAATTGTAAACTACATTTCCCGAGGGAAAGAAAATTATAAAAAAAGATATGTTAAAAATTAATGACCTTCATGCCACTATAAATGGCAAAGAGATATTGAGAGGAATTAATCTTGAAGTACGTCCCGGAGAGGTTCACGCGATAATGGGGCCTAACGGTTCGGGAAAATCAACGCTGTCAATGGTTCTTGCCGGAAATCCGGCATACGAAGTGACTTCGGGGAGTGTAGAATTTTACGGCAAGGATTTACTTGCCATGTTACCGGAAGTGAGGAGTCATGAGGGGGTGTTTTTAGGCTTTCAATATCCGGTAGAGATTCCGGGGGTATCGATGGTGAATTTTATGCGTGCAGCGGTAAATGCCAAGAGGAAATATTTTAATCTTCCACCTATGAGTGCATCGGAATTTTTAAAAATGATGCGAGAGAAGCGTGAAATCGTTGAGCTTGATAACAAACTTGCATCCCGTTCGGTGAATGAAGGTTTTTCAGGGGGAGAAAAGAAAAGAAACGAAATTTTCCAGATGGCGGTGCTTGAGCCACGTCTCTCAATTCTCGATGAAACTGATTCAGGACTTGATATCGATGCATTACGAATTGTAGCCGAGGGTGTTAATAAATTGAAGACAAAAGATAACGCGACAATAGTTATTACGCACTATCAGCGTCTGCTCGATTACATAAAGCCCGATATAGTGCATATTCTATATAAAGGGAGAATAGTAAGGACCGGAGGTCCTGAACTTGCTCTTGAACTTGAGGAGAGAGGATATGATTGGATAAAGGAAGAGATTGATGCGGCGGATAATGCTTCGCTCGCGAGAGAGGAGGCTCGTTGATGTTCATGAAGAATGTACTTAACCAATATACTGATTTATATATAACTCATCGTGATCTCATTAATGGTAAATCAGCTGAACCTCTCAATAGATTAAGGGATGAGGCCCTTCACAGTCTGGAGACAAATCTTCTTCCCGGGAAGGGAAGTGAAAATTATGAACACACTGATTTAGCAGAGATGCTTGCTCCCGACTATGGTCTGAATCTTTCACGGATTCCAATAGACATGAACGTTGCACACACATTTCAATGTGGTGTGCCTACCTTATCTTCATCACTCTTCATGTTGCTGAATGACCGATGGGGAGAGACGGATAAGAGTCGAGTGCTGCTTCCGGAAGGTGTAGAAATCGGGAGTTTGCGTGATATAGCTGTTACAAACCCGGAAATTGTAAGTAAATATTACGGAAAGCTGGCAGATATAAATAATCCCATTGTGGCACTCAACACCATGTTCGCACAAGATGGTATGTGGATGCGAATCCGGAAAGGGACCCGGCTGGAACGCCCATTGCAACTTGTAAACATCCTTCATAGCGGTTCGCCGATTATGGCAGTACGCAGATTGCTCATTATTGTGGAGGAAGATGCCGAAGCCAGACTTTTGGTATGCGATCATACCCAGAATCCGGATGTAACCATGATGAGTCTGGAGACAATAGAGATATTTGCCGGGGAAAATTCAAAGTTTGATTATTATGACCTTGAGGAATCAAGCGAGAAAACCAATAGGCTTAACGCCGTTTATCTTCGTCAGGAAAAGAACAGCAATGTGATGATTGATGGCATAACCCTCTATAATGGCAGGACAAGGAATGAATTTTATTGTACTCACGCCGGGGAACATGCCGAATTAAAGCTCTACGGAATGGGTATAGAGGATTCCGAAAGACACCTCGACAATTATTCACGTATCAATCACAATGTCGGACATTGTCATAGCGACGAACTCTTTAAATACGTGGTTGACGATAATGCTACAGGAGCCTTTGGAGGATTGATATATGTAGCACCCGGAGCAATTAAGACCGAAGCATATCAGAGCAATCGAAATCTTGTAGGGAATCCAAGTGCGAGAATGTTTTCCAAGCCTCAGTTGGAAATTTATAATGATGATGTTAAGTGTAGTCATGGTACAGCCATCGGACAACTGGATGAAATGCAGCTTTTCTATATGCGTACTCGGGGAATTGATGAAGCAACAGCCCGCTTATTGCTCAAACAAGCCTTCATGTCAGATGTTATAGATGGTGTAAGGCTCTCAATACTCCGAGACAGATTGCAGAAGTTAGTTGAGCGCAGATTTGCCGGAGAATTATCCAGTTGCGGAGATTGCGGAGCATGTTCGATTCAGAACCAGTAGAAAAAGTATCATAAGATGGATATACAGAACATCAGGTCTCAATTTCCGGGTTTACATCAGGAGGTAAACGGTCGTCCTCTCGTTTATCTTGATAATACAGCTACATCCCAGACTCCATCAATGGTGGTGGAAGATATTGTAGACAGCTATTACCACCGGAAAGCAAATGTGCATAGAGGAGTACACACATTATCGCAGCTTGCAACCGACAGGGAGGAGTCAACCAGAAGGAAGATAAAAGATTATGTAAACGCAAATTCTACATCGGAAATCATCTTTACACGCGGCACCACCGAAGGAATAAATCTCGTAGCATCATCTTACGGGTCGAGATTCAAGGAGGGAGACGAGGTTATACTGACCGTGATGGAACATCATTCCAACATTGTACCCTGGCAACTTCTTTCCCGGCGCACCGGTATAGTGATAAGAGTTGTAGACATTGACGAAAGGGGAGTGCTGGATATAGAGCAATACAAACGTCTCTTTAATGCCAAGACCGTATTCGCATCATTCTGTCATGTCAGCAATGTCCTGGGAACAATTAATCCTGTAAAGGAGATGACGGAGATAGCACACTCACATGGAGTGCCGGTGTTGATAGATGGGGCCCAGGCCTCTCCTCATCTTAAGATTGATGTGCAGGATTTAGATGCAGATTTTTATGTTTTCTCTTCACATAAGATGTATGGACCAACCGGGATAGGAATTCTTTACGGTAAGGAATCCTTATTGGAGGGGATGCCCCCCTATCAGGGAGGAGGAGAGATGATAGAGCACGTAAGTTTCAAAGGCACCACTTTTGCCGAGCTACCCTACAAATTTGAGGCCGGGACTCCTGATTTTGTGGGAATAGCTGCTTTTGAGAAAGCAATAGATTTAATAGAATCCATAGGGTTGGAAAATATAGAAAGGCATGAGATGGAATTGCTGGATTATGCCACCCGGGAAATAAAACGAACCTTGCCTTCAGTAAGGCTTATAGGGGAAGCTCCGCACAAAAGCTCGGTCTTATCATTTTTGATGGGTGATTCTCATCCTTATGATGTGGGGATGTTACTGGATGGTTTTGGGGTTGCTGTGAGGACCGGACACCATTGTGCAATGCCACTTATGGAGCGTTTGGGAATACCGGGAACTGTACGAGCTTCTTTTGCAATTTACAATACCCGGGAAGAGGTGGATATCCTTCTCTCAGCTTTAAAACGTATTGCCCGGATGCTTGGTTAAAGACCATCGGTAAGATGGAAGTATAAATATAGTGTTGCGGATTATAATTGAACTTATCCGTTGCGGTAATTTAAGAACCGGAGAAGATTTTCAAGGTACATATATCTTGATTTAAGCAAAAATTTGATATTATTTAGAAATTTTTGTACTTTTGCAAGAGAGCGGGAGGTGAGAGAGGTCCGGATTTTTTATTTACTCCTTTATCCGGTAATAATTTCAAAGATTAGAAATCTCAAGCCGTATATCGGCAAGATTATGATAAAGAATGAGATATAGGAAAATCTCAGATTTAATTGTATAATTTTTAATGTATTAATTCAATATATTCGAAGAATGGAATCACTGATTATTGAAAATTTTAAATTTGGCAACCATGTTGAAATAATTTTTAAGGGATGTCCAATCCCTTTGGAAGCAAAATTTTTAAAATGTGGAGATGGTGCAATACTGGTGAAATCGGCAAGCGGTAAAAAAATTATTATTCCTCTGAACGAAATAATGATGATTCGTCAAGGCGTTATCCCCACCGCTTCAGCAGTATCAATCAGTTCAAATAATTTCGCCCCGGAAAGGAATGTATTGAAGGGTAAAACTTTTACCCCATTAGTTTCAATCCCTAAAGGGAATGATAAAAGTGATTCCACAATTCCAGAATCAACCACCACCCAGAGCGAGAGCGACGCTGAAATGTTGGTAGAAGTCCAAACAATAGGGGAAGCACTCAGAGACCGCGAAGGGGATGGAACAGGAAAAACAGTTATTTCCGACGACCTTTTCAAACTTCCTTCTGAACAGACCGATAAGCCTCAGCTTAAAATTCTTGGTTCTATTGAACTCAATGAGGAAGATTTGAACAGAAGGAGATTCAGGAAAGAAACACCGGACACCGTCAAGGACCCGGAGGTGGGTGATGACTTCCGCGACACAAAGATACCGGCAATGGGTGTTCTTAAAAGCATCGGACCGGTTTATGGTTATATTAAAATGCCTGATGGACCTGATATATACTGCAATCGTGGTGAATTTTTATTGCGCAATGGGGAAGATATTCAACCATATCAGGGGATGCCGGTTGTTTTCACTCCCGGTTCTAACTGGAAAGGGACAATGGCCAAATGTATCCATGAGCCGATGACTGTTGGAGAACAACTTGAATTAATAGAGGAACTCTTGGATACAGATTTGAGAAACGCTAAACTTCTTGGACGTCAGCTGGCAGAGGCTTTCCCCGACAGTCAGGAAGTGGCGGATGCACTGGAGATATTTCCACATTTTTGATTCTAAGAATTGAGAACTATTTTTCTCGGCATCTGCAGCCAACCTCTCAAAAATAGAGTCTGAAATCAAGTGAAAAATTGGGAGATAAATAAATTTCCGGTAGATTTTTTTGATTTGATTTGGTGGAATGAACATAAATTATTAATTTTGCAGACGTAAACGATACACGCTATCGTCTGCAAATTACCGCGCGCGTGGCGTAATTGGTAGCCGCGCTAGACTTAGGATCTAGTGTCTAACGACGTGGGGGTTCGAGTCCCTTCGCGCGCACTGAGATAAAAAACATGTCAAGGAGATTCTTGACATGTTTTTTTAATTGATTTCACTATTCTGCTGTCTCTTTTTTTTCTACATTTTTCCTTATTCGGATATTGAAAATGATGTAGATTTCAAATTTTTTTTGTAACTTTCCTCAAATTTTTTCCCATGGACGATTTCGAATTGGATAAAGAGCTTTTAGACGAAGACAATATCATCAACGATTCCATCACTGACGAGAATATAAGTCATTCCTACCATGTGCCGGGGATGGGCGACAGGAAAACCGTTCTTTCCGGAATGTTCCGTCAGTGGTATCTGGAATATGCATCATACGTAGTGCTGGAACGAGCCGTCCCTCATATTGAGGATGGTCTAAAACCGGTGCAACGCCGTATTCTTCACTCGATGCAGACTCTCGATGACGGGAGATTCAATAAAGTAGCTAACGTTGTGGGTAACACAATGCAATATCATCCGCATGGCGATGCCTCCATAGGGGATGCCTTGGTGCAGTTGGGACAAAAGAAACTCTTAATCGATACACAGGGAAACTGGGGAAATATCTTTACCGGAGACTCAGCGGCAGCCCCACGTTATATAGAGGCTCGTCTTTCGGAATTTGCATTGGAGACCGTTTTCTCACCAAAGGTTACAGAATGGACACCATCTTACGATGGAAGGAAAAAAGAGCCGGTGACACTACCGATAAAATTCCCACTTCTTTTAGCTCAAGGTGTTGAGGGTATAGCAGTGGGTCTTTCGTCTAAAATTCTCCCACACAATTTCAATGAAATTCTTGATGCTGCAGTGGCTTACCTCAAGGGTGAACCCTTCCAGCTCCTTCCCGATTTTCAAACCGGCGGACTTCTCGATGCCACCAGGTATAATGATGGAGCACGAGGGGGAAGCATTAAGGTAAGGGCAAAAATTGAGAAATTTGATAGTAAAACACTTGCTATTACCGAACTTCCTTTCGGTAAAACCACTTCCACCCTCATAGCTTCAATTCTCAAAGCACAGGAGAAAGGGAAGATTAAAATCCGTAAGGTCGAAGATAATACAGCAGCCTCAGCACAGATATTGGTTCATCTGCAATCGGGCACATCATCAGACAAGGCCATAGACGCACTTTATGCATTTACCGATTGCGAAGTCAGCATTTCCCCGAATTGTTGTGTGATTCGAGATGAGAAACCTCATTTCCTGTCGGTGAGTGACGTGCTTAAATTTTCAGTTGACCATACCTGCGGGATTCTTTATCGGGAATATGAGATAAGTCTTTCAGAGACACGGGAAGAGCGGATTTTTGCATCACTGGAACGTCTTTTCATTGAGAAGCGGATGTATAAGGATCCGGAAATTGAGCAGGCTCTCACCATGGATGCTGCCCTTGACCGACTCGATGCACTCATTGAACCATATAAGAAAGATTTCTTCCGACCCATAACACGCGATGATTTGCTAAAATTATGGGAGATACGCATGGCGAGAATTCTTAGGTTCAACTCCCGCAAAGCAGATGAGAAGCTTGCACGACTTGATGCAAAAATTGAGGAACTGACTTATAATATGTCTCACATCAATGAACAGGCAATCAAGTGGTTTTCACATCTTAAAGAGAAATATGGAGCAGCATATCCCCGATTGACCACACTCCGGGAATTTGACTCAATTCAGGCCACAAAAGTAGCTGAAGCCAATAAACGTCTCTACTTTGATAAAAAGGGTGGATTTGTTGGGACAGCCCTTAAAGAAGGGGAATTCAAATTCACCTGCTCCGATATTGATGATATCCTGATTATTTATAATAATGGTAAGTATAAGATTACCAAGGTTCAGGATAAACTATATGTAGGAAAGAAGATAAAACATATCGGATTGTTTAAGAAGGGTGACAGGCGTACGGTTTTCAATGTTATCTATCGCAATGGTAAAGAAGGATTTTATTATAAGAAGAGATTTTTTATCACCGGACTTACACGCGACAAAGAGTACGATCTCACTCAGGGACTTCCGGATTCAAAAATCCTTTATCTCACAGTGAATCCCAATGGAGAGGCGGAAACTGTTAAAGTGCTTCTCACCGGAAAGAGATCAGCAGATGGTAAATTTCCGCGATACAAGGAATTTATTACGGATTTTGCCGATCTGGCTATAAAAAATAAGGATTCACTCGGCAATTTGGTCACTAAATATGAAGTTGACGAAATCAGCCTTGATAAGAAGGGTGGCAGCACTCTGGAGGGGAGAGAGGTTTGGTTCGACAGAGATGTGCTGCGTCTGAATTATGATAAACGGGGAGAAAGTCTCGGTACTTTTCAGGGAGATGACCTGGTACTTGTCATAACCACTGACGGTTGTTTCTACACCACTTCTTACTCAGATTCCAATCACTATGAAGATAACATATTAAGGATTGAAAAATTCAATCCACAAAAGATATGGTCACTGGCTCTTTTCGATGCTTCTCAGCAAGGATATGCCTACCTGAAGCGATTCCAGTTCGTGCCGGCTTCACAACCACAGCGGTTTGTAGGTACGGATGAAAAGTCTTCGGTGATACTCCTTACAGATACCCCGTATCCCAGATTGGAGGTAAATTTCGGGGGAAACGACTCAGTGCGACCTTCAATAGAAATCCAAGCCGCCGACTTTATATCTACAAAAAGTTTTAAAGCCAAGGGTAAGCGCATCTCAACTTATGAAATCGCGGAAATCAATGAACTTGAACCGACTCGCTTTCCGGAAGTTGAGCCTGCCTTCACAGAAGAAGATATCTTGCCGGAAAATGAAACAGAAATCAGTGAATCAGAAAATCATATCCCGAGAGTGATTCAGGGGGAACTTTTTGATTTCACCGACCAAAATGCTGAAAACCCTTTAACGGATGAATAGACGATTCATAACCCCCCATTCTGAAACTCAGTCTTCAATAATAAGGGTAATTACAATTTTTTGTTTTTTTATCTTTAGCGTTGGGGTCAGAGGTGAGGAGAGACCGGTCACAGGTTCTTATGCTTTTGAAATTGGTGGGACCGAAACAGTCTCAACCTATCTTTCTCCCTTAAAATTTACCGGGAAAATATTCGGAGCTTCCGGGAGATGGGGGAAGGCACTTCCCTATAATGCGGAAAAAGCCGTCATGGAATTTAATGCATCTCTATATTTCTCAGATATGCTGAACCGGTCACACACCGCATCTATGAACGGGATATCAGCAAGCTTTGACTGGGGAATGTCATGGCGTAAAAATATTTATACCAATCTTCAATTGTCATTGGGAGGGAAAATTGGAGTTGAAGGAGGGGCTCTCTATCTTGGAAGGAACTCAAATAATCCGGTAACCGCTATAGCCGATTTATCAATTTATCCTACAGCCGGCATATCTTATCATTTCCGATGTGGTAAACTGCCGATTCTGGTAACGGACAGACTAACCCTACCGTTAGCCGGACTATTCTTTTCACCGGAATATGGTGAGACATACTATGAGATTTATCTGGGCAATCATTCCGGTCTTATCCATCCCGGATGGTGGGGTTCTGACTGCAGAATCTCCAATTCACTGTCAGCCATACTTGATTTCGGACGAACGTCTATGGAGATAGGATATCGTTTTAGTTTTTCAAATCAATATTCCTCCCACCTCACCACCCGAAGAATCTCACATCTCTTCTCCATCGGAGTAATCCCCGGTGGTATCGGTCTTAAGAATAAAAAAAACGATGCTGTGTATTATCTTTATTGAATGACAATAAAATGAATAAAATCTGCTCCATATTTTCTACTTTCATATTCCGGTTGATAATGTTGACCGGTGTTATTCCACTCTTTTGCGCCTGTCATGATGAGCCGGAATTTTCAGACTCTTTGGAGGGTAATATCGATGCATTGGCTTATATTATTGATACCCGTTATTGCTTCTTGGATGAAAAAGGGATAGATTGGCAAACTATTGTCGGGCAATATAAAGCCACAGCCAAACTTAAAGCGCCACTCACAGACAAAGAACTTTTCAATTTATGCGCATCGATGCTTAATGAGCTAAAGGATGGACACGTAAATCTATCATCGAGGTTCAATACCAGCTATTACAGAAAATGGTGGACAGATTATCCTCAGAATTTTAATCTCCGGACATTAGAAGAGAATTATCTTGATTTTAATTGGGATGTCACTTCCGGAATATATTATAAAATACTTGATGATAAGGTAGGTTATCTTTATTATCCCTCTTTCTCCCATGCCATTTCCGAAACCTCACTAAATTATATATTTGCTTATCTTTGGGACTGCAAAGCATTGATTATAGATATACGGGATAATGGTGGAGGACAGCTCACAAATGTCAATACCCTGGTAGGGAGATTCATTACCAAAAAAATTATCGGAGGTTATATTTCCCATAAGACAGGTCCGGGTCATTCTGATTTTTCCAAACCTTACCCAATAGAATATAAACCTTCACAAGATGGTTGTCTCCTATGGTCCAAACCCGTTTTTATTCTCACAAACCGTTCTTGCTTTTCAGCAGCCAACGAATTTGTGGCAGTAATGAAAGATATTCCCGGAGTGACAATCATCGGCGCCCGTACTGGAGGTGGAGGAGGTCTTCCTTTTTCGTCAGAACTCCCGAATGGTTGGAGTGTAAGGTTTTCAGCGTGTCCGGTGACTGATGCTTACGGCAATTCGATAGAGAACGGTATTGACCCTACTCCCGGATTTGAATGTGGCGGCAGCGAAGAGGAGTATGCATCCGGGAAAGATCCCATCCTTGACCGTGCTCTTATGGAAGCAAATAAACTCCCCTCACCGGATAATAATCTTTAAGACCGAAACGAATGGAGGAATCAGATTTACGAAACTCAAAATAATAAATTATATTTTGAAACTTTTAAGCTGACAGGGAGACTATTTTACATATATTTCCAATGCTTCAAAATCTTTCTCCGGAGTTATTACCAACCCACGGGCACTGGCAGGAATAAGTACTGTTTCACCCACTTTGATATCAATAATATGCTCGCCGCTGCGAAGTGAAGCTCTCCCTTTTGTAGCTATCAAAGCTACAAAGGTGTCCCATTCCGAATAGTCGCGCAGTATTTCGTTGTCAAGTTGTAAAAGGTTAGTGGTGAAATGAGGACTTGAAACCAGACACACAGGGAAATTTACTTTTCGGTTGTAAGCAATGGATTCACCCCCTGCTGTGCTGAAATCTATGGCATCGTAAGCCAGATCAAGGTGTAACTCACGGGTTTCACCATTTGAGTCCCTGCGTTCATAATCATATATCCTGTAGGTGATGTCGGAACTCTGTTGCACTTCCACTACCATCACACCGCTTCCTAAAGCATGCACTCTACCTGCCGGTAAAAAATAGGCATCTCCCTTGTGGATATTTGAAAAACGGAGATGGTTGATAATTTTTCCGTTCTCCACCAGTTGAGTGTATTGAGCCGGATCAACCTTCTCTTTGAATCCGTTGACAAGCATTGCGTTTTCTGTGCAACCCAATACATACCACATCTCGGCTTTACCATTCAGTTCACCACGCATACGTGCCAGATTATCGTCAGGATGCACCTGAACCGATAGATTGTCGCAGGCATCAATTAATTTGATTAGCAGGGGGAATCTGTTGCCATAGCGTTGATAATTCTTCTGACCCAGCAAATCAGCTTTATAAGATTCTATCAACTCTGTGATATTCTTGCCTTTATCGATATCTGAGGAAACTATCGACACAGAACCGGGAACAGAGGAAAGTTGCCAACATTCCCCTATTTTGTCCGAGGGAAGTTTCTCGCCGATGAAATCACCGATACGGCTACCTCCCCAAATTGTTTCCTTATATATATTGTCAAACTTCCACATAAATCGAAAATTCGGACAAAGTAAGCAAAAATTTCACATACCCACAAATTAACACTTCATTTCATGTAGCATTTCCTTACTCTTTCCGATTTATCTCGCATGATGGCATAGGATTCTTCAACTTTATACGCACCCGATTGTTTTATAGTTAAATAAGAAAGTTATCCTTTTTGTAAAAGCACCTCAATGTATTCATCCTTTGGTGATGAAAACAGAAATTTTGTCAAATTTTAATACTATAAAAACATGATTTTAGACACAGAAGAAAGAAAAGAATTACCGAGTTCAATGTACGGACTCCCCGAAAGAAGAGAATATCCGATGCCTGATGCGGCCCATGTACGTGCCGCTGAGGCATATTTCAGATATTGTCCTGAAGATTTAAAGCCAGAGTTGGCACGTAATATCCTTCGTTTTGCCGAAGAATATGGGGTGGATATTAAAAGCCCTACAATTTTGCAATATGCAAATGAGTAATTAAAGTAAATCATAAAAGTAAAAGCTCCTTGGAAAGAATAACTTCAAGGAGTTTTTCTTTTCGGACACCACTGAAATCACAATTTTCTAATATATTCTCCTTTTTCCGGTAAAATCAAATTGCAGTCAAATCTCGAGTTTCCTATTGGTTGATTAAGAAATTTTTTATAACTTTGCGTGTTAAATGGGGTTTTAGCGCCCTTCTGTAAGAATACATATAGCTAATATCCTTATTTACAACATAATAGTAAGGAGAAATTTAGAGCCTTAGAAATGTTTAGAGATAAAACTTGTGGCGAGCTTCGCCTTTCCGATTCCGGCATAAAAACAAGAATTGCCGGTTGGGTTCAAAGAATCCGCAAAATGGGTGGAATGACTTTTGTTGATATCCGCGACAGATATGGAATAACACAAGTCGTTTTCGATTCAGAAAAAAATCCCCAGCTCTTTGAAATCGCCAATACCTTGGGACGCGAATTTGTTGTTGAGATTGAAGGTATCGTATCGGAACGTTCCAGTAAGAATCCGAATATTCCAACCGGAGATATTGAGCTGATTGCCACTGATGTAAAAATCCTTAATCGCTCTAAGACACCTCCTTTTACAATTGAAGACAACACAGACGGAGGAGACGACCTCCGCATGAAATACCGCTATCTTGATTTGAGACGTCCTTGTGTTCGTCAAAATCTTGAGTTGCGTCATAAAATGGCTTTCGAAATCCGACGTTACCTCGATTCGGAAGGTTTCCTTGAAATAGAAACCCCGATATTGGTAAAGTCTACACCGGAAGGTGCCCGTGATTTCGTGGTCCCTTCAAGAATGAATCCCGGTGAATTCTATGCCCTCCCTCAAAGTCCACAGTTGTTCAAACAACTTCTCATGGTAAGTGGCTATGACCGGTATTTCCAGATTGCAAAGTGTTTCCGCGATGAAGACCTTCGTGCAGACCGACAGCCGGAGTTTACTCAGGTGGATTGCGAAATGAGCTTCGTGGAACAGGAAGACGTGATTAAAATGTTTGAAGGATTGGTAAAGCATATCTTCAAATATGTTAAGAATATTGATTTTACCGAACCATTCCCCCGAATGACTTGGCAAGATGCCATGGAGAAGTATGGCTCAGACAAACCGGATTTACGCTTCGGCATGGAGTTCGTGGATTTTACAGACCTTGCCAAAGGGAAGGGATTCCAGGTTGCTGATGATGCCGAGATAGTCGTAGGAATCTGTGCTCCCGGATGCGCCTCATATACCAGGAAGCAGATAGACCAGCTGACAGACTTCGTTAAACGTCCACAAATCGGTGCTAAAGGTTTGTTGTGGGTTAAGTTGGAAGAGAATGGCGACATCAAGAGTTCTGTCGGGAAATTCTATACACAGGAGCAGCTCCGCGAATGGTGCGAGTGTGCCGGTGCGAAACCGGGAGATTTAATGTTGCTGATGTGTGGAGAGAGCATGAAGACTCGGAAACAACTGTGTGAGTTGCGTCTTGAGATGGGAAATCGTCTCGGATTAAGAGATAAGAATGTCTTCGCACCTCTTTGGATAGTCGACTTCCCATTGTTCGAGTGGGATGAAGAGACACAACGTTATTACGCAATGCATCATCCCTTCACATCACCTAACCCCGAAGATATTCCTCTTCTTAAAACCGATACGGGGAAAGTGCGCGCTACAGCCTACGACATAGTGGTCAATGGAACGGAATTAGGTGGTGGGTCAATCCGTATACACGATGCTTCGTTACAGGACACGATGTTTGAGCTTCTCGGATTCACTCCGGAGCGCGCACACGAGCAGTTCGGTTTCTTAATGAACGCATTCCAATATGGAGCTCCCCCTCACGGAGGTCTCGCACTCGGTTTCGATCGTTTTGTTTCCATTCTCGCCGGACTTGACACAATTCGTGACACAATCGCCTTCCCCAAAAATAACTCGGGAAGAGATGTGATGAATGAGTCACCATCACCCATCGATGATGCCCAGCTGGAAGAATTGCAACTCAAGTTAGATCTTAAAAAATGATAACGGTAAAAGACATAGCGGAAGCAGTAGAAAATTTTGCACCCCGTAATCTTCAGGAGTCTTATGATAATACAGGCCTGCAGGTCGGTCATCCGGATATGAAGGTTACAGCCGTTTTGCTATGTCTTGATGTGACAGAGGCCGTCATACAGGAGGCGATACGCAGAGAATGTAATATGATTGTGAGTCATCACCCGCTGATTTTTAAGGGACTCAAGCATCTTACAGGGCAGAGCGCACCTGAGCGTATCGTGGAGATTGCAATTCGTGAAAATATTGCTATTTATGCATCACATACCAATCTTGATTCAGTAATAGAAGGGGTAAGCTTCGAGATGGGTACCATGCTCGGTCTGCAGAATATGCATGTTCTTGATCCCCGGCCTGATGGTTCGGGTCTTGGAGTCTCCGGCACAATCAATGTCACACCTACCATCGAATTTCTTAGAAACGTAAAAAAGAAATTTAATGTAAAAAATTTAAGATATTCGGATGAGGCATCGCGCCTTGTAGTGAGGAAAATCGCACTTTGCGGAGGTGCAGGGATGTCTCTTTGCCGCAAAGCTATCGAAGAGGGCGCAGACATGTTTATCACCGGCGATGTCAAATATCATGATTTCACAACATACGGTGAGGATATAATATTGGTAGATATCGGTCACTACGAAAGTGAGCTTTGTTCTCGAAATATATTGGCCCGAGTGATACTGAAAGCTTTCCCCGACTTCCCGTTGTTCATGTCACAATCGGATGTAAATCCGGTCAAAGTAATTTAACTACAGAAAATTATATTAAATCATATACACCCTTATGGCTACTGAAAAGAAAATGGAAAAAGAGCGTAGTGTGGAAGAGCGACTTAAAGCTCTCTATCAGCTTCAAACCCTCCTCTCGGAGATCGACCGCATCAAATTCCTCCGTGGCGAACTTCCCAATGAGGTAAAAGACCTTGAAGATGAAATAATACGCTACCAGACCCGCATCCAGAAGCATAAAGATGAAATAGCCGACCTCAAGGCTCTGGTAAATGTTAAAGAGGGCGAAATTGAAGATCGCCGTGCAAAAATCGCTAAATATGAGGAACAAATAAATAACGTACGAAATAACCGCGAATATGCATTTCTCGAAAAAGAGAAAGAATATGAAAATCTGGAAATAGAGCTCGCAGAAAAAAATATTCGTGAGGCGAAAGCCAAACAGGAAGTCAAAGCGCAAGAAATAGAACATGCCAAAGAGGAATTAGCCGACCAGGAACATATCCTGGAGGAGAAAAAGAAAGAGCTCGATGAGATAGTATCTGAAACGCGCCAACAGGAAGAGGAGATTCGTAAAAAGGCAAAAGACCTTGAACCTCTTATTGATGATTATACTCTCGCAGCGTTCAAACGAATCCGAAAGAATGCGCGTAACGGTCTGGGCATCGTAACGGTTCAGCGAAACGCATGCGGTGGTTGCTTCAATCGTATTCCACCTCAACGTCAGCTCGAAATTAAGATGCATAAGAAGGTTATCGTTTGCGAATATTGCGGTCGAATTATGGTTGATGCCGCTCTGGCAGGTATTGAGGAACCTGTGGTTGAAGCTCCTGTTAAACCCAAGCGGGGTGCTAAGGCGTAAAGAATTCTCCCTCTGATTTCGACCGCTCTGTTCCGGACATTTGCGGTCAGGCTATTGCGGTGTGGCAAATGTTTGATTTTGACACACCGCCTTTTATCCTTTAATTGCTATTCTTATGCGTACTGATGCTGAACTTGATGGTGTAACTTTGCTTGGAAATCAAGGCACTGTCTATTCTTCCGATTACAATCCGGATGTGCTTGAAACTTTTATTAACAAGCATCCGGAAAATGAATATGTCGTGACATTTGATTGTCCGGAGTTTACCACTCTCTGTCCCAAAACCGGTCAGCCCGATTTCGGACATCTCTTTATTTCTTATATCCCCGGGGAGAGAATGGTGGAAAGTAAAAGTCTTAAGCTTTATCTTTTCAGTTTCCGCAATCATGGAGACTTCCATGAGGATTGCATAAACATAATCCTGAATGATCTATGGAACTTAATGGAACCTAAATATATAGAGGTCAAAGGGCTTTTCATGCCACGTGGCGGAATATCAATCTTCCCTTTTGCCTGCAGGGGAGATAAAGACCATAAGGATCTTGAATGCAAACGACGTGAACAGGCATTTACCGAACTTCCACGTGATTCTAAAATACGGGCTCTATGAAAGATTCATTATTAGTACTTTCCGGCGGCATGGATTCCTCCACGATGTTGATGGAATATAAGGAAAGAATCGCACTTGCAGTAACCTTTGACTACGGATCAAATCACAATCACCGTGAGACAGAATGTGCCCGTGAATTGTGTCGTCTGTTAAATGTCGAATTTTTACTTCTTCCATTGTCCTTTATCGGTAAATACTTTAAAAGCTCACTCCTTGCCGGAGCTGAGGAAATCCCCGAAGGTCATTATGAAGAGGAAAACATGAAATCGACGGTAGTCCCCTTCAGAAACGGAATAATGCTTTCAGTAGCATGTGGACTTGCCGCATCCAGAGGATTGAAATATGTTATGATAGCCAATCATGGTGGAGATCATGCCATTTATCCGGATTGTCGTGGAGAATTTATCGAAGCCATGAGCCGGGCCATGAGTCTCGGGACATTTGAAGATATACAAATCCTTGCCCCTTACACTAATATAACCAAAGGGGAAATAGCTCTTATTGGAAAACGTCTCGGATTGGATTATTCACTCACGTATTCTTGTTATAAAGGGGGTGAGAAACACTGTGGTAAATGTGGTACTTGCGTTGAACGCAAAGAGGCCATGAAATATGCCGGGATTGATGATCCCACTCTCTACGAAGACTGATGGGAAAACACATAACTATCTATGTATTACGTTAAAAAAAGAATAGAAATAAGTGCAGCTCATAGGCTGGACCTCTCATATCCCTCCAAGTGTACATCTTTGCACGGTCATAATTGGATTATCACCGTAGAATGTAAAGCTAAGGAACTTAACAAGAACGGGATGGTGACCGACTTTTCACATATTAAAAATGTGATACGCGAAGGACTTGACCATAAGGTGATTAATGATATCCTCCCTTTTAATCCAACAGCTGAAAACATTGCCCGTTGGATTGTTGAACATGTGGACAATTGTTACCGTTGCGAGGTACAGGAAAGTGAAGGGAATATTGCGGTTTATGAAAAGGATGACAAATGAGAAAGATTAATGAAATTTTCTACTCACTACAGGGAGAGGGACATCATATAGGTTTCCCTTCGGTCTTCATACGGTTCAGCGGTTGCAATCTTAACTGTCCTTTCTGCGACACTAATCATCAGGACGGAATTTTCTTCAACGATGATGATATCGTACATGCAGTCAATCTCTACGAAGCATCTTGGATAGTGTTGACCGGGGGAGAACCGGCTCTTCATATCGATGATGATTTCATACGTCTTCTGAAAATCGCTACAGGTAAAAAGATTGCCATTGAAACCAATGGAACCATACCGCTGCCTAAGGGAATCGATTGGGTCACGGTTTCACCAAAGAATGGGATATCAGGGCAAGAGGCACCTCTGAAAGTGAGCCATGCAGACGAAATGAAAATTGTAGATTTAGGTCAACCCCTTGAACAGTATTTTTCGATGCCTTGCAAGAGCGATAAAACATTAATGTATCTGCAGCCTTGTTATGTTGAAAATGAGGAAGAACGTGAGGCAAACAGGCTCCGGACACTCCGCCGGGTTCTTGCAGACCCGAGGTGGACCCTTAGCGTCCAGCTTCACCGTTATCTTGGAATTCCATGATTTAGAACCCCCGTTATATGAAAAAAGAAGAATTTGTAGCGCAATATATTGAAGAGTATCTGGAGGGAAAAGATGAGTCATATAAAAATTCCTTCCGGGATAAACCTATCGACCGCCAATACGGTACAATCCAGACCTGGAAGCGCAGGAAACTTTCAAAGGTAGCTAAAGACAATGTCTCTACAGATGAAATTGTAGATGATCTCAAATGTATAGCTGCGCGAATTTCCAATCTTCCGGAGATGACTCTTAAAGATGAGAACCGGCTTTTGAAGGCGATTGCATCTGTAACTGAGACAATAAACGGATATAAGGAGATGGCCCGCCAAAGAAAACTTAAGGAATTGCAGGAACTCCGTTTGCGTATTGACCAACAAATCTCAGATCTTCAACAGAATAACACCTTGGAATAGGAGAGAGGTAATAAGCCGGAATGGAAACGTAATTGTTAATGGATGTTAACGAGAGTTAAACCTTGGCTTCTTAAAAACAATTTCGTGTTATGCGATGTTTAACTTATGAAAAGAAAGAAGATAGATTTTTGTTCATTAAGTTTAAGAGAATAACAGACGGATAAATCCGTTGCAAAAGCGGCTGCTCGGGAGAGCAGCCGCTTTTGCAATCATTCAAAATTCTGAGGAGATGAAACTATTATTCCTTCACACTGAGTATTTCTGTAATTTCTTTACATACAGTCACTATCTTCTCCAGGTTGTTTTTTAACCTGCGTTGACGGTTAATCCCTATAAAATATAGAGGTAAGCCTACCGGAAAAACAATCATAGCTGTTATCCCTATCCATTGTTTTATTCCGGGTTGATAAATCCATAGCGCACCGATGTTGGGAATTTCTCCAAGTTTATCTATTATTTTTAAATTCCTGCAATCACTCAAATATTCCACCAGTTCGTCAGTCTTCCCGGCAATGGATTTTATCCTGAGATTATTATAACCTTTAAGCCAATATTTTTTATAATTTTCAACACCCTTGTATCTTTGCAGGAAGCGATTGCAATCTTCTTCAAGATAAGCGAGTTTGTTAAGGGCGACATTAAGGGAAATATCATTGATGATAACCTCTTTATAGGGTACGCTGCGTGGTGGTCTTATACCGAAAATGGTGCGGAACAGGGCTAAATAGCAGTCTTTATCAAAGACAGAAGAGTCATTCATAGCTTTCCACGTCACATAAATACTCAACGGAGCAAGTATAAAAGTAGACAGCCACATTCCAACCCATACTTCAAGATGTCCGTCCCGGGCCATCTTATACCCTGTATTGTCAATTATATAATAAACGAGGAAGAGGAGAACGGAGATGACCAATGGCGTACCCAGTCCCCCCTTTCGTATAATAGCCCCTAAGGGAGCCCCGATAAAAAAGAATATTATACAGGCTACGGAGAGAGTAAATTTCTTTAATAACTCTATTCCATGACGTCTGACTGTTTTCTTTTCAGATGACATCTCGACTGCACGGAATTCCAATTCTCCTTTCTGTCGCTCCACTCTGCTTCGGGCATCAGCGTAGACACTGTTGCGCACTGATACGGGAAGTGCGTTTACCAAAGAGTCAATTGATAAAGGGTTGCTCTTTATCTCTCTTGGTTTGGGTGCTTTATATACCGGATGTTCCTCCACGTGCCTTCGTTCTCCGATTTCACGTTGTTCTCCTCCGGGGTAATCAGAATAGATATTTGTCTCCTCCCCAAAAGGATTTGAAAGCGTTCCTTTCCCGGGCACTTCAAGATGAAGTGAGGGGAAAGCATCTCTTCTTAAATCAGAATCAAAAAGGATTCCCATTGAATCAATCCTTACAGAGACAGAGTCTATTGTATGGCGTAATTCTGATAAATTCTTGCCTACATACTGATTTCGCATGCCCTGTTCGTCAAATCTGGTGAATCCGGCATTAAAAGGGATCAAAACTTTTTTGTCAAGAAAGGTTTCCCTTCTGAAAGGAACGTTATTATCCCCAATATTTTGCTGGCGCAGATTTTCGAATTGTTCTCCGGCATATAAATGAAGAAAGAGATATTTATTTCCTTTTGTCATTGCCAGGCGTGCGGAGTCGGCAAGAAGGATGGTGGAACCCTGATTGGTGCCATTGCCGGTGGCATAAATCATTACATCACGCAACATTCCTGTCTCCCGGTCTTTCTGTTTAACGAAAAGATTATACCCCGGAATCTGGTCATAAAAGACACCTTCCGGGATTTCAAGTTCCGGACTTTTCTCCCTCATGGAAAAAAGGAGAGTCCACATCTTTACCTGTGCTTTGGGGAGAATATCGTTTTGGAAAAAGAATGCACCGACGGCTACCAAAGATATGAGAACAATCAGCGGACGCATCACCTTGAGTAACGAAATTCCGGATGCCTTCATTGCAGTAAGCTCAAACTTTTCACCGAGGTTTCCGAACGTCATCAGACTTGCCAGTAACACAGCCAGCGGCAAAGCCATAGGCACCATACTGACAGCAGCATAGAAGAAAAGTTCAAACAGGACATCCATCGAAAGTCCCTTACCTATCAGGTCATCAATATATCTCCATAGAAACTGCATGAGCACAATGAACAATACGATGAAGAATGTCATCGCAAACAGAGGCAGGAAGGTCTGAAGAATGAAAATGTAAAGGCGTTTGATGATTGTCATGTTCCTCTCCAAAATTGGGCAGTAAAATTACAAAAATTAGTTTAAATCCGGAAGTAATGGGAGATTAATGCTTTGTCGTTTTGTTGATATTTGTTAATTTTGCATCAATGAGCGTCCCTGAAAGGGATAATAATAAAGAACAAAACCAATACTTACCATGAATTTATTCCAGCGTCTGACCGTTAAGGCCAAGGAAAATCCCCAGCGACTGGTGTTGCCGGAGTCAACAGAGCCGCGCACTCTGCAAGCTGCTGACTACATAGCAGCTCACGAACTTGCTGAAGTTTGCCTTATTGGCAATCGTGAAGAGATCTTTGCAGAAGCTAAAAAGTTAGGTCTCTCACACCTTGATAAAGTCAATGTATACGATCCGGAGGATATTGCTTTCACAGAGAAATATGCCGAGCTTTTTGCTGAATTACGCAAAAAGAAAGGTATCACTATTGATGATGCCCGTAAGACCGTCAGAGATCCTCTCTATCTGGGATGCCTGATGATTAAAGCGGGAGATGCCGACTGTATGGTAGCAGGCGCCTTAAGTCCCACATCTCATGTACTGCGCGCTGCTTTCCAGGTACTCAAAACTAAACCCGGAATCTCAGTTGTCAGCGGAGCATTTATCATGCTTCTTCCTGAGAACTGCAAATATGGCGACCAGGGAATGCTCATTTTCGCAGACTGTGCGGTAGTTCCCGATCCCACCTCAGAAGAGTTGGCACAGATAGCTGTGGAAACAGCAAAGACAACCAGGAATATCGCCGGACTTGACCCCGTTGTAGCAATGCTCAGCTTCTCTACATACGGCTCTGCAAGCCACGAACGTGTAGACAAGGTACGTATAGCGACCGAACTGGTGCATAAGATGGATCCCGAATTGAAGGTAGATGGAGAGATGCAGAGCGATGCAGCGATAGTGCCCGAAATCGGTGCTAAAAAAGCTCCCGGAAGTACAGTAGCCGGACATGCCAACACTCTTATCTTCCCCTCACTCGAAACCGGTAATATCGCTTATAAGCTTGTTCAACGTCTTGCCGGCGCCGGTGCAGTTGGTCCTATCCTTCAAGGTCTTGCAGCTCCGGTCAACGACCTTTCTCGCGGTGCAACCGTTGACGATATTATCAATACAATAATTGTGACCTGTAACCAGGCAATTGGTGAAAAAGGACTCTAATTTAATTGAAAAATATGAAAATTCTTGTTCTCAACTGCGGCTCAAGCAGTGTAAAATATAAGCTTATTGACAGTGCCGACAAAAAGGTGCTTGCTGAGGGTGGAGTGGAAAAAATCGGGCTCCCCGATTCATTCCTGAAATTCAAACGTCCCGACGGTAGTAAGGAAACTATCGTTGTAGAGATGCCGGATGCCAAGGAAGCGGTAAAAAATGTCTTGAAAGTTCTTACTGACCCCAAAGAGGGTGTTATCAAGAGTTATGATGAGATTGATGCAGTAGGTCACCGTGTAGTGCATGGAATGGAGAAATTCAATAAATCCGTTCTCATTACACCGGAAGTGATAGAGAAAGTCAAGGAATGTTATACAGTAGCACCTCTACACAATCCGGCAAATATCACCGGCATTGAGGCAGTGACGGAAATCCTTCCCAATGTTCCCCAGGTAGGAGTATTTGACACGGCTTTCCATCAGACTATGCCTGCGAAAGCTTATATGTATGCCTTGCCATACAGCGATTACGAAAAATATGGTGTACGTCGCTACGGCTTCCATGGCACTTCCCACCGCTATGTATCCCGACGTGCATGTGAATTCCTCGGTCTGGAATATGACAAACAGCGGATAATTACATGTCATATCGGAAATGGTGCCAGCATCACAGCTATTGAGGATGGTAAGAGTGTTGATACCTCAATGGGGCTTACCCCTACCGAAGGACTTATGATGGGAACACGCGTAGGCGATGTAGACCCCGGAGCACTTATTTATCTCATGCAACAGCTCAATCTTGATGCAGAGGGACTCAGCAAACATATCCAGAAAGAGAGTGGAGTACTGGGTATATATGGTAAATCAAGCGATATGCGTGATATAGAGGATGGGATAGCCAACGGTGACGAACGAGCTCGTCTTGCTATGGATATGTATGAATATCGTATCCTCAAATATATCGGTGCATACACAGCAGTGCTCGGTGGAGTTGATGTAATAGTATTCACCGGTGGAGTTGGTGAAAATCAGATAAGCACCCGCGAGGTGATCTGTAAGAAACTCGCTTATCTTGGAGTTACTTTCGATGCCGAAGCTAATAAAGCACGTGGAAAAGAGGTAGAAATTTCAGGAAAAGATTCCAAGGTGCATGTCGTTGTAATCCCCACAGATGAAGAGATGATGATTGCTCAGGACACTGCAGCAATTGTGGAAGGGAAGTAATAAATTTCAATAACCCCAAAAAGGAAAGAGGAAGGGGTACGGAGTTCCCCTCCTCTTTCCTTGTTTTATATTACCATATATCTATGATTGATTCCTTTGTTAATCTGTTTGTTACGTGGAATGCTGATCCGGTACTCATTCATCTTGGACCCATCGCTGTGAGATGGTATGGATTAGCCTTTGCTGTGGGCTTCCTTGTAGGATATGACATAGTAGCCCGTATGTTCAAACACGAAGGAGCGCCTGAACGATGGCTTGGCATCCTGTTGACCTATGTGGTTATAGCTACGATAGTTGGCGCTCGTTTAGGACATGTTTTTTTCTATGAATGGGATGAATATTCAAGGAATCCGATTGAGATTTTCAAAATTTGGAATGGAGGACTTGCCAGTCATGGAGGCACCATAGCCAATATCATCGCTCTTTTCCTGTTTTCATGGATAGTTGCGAAGAAGCCCGCATCCTGGACCTTTGATAAACTCGTAGTGGCAGTCCCTTTTGTAGCCGGACTTATACGCCTGGGGAATCTGATGAATTCTGAAATTTATGGTAATGTAACCGATTTGCCATGGGGTTTTATCTTCGTCAGAAATGGGGAGACTCTACCGATGCATCCGACACAAATTTATGAGGCTCTATGCTATTTTGCACTCTTTGGTTTGCTCTTATGGATGTATTGGAAACGAAATGCCGAAGAGAGACCATGGCTCATAACGGGTGTTTTCTTTGTAGGAACTTTCCTCCCCAGATTTCTCATAGAGTATGTTAAGCAAGTACAGGTTGACAGTGAATATGAAATGATATCCCGTTACGGCATGAATATGGGTCAGGTATTGAGCATACCCTTTATTCTCTTGGGAATAGGACTGATAATATATGCCTTTTCACGTCCTCGCCAACACTGGACATTCCCCAACAAATTTGCCGATGAAAAATCAACTGATAAAAAAAATAAAGTTAAGGATTGATTTAAAAAAGTGTACGTTGACTAAACTTGCTCCACCCTTGCTTACCTCAAATCCTCTCCTTATATTGAATACGGGAGCTTCCCGTTAACGAACTGACCCCTGAAAGTTAGACTAATAACTTTCAGGGGTCGATTTGTTTTGACACATTCTCGTGCTATTTTATATAATGTATTATGACAAATAGTTATTCACCGGTTGGTGTGCAACGGGTGGTCTGTTCAATAATACCTAATTCCGGAGCATCGGCAGGTAAATCTTCCTTTGAGGGGACCACAATTATATTATAAGTCAGCCAAGCAGCCGTAATGGTCTTGTCAACCTGAAAAATATTTGTACGAATCTGGAGTTGATTTTTTCCCGTAGGCATGGTATTTGTATCAAAAGCTAATGTATAAGGTGCTATGGCATTAACTCCAACAAGGATATTATTCCAATAGTAACCCACTTCCCCAAGAGCGGCATTTTCACCCGTGAGTGATTTCACGGTTAAGGAATTAATCTGAAAAGGCTCACCTTTAACAATATACACTACTCCATCTGCATGGGTAGCCTGCTGCATGTTAACTGTAATATCAACTTCAGGGAAATCATCATCGTTATTGCAAGAGGTCAAAGCAAACAACGGAAGTAGAAACAGAGCGTATAATAACTTTTTCATAGTATTGAGAATATATTAATTATGAAAATTTAACGTCGCGGCGGGATATTTGGTTCAATGAAAAAGGTACTGTCCGGGGAAAATAATTCTATAGTCATTCAAACCAATACGTCATGGATTAACCTTCGGCATTGGTGGTAGCAATGATTCAAACATCTTTACGTATTTTCAAAAATTGAAAATGCGAAATAAAAAAGCGATTCCTTGGAAAAATGAAACGAGTGAAAAAG